>NZ_JAGRQM010000008.1:0-222999 GCF_018132775.1 Gordonia sp. SCSIO 19800 | reverse complement strand
GCGCTACATCGCCCGCGAAGTGTTCCGCGACCTCACCACTGACCTCGGAGCACTTGACAAGCTATAGGACCCTCTCGCTTCGCTCGCACCTCAGGGAGCAGTGGCACAGCACGTCTCTCGGGTTCTGCAGTTCTTTCGGATCAGGGAGCGAGGTTCGGCGTGCTTGCCGGTCATCAGATAGTCAGCCGTGCAACAGAATCCGCATCGCCAGTGCGTCGATCCGGTCGGGGGAGGGCGGTAGGGACTGACGCGACAGGTCGGTGACCACGTTCAGGGAAGCGTGTACGAGGAACCGCGCCTGCGAGAGCGACAGCTCGTCGCGGACGCGGGTGAGCCAGGTGGCGAACTCGTCCACGGTGATCCGCTGCTGGTTGCGTAGTTCCTCGCGTGCCTGTGGAGTCGTGTGCCCGATCTCGGTCTCGTAGATCGCGATGAGATCGGTTGCGCTGGATGATAACCGGACGTACGAGGCGACCATCGCGGCGATCGCCTCGCGGGGCGTGGTCGACGCCGCCAGCGCGTCGGAGATGGCCGACGTGACCCGGTCGGTCGCGCGCCAGAACGAGGCCTCGAGAATGGCGACCTTGCTGGGGAAGTGGCGGTACACGCCTGATGCCGGCAGGTCGGCCGCGTGTGCGATGTCCTCGATCGTCACGTCCCGGAACCCGCGGGCGGCGAACAGCTCGATCGCCTCGGTCAGGATGACCTCGCGCTTGGCAGCCGGGGCGAGTCCGGTCACCGACGGCGGCTCGGGGTCGGTCGGCTCTGGCAGCTCGACTTCGAGCAGGCCGATCGCGGCGGCCGACATCAACGCCGTCGCCTCGCGGGCCGGCAACGAGGCGCGATGCGTTGTCGGACTTGCCGCGACGCTGATCATTGCGGCGGCAACGAGATTGGCGTCGAGATCGGTCAGCGACGGGCGCAGCCGGCGGGCGGCGGCACGCACACGACGATGCTGGTGGACGACGACATCGCGGACGATCGCGGCGTCGGCGGGCTCGAGGTAGCGCGACTCCCACCGGTACAGCCCACCGCGGCGGCGATTGTCGAACGAGGTGGCGGTGATCGCCTCGAGGAGTGCGGGCAACTCCTCGGGCGACCCCTCCGGGACGGTGTCGAGAACGTCGCGCAGGCCGGTCGCGAGGTCGGCGGTGGTCTCGGCGAACAGTGCGTACTTGTTCGGGAAATGCCGGTACAGCGCCGGGGTGGAGATGCCGACGGCGTCGGCGATGTCGTCGAGCCGCACCGCGTGGTACCCGCCGTCGCTGAAGGCCTTCGCCGCGGCGTCGACGATCATGCGTCGCCGGTCGGCGGGACGGCGACGCCGGGCGCCGGTGTCCGGGCGCGACGTCTGCGGACGTGCGGTCATGACGACAGAGCCTATCCGGAGACCACGTTCTCGTGACAGATTTCGGCATCGACCGGCAAAACTGCAGGAGAGCCCGGCTTGCGGGTCTGATAAGTTAACCGAGATTCTCGTGATCTGCGTCGCATTGTGGTAGTAGTCTAGGCGATGGCACAGATGCGGGGGGCTGTGTCTACCGAGAAGCCGGCCTGGAGTGGGGAGAGCAGTGAGCGAAGAGATCACGCGCGGCGGAGTCATCACATCGGTGGACGACTCCGGGATCGGGCGCCTGACGATTTCTCGTCCGGAACGGATGAACGCCCTCGACGGCGGGGCCCATCAGGCGATCGAGGACACGTTGGCGGAGTGGTCGACTCGCGACGACGTCCGCGTGATCGTGCTCGACGGCGCGGGCGGCAGTTTCAGTGCGGGCGCCGATGTCCGGGGCTTCGCCGGACAGTCGACCGCGGGCGGCGCCTCCGGGTTCACTCCGACGCAGGCGCGTCAGATCATCTCCGGAGGTTCTGATCTCATCCGGGCCGTGCGTTCGGTCCCGGTCCCGGTGATCGCCTCGGTCGACGGTGCGGCCGCCGGGATCGGTGCGTCGCTCGCACTCGGTGCCGACCTCATCTACACGACGGCCAGGTCGTATTTCCTGCTCGCGTTCGTCAACATCGGTCTGATGCCCGACGGCGCGGCCTCGATGTCGTTCGCCACGGCCGTCGGCCGCGTGCGAGCCAACGAGCTGGCGCTGCTCGGTGAGAAGCTGCGTGCCGCAGAGGCTCTCGACGCCGGACTCGTCAACGGCGTCGTCGAGGACCGTGCCGCGCTCGACGAGGTGGTCGGCAAGGTCGCCCGCAAGCTCGCCGGCAAGAGCGCCGCGGCGCTCCGGCTCACGAAGGCCGCGCTCGACGCGCACACGATGTCCGGTTTCGAGGCCGCGATCGAACGAGAACTCGACGGCCAGACCGAACTGCTCCAGTCCCCGGAGTTCCAGGCGGCCATCACCGCGTTCGCCGGCGCCTCCAAGTGAGCACTGCGACACGTCGGAATCGCTGTACCACAACCGTTCCCGACCCCATCACCACCAGAGAGACAACGAGGAGACCGATCGTATGACCGCGACCGTCGACACCTTCAGCGACCTGGCCACCGAGCCGCTGCGTTCGCGCCGCAACCACTGGAACAACCAGATCCGCCGCCACGCCTTCATGACCCCGGACAAGGCGGCGCTGAAGTTCCTGGGCAACGTCACCACCTGGAAGGAACTCGACGAGCGCAGCCGCGCCTTCGCGGCCGCGCTGAGCCGCCGCGGCGTGCAGTTCGGCGATCGTGTGCTGATCGTCCTGCTCAACCGCTCGGAGTACGTCGAAGCGGTTCTGGGCGCGAACCTGATCGGGGCCATCCCCGTGCCGGTGAACATCCGGATGAGCCCGGCCGAGGTCGCGTTCCTCGTCAACGACAGCGGCGCGAAGGTGATCGTCACCGAGACCCTGCTCGCCCCGCTGGCCGACGCCGCGGCCGCCTCCACCGGAGCGATCGAGCACACCATCGTGGTCGGCGGTTCGGACAAGGACAACTCCCTCGACTACGAGGCGCTCGTCGCCGAGGATTCGTCGGATCTCGAGGAGATCGACGTTCCCGAGGAGACCGTCGCGCTGATCATGTACACCTCGGGCACGACCGGAAAGCCCAAGGGCGCCATGCTCACCCACACGAACATGCAGGCGCAGGCGGTCACCTGTCTGCAGGCCCTGCAGACCCGTTCCGACGACATCGGCTCGTGTGTTGCCCCGATGTTCCACATCGCCGGCCTCGGCGCCATGGCGCCCCTGTTCTACATGGGCGCCCTCTCGGTGATCCATCCGCTCGGCGCTTTCGACCCCGACGACATGCTGGACACCATCGAGCGCGAGGGCACCACCTCGATCTTCCTGGTGCCCGCACAGTGGCAGGCCGTCTGTGCCGCGCAGCAGGCCAAGCCGCGTGATCTCAAGCTACGTGTGATCAGCTGGGGTGCGGCCCCGGCGTCGGACACCGTCCTGAACGCGATGAACGAGACCTTCCCGGAGGCGCTCAACGTCGCCGTTTTCGGACAGAGCGAGATGTCGCCGATCACCTGCGTACTCGAGGGCAAGGATGCCCTGCGCAAGATCGGCTCCATCGGCAAGGTCGTCCCGGCCGTGACCGCGCGCATCGTCGACCCCGAGGGCAACGACGTCGCGCAGGGTGAGGTCGGGGAGATCGTCTACCGCGGCCCGAACATGATGAAGGGGTACTGGCAGAACGAGCAAGGCACCGCCGACGCCTTCGCCGGCGGCTGGTTCCACTCCGGTGACCTGGTCCGTGCCGATGAGGAGGGCTTCCTCTACGTCGTCGACCGCGCCAAGGACATGATCATCTCCGGTGGCGAGAACATCTACTGCGCCGAGGTCGAGAACGTCCTCTTCGGGCATCCAAGCATCACCGAGGCGGCGATCATCGG
The DNA here is from genome assembly GCF_018132775.1 of Gordonia sp. SCSIO 19800. NCBI lineage: Bacteria > Bacillati > Actinomycetota > Actinomycetes > Mycobacteriales > Gordoniaceae > Gordonia > Gordonia sp. SCSIO 19800. The sequence continues at coordinate 219,169 of NZ_JAGRQM010000008.1, read as the reverse complement.
TCGCGCACACGAGAAGTGGGGCGAGGTGCCGGTCGCGGTGGTCGTGCTCGCCGAAGGCGTCGAGGACCTGACGCTCGCCGACCTCGATCCGTACCTCAACGAGAACCTCGCGCGGTTCAAGCACCCGAAGGACATCGTCATCGTCGATGAGTTGCCGCGCAACGCCGGTGGCAAGGTCGTCAAGCCGACGCTGCGCCAGAGCTACGGCAGCAAGGACGCCGGCCTGGCCGACTGACGCCGTCGTATCCACTGTCGTCGCATATCCTCGGCGACATCGACACCCTCCGACCTGGGCGCGAGCACTCGCGCCCAGGTCCTCGTGGTCTCGTCCGTCCCGACCGCCTCGGGCATCGAAGCGCCAAGAAACACGCACTAGAACACGTTCCAATTTTGTGGTTGAGTGACTACTGTCACGTCATGGCGGCAACCGTCGGAGTGAGTAGATCCTCCCGGTGCGAGACGTCGCCGGGTTCGAACGGAGGAGTTCAGTGAAGACAAAGGGTGCATTGCTGCGGGAGCACAACAAGCCGTGGGCGATCGAGGACATCGAGATCGGCGATCCCAAGGCCCACGAGATCAAGATCAAGATGGAAGCCGCCGGCATGTGCCACTCCGATCATCACCTGATGACCGGTGGCATCCCGATGGCCGGGTTCCCGATCCTCGGTGGTCACGAGGGCGCGGGCGTCGTGGCCGAGGTCGGTGAGGGAGTCACCGACTTCGAGGTCGGCGACCACGTCGTGCTGTCGTTCATCCCGTCGTGCGGCAAGTGTCCGTCGTGTCAGTCGGGAATGGCCAACCTGTGCGACTTCGGCGCCATGCTGCTGCAGGGCGAGGCGGTGTCGGACAACACCTTCCGGATCCAGACCGCCGCCGGCGAGAACGTCTACCCGATGACGCTGCTGGGCACCTTCGCGCCGTACATGGTCGTGCACGAGGCCTCGGCGGTGAAGATCGACAAGGACATCCCGTTCGAGGTCGCGGCGCTCTGCGGCTGTGGCATCCCCACCGGTTACGGCTCGTCGACCCGCAGCGGCGACGTACGACCGGGGGAGGACGTCGCGATCGTGGGTGTCGGCGGCGTCGGTACCGCGGCCCTGCAGGGCGCGGTCATCTCCGGCGCCCGCAACCTGTTCGCCATCGACCCGGCGGAGTGGAAGCGGGAGCAGGCGCTCAAGTTCGGGGCCACCGCGGCCTTCGCAACGGTCGAAGAGGCGGCCATGGCGATTGCGGAGACCACTCACGGCGGCATGTGCCAGAAGGTGATCGTCACGGTCGGCGAGGTCCACGGCAAGGACGTCGACCTGTGGATGGGCATCACCGCAAAGGGCGGCACCTGCGTCCTGACCGGTATGGGCAACATGCTCGAGAGCGATGTCAACCTCAATCTCGCCATGCTGACCCTGCTCCAGAAGAACCTGCAGGGTTCGATCTTCGGCGGTGCCAACCCGAAGCTCGACATCCCGCAGCTGCTGTCGATGTACAAGATCGGCAAGCTCAACATCGCCGACATGATCACCCGGCAGTACCGTCTGGACCAGATCAATGAGGGTTACCAGGACATGTTGGACGGCAAGAACATCCGCGGAGTCATCCGCTACACCGAAGAGGACTGGTGAGCACCCGGGTAACGTGACCCGATGTGTCTGTCCTTGATTCTCTGACGGAATGGCCCGTCGACCACGTGTCGGCGGCGATCATCACCCGCGACGGGGTCGCCGACCAGTTCGGCGACCCCGCTCGCGTCTACGAGCTCGCGTCGGTCACGAAGCCGCTGGTGGCCTACGCAGTGCTCGTCGCCGTCGAGGAGGGAGCCGTCGAGCTCGACGACCCGGCCGGTCCGTCGGGGTCGACCCTCGCCCACCTGCTCTCGCACGCGTCCGGCCTGGCCTACGACACCCGCGAGGTCGAGGCGCCGCCGGGAGAGCAGCGGATCTACTCGAGCGCGGGCTTCGAGGTGGCCTCCGAGGTCGTGGCCGAGGCGACCGGTATCGAGTTCGGCCGCTATCTCTCCGAAGCCGTGTGCGCGCCGCTGGAGATGTCGTCGACGACGCTCTACGGGCCGGCCGGGCATGCCGCCCGCTCGAGCGTGGCGGATCTGTCGGCCTTCGCCCGCGAGTTGCTGGATCCGCGCCTGCTGGCGCCGGAGACCTTCGGGACGCTGACGTCGGTGCGGTTCCCCGGACTCGACGGATTCGTCCCCGGGTACGGCAAGCACCGTCCCAACGACTGGGGGATCGGCTTCGAGATCAGGTCCGAGAAGTCGCCGCACTGGACCGGGACAAGGAACTCCCCGCGGACGTTCGGGCACTTCGGTCAGGCCGGGACGTTTCTCTGGGTGGATCCGGCCCTCGACGCGGCCTGCGTCGTGCTGACGGATCGGCTCTTCGGGCCCTGGGCGAAGCCGCTGTGGAGCGAGTTCAACGATCGTGTCGTTGATGAACTCTCGTCACAGAACTGAATTTTTCTCGCAGGAGAAACTAGCGCAACACGTGCATCATGGGGCACAATTGACCCTACGAATGTGATATCCGCTGTCGCGAGGTGTGTTGGGGAAGACGTTCCTCGTCGACAACGGAGGTGAACAAGGTGCGCAATCTGAATCAGTTTGCGGACATGACAACAGGAGTGGTCTACATCCACTCGGCGCCGGTGGCGCTGTGCCCGCATGTGGAGTGGGCTCTGTCGTCGACCCTGAATGCGCGCGCCAACCTGAAATGGTCGGCACAGGATGCCGAACCCGGCATGCAGCGTGCCACTGTCGACTGGGCGGGTCCGGTCGGCACCGCGGCTCGTCTGGTGACGGCGCTGCGGGAGTGGTCGGCGCTGCGTTTCGAGGTGACCGAGAACCCCAGCGAGGGTGTCGACGGTGAACGGTTCTGCTACGTCCCGGGACTCGGCCTCTGGCGCGGCTCCACGAGCGCCAACGGCGACGTCATCATCGGCGAGAACCAGTTGCGTTCGATGATCGAATCGCAACCCGACAGCGCCGGTCTCGCCGGTGAACTCGAAGGCGCGCTCGGAACCGCGTGGGACAACGCGCTCGAGCAGTACCGCATGGGCGGTGCCGGCGCCGAGGTCACCTGGTTGCAGCAGCGGGTGGGTTAGCAGGGGGACGAACGACAACGAGAAGTGCCCCGGTCCTCGAGGACCGGGGCACTTTCGTCGTCTGTGCGACGCGTCAGAGCGGGATGTTCTTGTGGCGACCGCGGCGCGCGGGTGCCGCGGCGAGCGCCTCGGCGATGATGCTGCGAGTGTGCGCCGGGTCGATGATCTCGTCGACCACGCCGATGGACTGTGCGCGGCCGACACCGCCGGCGATCGCCTCGTGCTCGGCGGCGAGGCGGTCGTGCAGGGCCTCACGCTCGTCGTCGGGCGCTGCGGCGAGAGCCTTCTTGTGCAGGATGCCCACCGCGGCCTTCGCGCCCATCACGGCGACCTCGGAGCCCGGCCAGGCGAACACCGCGGTGGCGCCGAGCGCACGCGAGTTCATCGCGATGTAGGCGCCGCCGTAGATCTTCCGGGTCACCAGCGTGACCCGGGGGACCGAGGCCTCGGCGAACGCATGCAGGAGCTTCGCGCCGCGGCGGACGACGCCGTTCCACTCCTGGCCGACGCCGGGCAGGTAACCCGGCACGTCGGTGATGACGATGAGCGGGATGCCGAAGGCATCGCAGAGGCGGACGAAACGCGATGCCTTCTCCGCGCTCTCGGAGTTGAGGCAGCCGCCCATCCGCAGCGGATTGTTCGCGATGATCCCGACGCTGCGTCCGGACAACCGGCCGAAGCCGACGACGATGTTCGGTGCCCATTTGGCTTGCAGCTCTTCAAAACTCGAGATCTGGGTCTCGCCGTCGGCCGCGACACCGGAGTCGAGCAGCTGCTCGACGACCGGGTGGACGTCGTAGGCGCGTCGATTCGACTCCGGCAGCAGGGCCTTGAGGTCGGTGTCGCCGGCCCGCGCGTGTTCGCGGTCGAAATGTCCCTGCTGGGTGAACGTCGACACCAGACGCCGTGCACGCCACAGCGCGTCGGGCTCGGAGTCGGCGACGATGTGACAGACACCGGACTTCTTGCCGTGGGTGGTCGGGCCGCCCAGCGACTCCATGTCCACTTCTTCGCCGGTGACGCTCTTGACGACGTCCGGGCCGGTCACGAAGACCCGGCCGGCCGGCGCCATGATCACGACGTCGGTGAGCGCCGGGCCGTAGGCGGCGCCGCCGGCGGCGAAGCCGACGACCACCGAGATCTGCGGGATATAGCCCGAGGCGCGCACCATCGCCTCGAAGACCTGCCCCACCGCGTGCAACGCCTCGACGCCCTCGGCGAGGCGGGCGCCACCCGAGTGCCAGATGCCGATGACCGGCGCCTGTTCGGTGATGGCGGTGTCGATGGCGTTGACGATGTGCGCACACCCCACGACACCCATGGCGCCGCCCATGACGGTGCCGTCGGTGCAGTAGGAGACCGTACGGACCCCGTGCACCAGACCGACGGCGGCCTGGACGCCCGACTTGTCGCGCGGATGGAGCAGCGACATCGTGCCTTCGTCGAAGAAGTTGGTGAGCCGCAACAGCGGGTCGCGGGGATCGGCGGCTTCTTCGCGGCCGGCAACGGGAGCCAAGGTCGTCATCGATGTCTCCTGGGTGTCGGGGGGTGTGGCGGTGATTCTCAGTAGCGACCGAAGGCGAGCGCCACGTTGTGCCCACCGAAACCGAACGAGTTGTTGATCGCGTAATCGATCTGCCCGTACCGGGGTTCACCGTGCACGACGTCGATGTCGCATTCCGGGTCCAGGTTCTCGAGGTTGAGGGTCGGCGGGATGACGCCTTCCTCGACGCTCTTGATCGTCAGGACCGACTCGAGCGCCCCGACCGCACCGATGGAGTGTCCGAGCGCGGACTTCGGCGCGTACACCGCAGCGTGCTGTCCGATGGCGGCGAGGATGCCCGCGGCCTCGGCGGTGTCGCCGATGGGGGTCGACGTCGCGTGCGCGTTGATGTGGGTGATGTCGGAGCGCTGCAGACCAGCGGTCTGCAGGGCCCGCGTCATGGCCCGCGCGTTGCCCTGACCACTCGGGTCGGGGGCGACGAGGTGGAATCCGTCGGAGGTGATGCCGGTACCGAGCAGGCGGGCGTGGATATGTGCACCGCGTGCGCGGGCGTGTTCCTCGCGTTCGAGGATCAGCATCGCCGAACCCTCGCCGAACACGAAACCGTCGCGATCCTTGTCGAACGGTCGCGACGCCGCTGCGGGGTCCTCGTTACGGGTGCTCATCGCCCGCATCATCGAGAACGCGGCGATCGGCACCGCGTCGATGTGACCCTCGACGCCGCCGGTGACGACCATGTCGGCGTCACCCATGACGATGTGCCGCCAGGCGTGCGCGATGGCCTCGGCGCCCGACGAACAGGCCGAGACGGGAGTGATCACGCCGGCGCGTGCGCCGACGTTGAGTCCCGCGACGGCCGCCGGTCCGTTCGGCATCGCCATCGAGACGGCGAGCGGGGACACCTTGCGGTAGTTGCCGGTGCCCTCCATGGCCTGGACTGCGTCGACCATCGCGTCGGCGCCACCCTGACCGGTGCCGATGACGACCGCGAGGCGGTCCTTGTCGACGTCGGGTTCGCCGGCCTGCGCCCAGAGGCGCTTGCTCATCACGTGGGAGATGCGCTCGACATAGGCCATCCGCCGGGATTCGATGCGCGTGACCTCCTCGGCGGGATCCTGGAGGAGACGACCACCGATGCGCACCGGGAGGTTGTACTTGGTGATGAAGTCGTCGGTCAGCTCACGGATGCCCGATTCGCCGGCCAGCAGGTTCTTCCAGGTCGAGTCGAGATCCCCACCCAACGAGGTGGTGGCCACCATGGAGGTGACCACCACACTCGGGAAGTTCCCACCCAGCGTGGAGTACTCGCGGAGGGAAGAGGGGGTCATCAGGCCTCGTCTGCCTCGACCTGCGCCTTGATGGCAGCTGCGGCCTCGGGGTTCTCGCTCTCGAGCTTCTGGATGTAGGCGACCGCGTCGCCGACAGTGCGCAGGCCGGCCAGATCCTCGTCGGGGATCTTGACGCCGTACTTGTCCTCGGTCTGGACCGCGATCTCGACCATGGACAGCGAGTCGATGTCGAGGTCGTCGACGAACGACTTCTCGAGGGTCACCTCGGACGGCTCGATGCCGGTGACTTCCTCGATGATCTCGGCGATGCCGGCAATGAGTTGTTCCTGGGTGGCAGCCACTGTGTGGTTCCCTTTCGTCTTCCTACGTGGATGTGAGATTTCCGGAGCGCAGCACGGACAGAGAAGTCCGCGCGCTTGGACACGTCGACGTGAAGCCGACGTTCCGGGGGTCGCGGACTACCCGCGACCGCTATCCAAGTTCGGTGATCCTCGCGATGTCGCCGGGCTCCTTGAGCGCCAGCGCGGGGGTGCCCTTGAGCTCGCGCTTCGCGATGCCCACCAGCGTCCCTGCCGGGGGCAGTTCCACCAGGGCGTGTGCCGAGTGGTCTCGCAGGTACGCCGAGCACAGATCCCAGCGGACCGGCCTGGTCACCTGTCCCACCAGCTTGGCCAGCGCGTCGGCGCCGTTCGTGACCGGCTGTCCGTCGGAGTTCGACAGCAGGGTCCGGGTGGGATCGGCGGGCGTGATGCGGGCGGCGGCTGCGGCGACGGCGTCCTGCGCCGGGGCCATGAAGTGCGTGTGGAACGCCCCGGCGACCGCGAGCTTTCGGATCCGGGCCTTCTCCGGCGGCGAGGCGATCAGCTCGTCGATCTGCGCGACGGCGCCGGCGGCGACGATCTGCCCGGCGGCGTTGCGGTTGGCGGGGACGAGATCGAGTTCGTCGAGACGTGCGAGGACGGCCGCCTCGTCGCCCCCGAGGACCGCGGCCATGGTCGTGGGCTGCAGGGCACACGCCTTCGCCATCTCCGAGCCGCGCAGCGCGGCCAGCGTGACGGCCTCGTCGGCCGAGATGACACCGGTGATCGCGGCGGCGGCGAGTTCGCCGACCGAGTGGCCGGCGACCACGGCGTCGGCGGGCAGTTCACCGTGCTTGCGCACCTCGTCGTAGGCCAGCAGTGCGGCGACGACGACGAGCGGCTGGGTCACTGCGGTGTCGGTGATCTCCTCCGCCGTGGCGGTGGTGCCGAGGCGTTCGAGGTCCAGACGGGTCTGTTTGGACCAGGTGGCGATCTGGTCACGCGCGCCCGGCAATTCGAGCCACGGCGTGAGCATGCCGGGTGTCTGAGATCCCTGTCCGGGAGCAAGCATCGAAAGCACGTGACCAGAGAACACCCTTTACCCGTGGGATGTGGGTGTGGAGAAGCATGAAGCTTGTCGCGGGCTTTTGTGGGGTTCCCACAAAGGAGACCTAGAGGTCACCTGGTTCGTCATCAGTCTGAGATTTGTTACCGAACCGTGTTCTTGAGGCTCCTATCAGCACAAACGGTGAATCGGACATGAAACCCGTGTGACTCATGTGGCAGATGTTGGCGATTTGTGCCGGAAGTGTGTCAGTCGACCCACCGTCGACGCGACCCTCAGAACGTAGGCGTCGCGCGGGTTAGTTGGGTCACGTCCTGTGATTTCCGAAATTTTCTTCAGTCGGTATCGAACCGTATTTGGATGGATGTACAGAATTCGGGCGCAGGACTCGACCGAGCCGCCGGAGTCGAGGTAGGCCTCGAGAGTGGTGGTCAGCGTCGCACCGCCCTCGGCGAGCGGCTGGACGAGGGATTCGATCAAAGCGGTCATCGCTGACTCGTCGCCGTTGAGCGCGCGCTCGGGTAGCAGTTCGAGACTGTGGACCGGCCGCGGCGCGCTCGGCCACCCGGCCACCGCCTCGATCCCGGCCATGGCCTCGGTGGCACTCGAGTGCGCGCTGCCGAGGTTCGGCATGGTCGGACCGATCACCACCGGACCGTCGGCGAAGTGGGAGAGCAGTGCGCCGACGAACTTCTCGGTGGGACGGGCGGGACCGCTCACGATGGCCACCAGCACCGAACCCTGCACCACCGACAGGGCCGACCGGTCGAAGGACTTGGCCGTGTTGTGGATCGCCAGTGGCACCGACACGTTCTGTTCCGGCGGCGGCGTCCCGACTATCACGGTGGCCGGCGCATCCGAGTCCCAGTTGAGCGCCGCTGCGCGAGAGAGTAATTGCGGCCCGGTGTCGCCGCGGACCACCGCGTCGACGACGAGGGCCTCGAGCCGGGAGTCCCACGCTCCACGTGATTCCGCGGCCGAGGCGTAGATCGCCGCCGCGGCGAAACCGATCTCGCGTCCGTAGCGCAGCACCGACTCGGTCAGCGCACGGAGCTGGGCATCGTTGCGGGCGAGGAGCGGCAGCCACTTCTCGAAGAACTCCATGGCCACGCGGACCATCTCGACGGTCTGCAGCAGCGTGATGCGGCGGGCGAGATCCTGCGGGACCACCTGGAAGGCCTGGACCGTGAACTTCACATTGCCCTCGGGGTCCTGGATCCACTCGACGAAGTTGACCACCGCGGTCTGCACGACGAGTTGCACACTCGCGCGCTGCGCGGCGTCGAGGTCGGAGAAATAGGGCAGCTGGTCCTGCATCGAATGCACCGCCTCGGTGGCGAGTCGGCCGCTGTACTGCTTGACCCGCCGGAGAAGCGTGTCCGGCAGCGCGTCGTGCACGGTGGCGGGTGCCGGTACGTGCGCGCCCCGCTCACCGAACACGTCAGCCGGTGGCTGCTTCCTGTTCACGCGCGCATCGGACACGACCTCAATCTAGCCCCTCGGCCGGAGTGGGTTCCCCGACCGAGGACGAGTGGAGGCCGTGTCCGTCGGCGCGACCGGTCAGGCGACTCCTGGATCGCTGGTCTGCTCGGGTGCGGCCGAGACGTCGTCGATCTGGTACTTGTCGGCGGCCTGCTTGGCCACCGACATCTCGATGTTGCCGTCCCGGGCGAGCGCGACGAGCACCGCGACGACGATGGACTCGGCATCGACGTTGAAGAACCGTCGCGCCGCCGGACGCGTGTCGGAGAACCCGAACCCGTCCGTCCCCAGCGTGAGGTAGGTGCCCGGGAGGTATGCCCGGATCTGCTCCTGCACGCCGCGCATGTAGTCGCTGACACCGACGAACGGGCCGGCGGCGTCGGCGAGCAGCTCGGTCAGGTACGCCGGTGCCGGCTCGGCGGCCGGATCGCGCAGTACCTCGCGGTCGGCGCGGATCCCGTCCCGGGCGAGCTCGCTCCACGACGTGACCGAGTAGACGTCGGCGCCGACGTTCCATTCCTCCGCGAGCATGTCGGCGGCGCGCAGTGCGTCGGGCATGGTCACACCGGACACGAGGATGTTGGCCGGGTGTTCCGTGCCCTCTGGCGCCCTCTGGAACCGGTAGGCGCCCTTGACGATGCCGGTCGGGTCGAGTCCCTCGGGCTTCGCCGGCTGACTGATCGGCTCGTTGTAGACGGTCAGGTAGTAGAAGACGTTCTCGGGGTCCTCGCCGAACATCCGCTCCATGCCGCTCTCCACGATGTGGCCGAGTTCGTAGGCGAAGGCCGGATCATAGGAGACGACGGCGGGGTTGGTCGCGGCGAGCAGCGGCGAATGCCCGTCGGCGTGCTGCAGGCCCTCGCCGGTCAGTGTGGTGCGGCCCGCGGTCGCGCCGATGACGAAGCCGCGCGCCATCTGGTCGGCGGCGGCCCAGAAGCTGTCACCGGTGCGCTGGAAGCCGAACATCGAATAGAAGATGTACAGCGGGATCATCGGCTCGTCGTGGGTCGAGTACGACGTGCCGACCGCGGCGAAGCTGGCTGCCGACCCGGCCTCGTTGATGCCCTCGTGCAGGATCTGACCCTCCGGGCTCTCCTTGTAGGCGAGCATCAGCTCGGCGTCGACCGAGGTGTAGAGCTGTCCGTTGCGGTTGTAGATCTTGAGGGTCGGGAACCATGAGTCCATACCGAAGGTCCGCGCCTCGTCCGGGATGATCGGCACGATCCGCTTGCCGACTTCCTTGTCGCGCAACAGATCCTTGAAGACGCGCACGAGCGCCATGGTGGTCGCGACCTGCTGCTTGCCCGAGCCCTTCGCGGTGGCCTTCAGTGCCGAACTCATGTCGGCCTTCAGCACCTTCGCCTTGGTGCGGCGGCTCGGCAGGAAGCCGCCGAGGGTCTTGCGCCGGTCGAGCATGTACTGCAGCTCCGGCGAGTCCTTGCCGGGGTTGTAATACGGCGGCAGGTACGGGTCCTTCTCGAGCTGCTCGTCGGTGATCGGGATGCGAGTGCTGTCGCGGAAGGCCTTCAGGTCGTCGAGCGTCAGCTTCTTCATCTGGTGCGTCGCGTTGCGGCCCTCGAAGTGCTTGCCGAGCGTATAGCCCTTGATGGTGTGGGCCAGGATGACCGTCGGCTGTCCCTTGTGGGTCATCGCCGCGGCGTAGGCGGCGTGGATCTTGCGGTAGTCGTGGCCGCCGCGCTTCAGATTCCAGATGTCGGCGTCGGAGAGGTCCTTGACGAGTTCCTTCGTGCGCGGGTCGCGGTTGAAGAAGTGCTCGCGGACGAACGCGCCGTCGTTGGCCTTGTAGGTCTGGAAGTCGCCGTCGGGGGTGGTGTTCATCAGGTTGACCAGCGCGCCGTCACGGTCGGCGTGCAGCAACGAGTCCCACTCGCGGCCCCAGATGACCTTGATGACGTTCCAGCCCGCACCGCGGAAGAACGACTCGAGCTCCTGGACGATCTTGCCGTTGCCGCGCACGGGGCCGTCGAGACGCTGCAGGTTGCAGTTGATGACGAAGGTCAGGTTGTCGAGGCCCTCGGTGGCCGCGAAGCTGGCGAAACCGCGCGATTCCGGCTCGTCCATCTCGCCGTCGCCGAGGAAGGCCCACACGTGCTGGTCGGAGGTGTCCTTGATGCCGCGGTCGTGCAGGTAGTGGTTGAACCGCGCCTGGTAGACGGCATTCATGGGGCCGATGCCCATCGACACCGTCGGGAACTCCCAGAAGTCCGGCATCAGTCGCGGGTGCGGGTACGACGGCAGGCCGCCGCCCTCGCCGGCGTGGCTGTGCTCCTGCCGGAACCCGTCCATGCGGGCCTCGTCGATGCGGCCCTCGAGGTAGGCGCGGGCATAGATGCCCGGGGAGGCGTGGCCCTGGATGAAGATGTGGTCGCCGCCGCCGGAGTGGTCCTTGCCGCGGAAGAAGTGGTTGAAGCCGACCTCGTACAGCGACGCCGACGAGGCGTAGGTGGAGATGTGGCCGCCCACACCGACGCCCGGGCGCTGTGCGCGGTGCACCATGATCGCGGCGTTCCACCGGATCATCTGGCGGAAACGGCGTTCGACGTCCTCGTCACCGGGGAACCAGGGTTCGGCCTCGGTGGGGATGGTGTTGACGTAGTCGGTGGAGGTGAGCGCGGGGATCGACACCCGCTTCTCGCCGGCGCGTTCGAGCAGACGCAACATCAGGTACCGGGCACGACCGGGGCCCGCGGCGTCGAGGAGGGCGTCGAACGAGTCGAGCCACTCGTCGGTCTCGTCGGGGTCGATGTCGGGCAGATAGGACGCGACTCCTTCACGGATGACCCGGACTCGTTGTCCGGCGGCACGTCCGTTCGAGCTGGGGCCGGTGTTCCCGGCGGCGCCCGGCGAGACGTCCTGTGTCGCTTGGTCCATCTGGTTGGTCACGGTGATGCCTACTCCCTCTGACAGGCCGAACTCGGGGTGGTGGTCCGACCGCATGGCGTCGGCACCGCACTCCGATGTGGTGCGGCGCCTACCCTCATCGTGCCCCATGTGGGGTGGCTTGGCACCGGGTGGATCCGTGTCGCGTGTCCCGATCGGCGTGATGCGGTAGCGTCCAGAAACGGTTACTGACCAGTAGGGGGAGTGGATGCCGGATCGAGGAGGCGCGGCCGACGGGCGACGCCGGGGTCGTGCCGTCCGGTCGGCGACCGCGGCCACGATCGCACTCGGCGCGGCCCTGTCGGGGGCGTGCGCGTCGACCGTCGATGGCGCGGGGGCGCCGGCGCCCGGCGAGGTGGCGGTGTACCGCTCCGAACTGTCCGCCTCGGCGGCTGCGGAGGTGCGTGCCGAGGGTGTCGAACTCTGCCGCGAGTCGATGGCGTCGATGGTCGTGATGGTCCGCGGGTTCAACGCCTTCGTCGCCCGGCTGAACGCGGCACAGACCTACGCCGGGGTCGGGGATCTCGACGAGAAGGCACGTGCCAGTCTCATTGCCGGTGCCGACCAGATCCGCCCCAAGATCACCGAGACGTCGCCACCGGCCGTCTCCACGCCGGCGCGGGCGTTCCTCGCGTCGACCGCACGCCTCGAGAACGCGATCAGTCGCGAACTGCGTGCCGGCCTGAACCCGGTGTCGAGCGAGTGGTCTCGCACCAAACAGCGCCTGCTCGATGTGTGCGGTACCTACACGCCGCTCCCGGCCACGTCCTCGGCCACACCTCGACCGTCGGTTCCCGCCACGACGTCGGCCGAGCGACCCGGGGGTTGACGGCGCCGTCCGCCTTGCGCCGCTGGGTACGGTTTGTTCCGCCCCGCTGTGGGTAACGATCGGGCGGGTCGGCCACGGAACCGGTGCGAAACGCCCGAAATCCCTGACGGCGTTCGGCTTGCAATGTGAGGCTCTAGGCTGTTGCCTATGCTGACAGGCGAACGGCGTGCGGGAGCGCACGCGGATTCGCCACAGACGACGCACAGAACGATCCACGAATCTTCAGGAGGTCACGCGCGGTGGTAGCCGCCACAGACGGTAGCAACGCCCAGAAACTGGGCTTGACCGCAGGTTTGGTCGTGCAGGAACTCGGCTGGGACGAGGACACCGACGACGAACTGCGCGCTGACATCGAGGACGCCATCGACGCCGAGATGGTCGACGAGGATGCCGATGACGTCGTCGACGTCGTGGTCCTCTGGTGGCGCGACGGCGACGGCGACCTCGTCGACGCCCTCATGGATGCGATCGGTCCGCTCGCCGAAGACGGTTTCGTGTGGGTGTTGTCGCCGAAGACCGGCAAGTCCGGCTACGTCGATCCGAGTGAGATCGCCGAGGCGGCCCCGACCGCGGGACTCACCCAGACGTCGGCCATCAGCCTCGGTGACTGGTCGGCGGCCCGACTGGTCCAGCCCAAGGCCCGCGCGGGCAAGAAAGCATGAGCGGTGCTCTGCCTTCTGCGCCCCTGACCGTCGGTGACCGGGCCCCGGATTTCGCCCTGCGCGACCAGAACAACCAGCTCGTGTCGCTGTCGACCCTGCGAGCCGACCGCAACGTGCTCGTCGTGTTCTTCCCGCTCGCGTTCACCGGTACCTGCCAGGGCGAGCTCGGCTACATCCGCGACCAGCAGCCCCGTTTCGACAATGACGACGTGACCACGGTGACCATCTCGGTCGGACCCTCTCCCACGCACAAGGTGTGGTCCGCCGCGCAGGGTTTCCTGTTCCCGCTGCTGTCCGACTTCTGGCCGCACGGCGACACCGCGCGCGCCTACGGGGTGTTCAACGAGGACCGCGGCTACGCGAACCGCGGGACCTTTCTCGTCGATCGGGACGGCACGATCGTCTTCGCCGACATGGTCGGTCCCGGCGAGGTGCGCGAGAACGCCGTCTGGGACAAGGCACTCGGCGTCATCGGCTGAGTCGGCGCTTCTCCGCATCCCGCGCGATCGAGTCGAGTCGGTGCCATACGGAGTCCATCCCAGGTCGCTGCTCGGGTTCGAGATCCAGCATCCGGTCGAGCAGTTCGGCCAGAACATCGGGTAGAGCGCGGTTCGTCCAAAACCCGGAGTCGCGCGTCGTGGCCGACGTCGCGCGACGCAGAGTGCGCAGGCGTCGGATGCCCCGTTCGGACCACGGCGGGACCGCGCCGTATGGTCGTCGCCCCGTCAATGCCTCGAAGAGGGTGACGCCCAGGGCGAAGACATCCGCCGCCGGGGTCAGGGCGACGTCGACGGCCTGCTCGGGCGGCAGGTAACCGCGCGTGCCCGAGCCGTCTCGGCGCTCTCCGGGACGGCCGAGCAGCCCGAGATCGATGAGGATCGCCTGCCCGCCGTGCACGATGATGTTCGAGGGCTTCACATCCAGGTGAATCCAGCTGTGGCAGTGCAGGTATCGCAGCGCGGATGCCATCTGCACGCCGAGCTGCACCACGTCGTCGACACTCAGCGGGCCGTCCTCGATCACCCCATCCAGGGTGGGCGCCGGGGATCGTCTGCATGGTGAAACCGATCAGACCCGACTCGTCCCGGGGGAGCATGCCGTAGCCGCGCACGAGATGCGGGTGGGCGAGTTCGGCGAGCGCGCGTCCCTCCCGACGGACGGACTCCGCGACCTCCTCATCGTGGCGTCGATGCCGTCGGATGACCTTGAGGATGCATCGTGTGCGGCGGTCGGTGTCGAACGCGTCCCAGGTGACGGTGCGCTTGCCGACGGCCAACGGGGCAAGTGGTTCGACACCGGGGAAACGTGGTGTCGGGTCGTCGGTGCCGTTGCGCTGCAACAGGTCTGACAGTTGCCTCATCGAACGTCACGCGCCGATGTGATCAGTCGGGTGCCGACGGATTCGACGGCGGGCAGCTCGATCACCCGATCGACGTGGTCGAGGACGACCGGGTCGTGGGTCAGGATCAACAGACTCCGATCCCGGTGCTCGGTCAGCGAGCGCATCAGGCGATGGGCGCCCGCCGGGTCGAGTCCGGTGGTCGGCTCGTCGAGGATGAGCAATCCGCCACCGTGGAGAAGTCCGCGTGCCACGTTGAGCCGTTGTCGTTGTCCGCCGGACAGGGTGCGGCCCCGCTGTCCGATGCGGGTGTCGTACCCGTCTGGGAGCCGGGTGATGAAGTCGTGGGCGTCGGCGCGTCGAGCGGCCGCGACGATGTCCGCACGGGTGGCGCCGGGTTCGCCGAAGGCGATGTTCTCGGCGACGGTCGCGTCGGACAGCAACATCTCCTGGGCGACGACGGCGACCGAGGCGCGGATCGACTCTCGCGTCACGAGAGCGAGATCGTTGTCGCCCAATCGAACCGTTCCCGAATGCGGTTGCAGGGAACCGTCGAGCAGGCGGGTCAACGTCGTCTTGCCCGCCCCGCTGCCGCCGACCACTGCGACGCGTTCACCGGGTTCGATCGTGAGGTCGAGGTCGTGCACGGCGTCGACGTCCCGGCCGGGATAGCGCGCGTGGACGTTTCGGAGCGCGACGCCCGCGGCCTCGGCCGGCAGTGCGACGGCGTGGGGCGGATCGGCCATGGTGGGCTCGTCGAGCAGTTCCTGTACCCGCTCGATGCCGGCGGTCGCGGCGAACAGCGAGGGCAGGAGGTTGCCGAGGTCGCGCACCGGGCGATAACAGCTCCCCAGGAGGGCCAGGAACGCCAGGACTTCGCCCAGGGTCATCCGCTGGGTGGCCAGGGCCCAGACGCCGAGCCCGATGACCACGAGGACGCCGAGGAGTTCGAACAGGCCGACCATCGGCAGGAACACGGCACGGACCCGGCTGGCGACCAGCTCGGCGTCCATGATGGCAACATTCTGGCGCTCGTAGCGCGCGATCGCCGTGGCCTCCTGGTTGTACCCCTGCACGAGGGCGGCATTGGCGAGGTGTTCCTCGGTGATCGCGCTGAGGGACCCGGCCCGACGCCGCCGTTCGCGTGATGCGGACTTGGTGTAGTCGGCGAATCGGGTTGCGGCCCAGAAGAACAGCGGTACGACGACCATCGCCGCCAGGGCGAGGAGGAGATCCATCCAGAGGAGGGCGGCCACATAGATGATCAGGGTCGCCGCTTGGCGGAAGCCCCAGGTCAGGTGACGGACCATGAACGACTCGACCGTGCCGATGTCGGAGGTGAGACGGCTCATCACATCGCCGAGCCGCAGATGGTCGAGTCGGTGTGCGGGCAGTGCCAACACGTGCGCGAACGCGTCGCGCCGCAACGTGGTGAGGAACCTCTGGGAGATCCAGGTACCCAGATAGTCGTCGGCGCCGTCGACTACCGCGGCCAGCAGGTTGAGCCCGATGTATATCGCCGCGATGTAGGGGAAGGGGCCGAGGTCCGCAGGCACCAGCACGTCGTCGACGAGACGCTCGAACAGCGCGATCTCGGCGACGGCGATCAGGGCGGGGATCACCGACAGCATCAGGCTGAGCAGGAGCCACCACCGGAGCGTGCGCAACCGCGGCCAGAACGTGCGGAAGATCTGCAGGACGGTCAGGGTCGCGGAGTGCTGGACGAGGGGCTGATCGTCGGCGCGGGGTCGTAGCAGCGCGAAGAACGGTGACGGCGAGGGCATGACGGAGACGTCCATCCGGGTTCGTGGTGGTGGTCGTGCTCGCGGTTGCGAGAGCGGGCGGGCGGGTGGCCCGATCTGCTTCGGGGGAACAGATCGGGCCGCACCGCCTAATCGGTGGTGGTGACCGGCGGGCGACGACGCGGACGGCGGGGCGCGCGTCGGCGGTTGTCCGTGGACGTGTCGTGGGGACGGCAAGCGCCGGGAACTGCCGGCGCGAGTGCGCAGAGGATGTTGGAGTGCGACATGAGAAGACCTTTCGTCGGGTGTCGTGATCGTTCCGCCGGCGGTCCCGAGCGGAACGGTTCTCACTGTCACGGACCCCGATGAGGTCTCCGTGAGTCGCACATGAAAGATCCTTCATCGACGCCGACGGGTGCCGTCCCCTGCGGCGAGTGGCATCGTGGACTGGAAAAGCGTTTGCCGCCGAGCGGATTCGACGGTGTGATGGGCGAGCCCGTCGACGCGGGCGCACACGAGAGGAAGAACTCCATGCCGACCAAGGTGTCGCCCAAGGTGCTGAACTATGCATCGCACGTGGACGACAACACCCTGACCCAAGCGGCCGAGACCGCCCGGTTGCCGTTCGTGCACCCGCACATCGCCCTCATGCCCGACGCACACTTCGGGAAGGGCTCCGCGGTGGGCACCGTCATCCCGACGACCGGCGCGGTGATTCCCGCGGCCGTCGGCGTCGACATCGGCTGCGGCATGATCGCGGTGCAGACGCGCCTGCGCGCCGCGGACATCGACGGAATGGACCTCGGGCGACTGCGGAGGACGATCGAGGACGCGATCCCGCTGTCGCCCGGCAACTACAACCGCGGACTGGACCGGTTCGAGTTCACCCGGCCGCGCATCGATGCCCTCGCCGAACAGGCGACGAAAGACGGTGTCGACCTGTCACATTCGCCGAAGTGGCGGGAGCAGCTGGGCTCGCTCGGCGGTGGCAACCACTTCATCGAGCTGTGCCTCGACGAGGGCGACGTGGTGTGGCTGTTCCTGCACTCGGGTTCGCGGGGCGTCGGCAACAAGATCGCGCAGAAGCACATCAAGATCGCTCAGCGGTTGTGCCGCCAGTGGTGGATCAAGCTGCCGAACGCCGATCTCGCGTACCTGCCGCAGGGGACCCCGGAACTGACCGCATATCTGCGGGACCTGTCCTGGGCGCAGAAGTTCGCGTTCGAGAACCGCGCGGAGATGATGGACCGTTTCGTCGAGGTGTTCGGGAAGTGGTTCGCAGACAACGCCTCCGGCGGCGTCGTCGAGGAAACGGAATCCCTGGAGGTGGACCGGATCAACTGCCACCACAACTACACCGTGCGGGAGACGCACGCGGGCCAAGACGTCTGGCTCACCCGGAAGGGTGCGATCGACGCCCATGAGGGCGTACGGGGCGTCATCCCGGGTTCGATGGGTACACGGTCGTATGTGGTGCGCGGCAAGGGGAATCCCGCGGGCCTGTGCTCGGCGCCGCACGGTGCCGGTCGGCGGTTCTCGCGGAGCGAGGCGCGGAGGCGGTTCACCGCCGACGATCTCGCCGCCCGGATGGCAGGGATCGAGTACCGTCACGGCGAGCAGTGGGTCGACGAGATCCCGGACGCGTACAAGGACATCGATCAGGTCATGGCCGACGCCGTCGATCTGGTGGACATCGAGTACACCCTGCGACAGATCCTCAACGTCAAGGGGACGTGACCGACCGTTCCTGGCCGACAACAGGACGAACCCCGAAGGTGCTGAGCACCTCCGGGATTCGCCCTGTCACCGCCGGCGGGGAGGTTCGGCTGCCGGCGGCGATGATCACTTGCCGGTCAGCTTGTCCTTGATGTTCGACGCGGCGTCCTTGACGTTCTCCACGCCGTCTTTGACGGCGGCGGAGAGCTGATCGCCCTTGCCCTCGCTCTTGAGTTGGTCGTCACCGGTCACATCGCCGGCGGCCTCCTTGGCCTTACCCGAGAGGTCCTCGGCCTTGTTGCCGACCTTGTCGCTGAATCCCATTCGCTTCTCCTTCATCTCATTGGTTCGACGACAGCCTCGGATGAGGCCGTCCGTCGGGGTCGCTTCTTCGGGTCACCTGTCGAGGTGGATGAGAGCCTGGACGTGGACTCCGGACTCTCCGAGCGCGGTACGGATGGCGGCGACGGTCTCCGCGACGGGCGCGGTGACCTCGTCGAAGCTCCGATTCGGCGTCGCCGACACCTCGAGCCGGATGATGCTGCGCGACCGGTCGTCGATCGCTCTCGCGGTCACCTTCTGGAACAGCGGGTTCCCGGCCAGTTCCGTCGCTGCCGCGTCCGCGATCAGTTTCGGTGCGACGGTGAGCGCTCCGGTCTGATCGGAACCGACGAGCAGAGCGTCGTCCACTGCGCGGGGCCGTACGTTGGTGGCCAGCAACAACAGGCCCCAGCCGATCGCGATCACGGTGACGCCGGCCAATACCCAGACCCACCGGGACGCCTGCGCGGCGTCGAGAGCGGCACGCTCGTCGAGACGGTCGACCCACCCGGCCACCGGTTGGGCGTCGACCTTCCATGCCACGGCTCCGACGCCGACGATGATGAGCAGCAGCGCCACGAGTCCGACCGACAGCCGATGTGCGGTTGCGGGAAGACGATTCATCGGACGCTCCTCGGTCCTCGATCGCGCACGCGCACCACAACCCGCGGTGACGAGGCGAGATCGGCCGCCACGGCGGCGACCGTGCTGTCGATGAGGGCGCGGTCGGCGACCTGTCTCCGCACCCCGACGGTGCAGGTGACCTTCCGTCGCGTCACCACGGTGTCGGCGTCGAATACGCCGGGCAGGTCGGACACGGCAGCGCTGCAGCGTCGGGCGACGTCTCCGGGGCGGGTCCACATCCCCTCGCCGGCGGCGAGTTCGAGGTGGGTCCGGCGACGAGGCTTGATCGCGATCCACAGTAGGACGAGGCCTACGAAGATCAACCCGATCGCGGCGGGCCACATCCAGTTCTGCCACTGCAGTTCTGCGACCCACTCGCCGGCGGTGACCGACCACGGACGACCATTGAGCCAGCTCGCGTCGACGGCGATGTCGCGTACGGCTGCCGCGCCGAACGCGAGGAGAGCGAGCCCCAACGCTGCGCCGGCGATCGCAGCGCCCGGGAGAGCTGCAGGTGGGAAGACGTTCTGGGCGTCGGTGTTCCGTAGGGTCGCGACAGGAGCGGTACCCGATTCGGGTGCGGTCTGCGTCATCGTCGTACCCCCGTGTCGATGCTGATGGTCGGAGTGAATGCGTCGGTGTTGTCCGGGTCCGGGTCCGGGTCGTCGGGGAGCGGGTCGTTGTCACGAACGTGGTCGTCAGCGTCGTCGTATTCGGGCTCGTCGGAGACCGGCGGCAGGTCCACGTATCCCTTCTGCAGGCGCCGGATCGCCTGTCGTGGCTCGAATTTGGACACCGTCACATCGACGCGAATCGGAACGATCCCGGCGAGTCGCTCGACCTCGGCGGCGACGTGATCGCGTGCGCTGCGGGACACCTCGGCGACCGCGCACGGCCATTCGAGGGCGAGGGACAGGGTGATCCTGGCGCCGCCCGCATGAACGGCCGCGTCGGGAAAGTTCCGCTCACCGACTCCCAGTACCGACCCGACGCCACCGCGATGGCGGACGACCCCCGGGATGTCGAGAGCCGCTCGGGCCGCGATCTTCTCGATCACGCGATCGGCGACGGTGAGCGTGCCGGGCGGCGAGTCACCCGCGGTCGGGTGAGCATCCCGGGCGGGCCCGCCGGATTCGTGCTCAGCCACGACCCCGGCTCCGCAGGAGTGCGCCCAGATCGATGGTGCCGTCCCGGTTGAGTCCCAACACGAGTCCCGCGGCGCCGAGCACGATGGCCAGCAGGAAACCGGCCAGCCCGCCGGCGACGGCGGCCAGAGCGAGGAGCAGGCCGGCGAACAGGCCCACGATCGCGTTGTTCATTGCGCTTCACCATCTTTCGGAGTGGGCTTCGAGCTGACGCTGATGTCTGCCACGGTCACCGTGACGGGTCTCGCGGCGAGCTCCTCGGTGACATCGCGTACCCGCGCGGCAGTGCCGTGGAGGTCGTACGCTGCGTCGACGACGATGTGGACCTCGCCGTGGTCGTCGGCGAGGGACACGCCCGGGACCCGACGCCCGGGGAGGTACGTGGCGATCTCCCCGAACAGGCCGCTGTGCAGGTCACGGACGCCCGGTACGGCGAGGACGGCGGTGGCGAGGCGTTCCGCCAGTGGGCCCCCGTCATCGGTCCGCGCCGCCGGGAGGTCCGACGTCATCACTGGACCCGCGGGGTGGTGTTCGACTCCTGCTCGTCGTCGCCGAACGCGATGTCGTGCACGGTGATGTTGACCTCAGTGACCTCGAGACCCGTCATCTGCTCGATCGCCGAGACCACATTCCGTCGAATGGCCGCTGCGAGTTGATGAATCGCGACGCCGTACTCGGCCACGATCGAGACGTCCACGGCGGCCTGACGCTCGCCGACCTCGACCTCGATGCCCTGGGTGGTGCTCACCGTCGTGCCGGGCAGGACGTCGCGGACCCGGCCGACCACGCGCTCGGTGGTGCCGCCCAGGTCGTGGACACCGTCGATCTCGCGTGCGGCGATGCCGGCGACCTTGGCGACCACGATGTCGGCGATGGAGGTGCGTCCCCGGTCGCCCGACGGATCACGGCGGGCGAGGGCACGGCCCGCGGCGCCGTCGGTGCGCGTGGCGTCGACGGTGGTGGCGTCGTCCTTGGTGGCGTCCTTGGTGGCGGTGGCGCTTGCGGACATGTCGAACTCCTTCGGTCGTCGTGTCTTCTTCGTAGACGGACCGCGTTCGGATGATGCGCGATCGCAAAGGCTGTTCACGATCCGTCTGTAAGGTCAGTCGGGACGGACGGGGGGAGTTGCACGCATGAATATCGGTGATTCAGCTCACAGGCAGCCGCTCGACCTGTCTGCGCTGGACCTATCTGAGCTCGGTGATGACGAACTCGCAGGCGCGGCCGCCGTCGGCGACACCGAGGCGTTCGACGTGCTCGTCCGGCGCGTGACCCCGGGTCTGCTGCGATACATGCTGCGGATGGTCGACGGTCAGCAGACCGCCGAGGACCTCACGCAGGAGACCTTGCTCGACGCGTGGAAGGGGCTGCCCGACTTCGCTTTCCGGAGCAGCTTCCGCACCTGGATGTTCGCCATCGCGCACCGCAAGGCGGTGGACTACCACCGCCGCCGACGCGACGTCCCGTTCGACGACGAGCGGTTCGCCGAACTCGAGGCCGCCGGACCGCTGCCCTCCGACATGGCCGAACGGAGTCTGCTCATGGATGCCCTGCGCGCCGAACTGGACAATCTCCCCGCCAATTCGCGCGCCGCGTGGTGGCTGAAGGAAGTCGAGGGGCTTACGCTCGAGGAAATCGGACAGGTGTTGCGCATCACCACGGGATCGGTGCGCGGTCATCTCCAACGGAGCCGGAAGTTCCTGTTGACCCGTTTGGCGCCGTGGAACCCTGGTAAACCGAGAATCACACCGACGGAGACCGTCGACGACGCGGAGGGAGGCGAGGTCGGTGCCTGACAAGCACGGACGCGACTTCGAGGCCACCGACGTCGCCGACGCCTGGCTCGTCGAGGCGACACAGCAGATCGCCGCCGACGAACCCATCGGTGACGTCGATCGGCTGATCACCTCGATCTCGGGCAGCCTGCAACGGATTCGGCGGCCGGCTCGGACCGTGGCGACCGACGAACTGCGCGTCAACACGAGCGACCGCGTCGTCAAACAACTCATCGCCGTGCGTACCCGACGCGAACTCGGCCGCCTGACGGTCTTCGTGTCGGTCGACGGCCCTGGTGACACCGTCGACGGCGTGCGCGTCGGCCTGATCGCCCGCTACGCCGACGACCTGCCCGCGCTCTCCGACGAGGTGCGCGACATCGTCGACGAGGTGCTGCTCGACACCCTCGGGGCCAAGAGCAGCGCCGCGGCCCGACGCAACATCTCGGTGCGCTGGCAGGACGTGTACACCCGAGAGTGGCTGAGCCGGTAGCGATTTCAGGGCTTGGAGCGGAGCTCGGCGCGGGTTGGGGCTACGAGATCGGGGAGTGCGCGCAAAGGGATTCGAACCCCTGACCGCTGGTGTGTAAGACCAGAGCTCTACCGCTGAGCTATACGCGCGTGCCGCGCTGACGAACGTGGCGCTGCGCACACGAATTTAGTCGCTCCGATGCCGGTCGCTCAAACCGGGTCTGGCCGGGATTACCACGCTCCCTGAGGAGCGAGCTTGTGAGCGTCGCCCTGCTCCCTGAGAAGCGAGCTTGCGAGCGTCACCCTGCTCCCTGAGAAGCGAGCTTGCGAGCGTCACCCTGCTCCCTGAGGAGCGAGCTTGCGAGCGTCACGAAGGGTCTTGGTGGGTCGGGTTGCGAAGACCCTTCGTGACGCGCCCTCCGCAAGCTCCGGGCGCTCCTCAGGGAGCAGGGGAACGCGCCCTTCGCAAGCTCCGGGCGCTCCTCAGGGAGCAGGGGAACGCGCCCTCCGCAAGCTCCGGGCGCTCCTCAGGGAGCAGGGGGTTGTCAGGGAGCAATGGGGGTCGCTTCTCGCGGATCGGGGAGCAGAGGGTCAGGCGAAGACGGGCGGGAGGGCCAGGACCATCACCGCGCCCCAGATCACGTGGGTGATCGCAGGGGCCAGGACGCCGGCGGTACTGCGTCGGAGGATGGCGCAGACGGTGCCGAGGACCGCGCCGGCGAAGCCGAGCATCACGTTGCCGCTGGCCATGGTGACCAGCACGTAAATGACCGTCGACACGAGGATCGGATTGTGCGGGCGGGCCGCCGAGTAGACCGAGCCGCGGAAGAACAGCTCCTCGGCGAGGCCGTTGAGCATCGTGATCGCGGTGACCACGGCGAGGCTGCCGAAGTCGGCGAAGGCCAGCACCTGGTTGGCGAGGTCGCTGACGCCGGGGATCATCCGTGCCACCAGGCCACCGACCACGAACGCGCCGCCCACGGCCAGGCCGACGACGACGCCGAGTCCGATCGCCCCGATCCGGTCGGGCGGGCGCGAGGGGGTGGGGCTGAAGGCGCCGAGGCGCAGCGGTCCGGAGACGAACGCGCCTACGATCCACACCGCCGCCAGGCCGATGGTCAGCGGGTAGAACGCGGCGTCACCCGGCTCCACCCGTAGGGAGATGCCGAGAACCACCGCACCGATGACGAGGAAGACGCCGACCAGCCAGCGTCGTCGGATGTAGTGGGCGCCGGGATCGGGGTCGCGGTCCGCGGCGACGGAGTCGTACAGGTCGCGCGCCAGTGAGGTCACCAGCACATCACCACCTAGTTCGATCGGTCAGGAAATCGGTCGATCAATGGTCACCGGTCACGACGCTACATCGGCGCGACCCGGTCGGAGGACTCCGACGACCTTCGTCGCCACTCCGAGGGACGTACCGATCGTCTCGACGACGCTGCGCTTCACCCGCAGCCAGTCGCCGCCGGCCCAGGCCGGGTCGGTGTCGGCGAGGTGGTGGAGGTCGTCGAGGTCGCACACCGAGCGGGGATACGGCGACCGCACGGATGCGTGGACGGCCTCGCGCATCGGTGTCAGTCCGCCCTCGGGCGGCGGGACGAGGTCGCGGATGCGGTGCTCGGACGCCGTCATCGGGTGGTCGAGGGAGGTGACGAGCTCCTCGGTGAGCGACGCCGGGACCGGCACGAGCATGCCGCCGACCCGGCCCGCGAGCCGGGTCGAGATCCCGAAGACCGGTAGCCGCAGCCTCGGCATCCGGATCGCCGACACGTACTCGTGCAGGATCGAGATGTAGCGCGCGCTGTCGGGGCCGGAGATGTCGTAGTTCCCGGCGGGCAGGACCGACGAGTCGCACGCCGCGGCCAGATAGTGGACCGCGTCGCGGATGGAGATGGGATCCATCTCGTTGGTGATCCAGTCGGGTTCGGGGATCACCGGCAGTCGGTCGGCCATGTAGCGAATGATCTCGAACGACGTCGAACCCGCGCCGATGACCACTGCGGCGCGCAGCCACACTAGTTCGGGCCCGCCGTCGACCCCCAGTCCGTCGGCGACGTCGGCGCGGCTCTGCAGATGGGTGGACAGTTTGTCGTCCGACGGCACGAAACCGCCGAGATAGATGATCCGTCCCACTCCGGCGTCGCGTGCGGCTTCGGCGACGTTGCGTGCGGCGTCGCGGTCGCCGTTCGCGAAGTCGGCCTGGCCGATGGCGTGGACGAGGTAGTAGATCGCGTCGATCTGGCCGGCGTCCGACATCGCCTTCTGGACCGAAGCCGGGTCGTCGGCGTCCATGGTCACCATGCTGACTTGGTCCGACCAACCGAACTTGGCCAGCTTCCGGGTGTCCCGCGACGTGACGACCACGTCGTGTCCCTGCTTGAGCAGTGCGCACACCAAGCGGGAACCGACGTACCCCGTGGCGCCAGTGATGAGAAGTCGCATGACACCGACGGTAGAGAAAATCGGCGGAGTCGGTCGGCTCGGGAGCGTCCATGTGACAGACACGGTGCCGATGTCACGGTCGGGTAACGGCGTCGGTGACGGTCACGGTTGCGCGACGACTGCCCGTCGGTACCGTTCGGCGACCCGGTCGTGGTACTCCGCGGCGGCCACCAACTCGGCCCGGAGTTCAACCGGTTCGATCACGGTGAAATCCGCGCCGAAGGCGTACAGCCAGCGAGCGATCTCGGCGAGCGACGTGCTGTACAGCGTGATCTCGCAACTGTGCTCGTCGCCGGACTCGAGTGCACCCCACGATTCGTGGACCATCGCCGACACCGCGTCGAGCGAGGCATGGATACGCACCCGCGCCGTGACGCGTCGGTAGACGGACCCGAGACCGCGCAGTACGAACGCCGCCGCGCCGCCCTCGGGTGGTTCGCGCGGGGTGAAACGCGGTCCGGTCGGCACCTTCGGTTCCATCCGGTCGACCCGGAACGACCGCCAGGCGCCGCGTTGGATGTCGAAACCGACCAGATACCAACGGTTCCCGTTGCGGACGAGTCGATAGGGTTCGATCTCGCGTCGGCTCTCCTCCCCGTCGTTGCGCCGATAGTCGAACCGCAGCCGCTCGTTCCGATGGCATGCGGTCGCGATTTCGGTGAGCCGGTCCGCGGACACCGCGCTCGCCGGTGCGGTACGCGGGACGGCCTCGATCCGCAGGGCGTCGAGCCGGTGGCGCAGCCTCGACGGCATGACCTGACGCAGCTTCGCGAGCGCGCCCGCCGAGGCCTCCGCCATGTCGGCGACCGCACCGGTCGTCACCGCGTCGAGACCTAGGGCGACCGCGAGGACCTCCTGGTCGTCGAGCAGCAGCGGCGGCATCTCCGCGCCGGCGCCCAGTCGGTAGCCACCGCGCGAGCCGACGTTGGCGTCCACCGGGTAGCCCAGTTCGCGCAATTTGTCGATGTCGCGCCGGACGGTGCGGGTGGTGATGTCCAGGCGCTCGGCGAGTTCGGGACCCGACCACTCGCGTCGTGTCTGCAGTAGCGACAGCAACGCAAGCAATCGCGCGGAGGTTTCCAACATGTGCTCATCCTGCCCGACGATGCGGACAGGTCCGGTCCTTGTTCGTCGCGTCGTCCCTGTAGGGGCGCGGTCAGCAGGTGATCTGCGATTCCGGGTCGGTGGTGTAGTCGAGCCAGCGGCCGTACGCATCGCCGCCGATCTGATCGCGCATCGTGCAGATGTCCTCGAGGCTGCGGCCCGCGACGTAATAGACGGCATAGATCGGAGTGCCGACATCGCTCTCCTGCTTGAGCGACGGGCACGACTGATCGGTGCGTAGGTAGGCCGCACCCGGGTGCTGGTTCAGATAGGACTGCACTTCACCGGGGTAGTTTCCGGGCGCGATCGCGTTCGCGACCACGACGATTCCGGTGCCGTCACACGCCGGTCGGGTCATCGGCACGGTGAGACCGAGATCGCCGGGGACGATTGCGGGTTGAGGACTCGCCGACGGCCGGGGTGCCGGACCCGGCTGCGACGCGGGGCCCGGTTGCGAAGTCGGTCCGGGAAGGGGTGTCGGTTCGGCCGGCGTCGGCGTCGTCGGCTGGGGCGCCGCCTCGGTGGTCGTGGACACTGCGGATGCGTCGGCGGCTGTGGTCGCCGGGTTGTCCCGCTCGGTCGTGATGATCGCCCAGGCGACGACGCCGGCGCAGATCAGCAGCACGACGGACGTCGCCACGACGATGGGAACCAGAGGTGACCGGCGGCGGGGCGGTGTGGTCCAGACCGCGGCCCGGGTGGCGTCCCACGGCCCGGCTGGAGCGGCGGGTGTCGATGCCGACGGGGTGGCGGGCACGACGGTGGGGGTTCCGGCCGGGACGATCGTCGGCGCGCCACCGAGAGGCTCCGACCGCAGGGCGGCGCCGGCGTCGGCGACCAGCGCTGCCGCCGAGAGCTGGCGCTGCGACGGATCTTTCGCCATCCCGCGGGCGATGACGTGATCGATCGCGGCACCGAGGCGCGGCGGCGGGGCGGTGAGGTGGGCGGCGATCAACCGCTCGATGGTGGTCGCCGAGGCGAACGGGTGCACTCCGGCGAGACATTCGAACAGCACGCACGCCAGCGCGTAGATGTCGGCGGGCGGCCCGACGGCATCGTCGCCGAATCGCTCCGGCGCCATGTAGCCGAAGGAGCCGACCGCGGTGCCGGTGCTCGTGAACCGTGTGTCGGTGTCGGCCTGTGCGAGACCGAAATCCACGAGGTACGCGAAGTCGCGATCGTCGACGAGGATGTTGTCGGGTTTGACGTCCCGATGGACCAGGCCGGATCGATGCGCAGCATCCAGGGCGTCACCGATCTGACCGACGATCCGCAGCGCGCGTTCAGCCGGCAGAGGTCCGTCCTGCAGGAGCAGGGTGCGGAGGTCGCGGCCGTCGACCAGGCGCATGTCGATGAACAGGCGCCCGTCGATCTCTCCCCAGTCATGGATCGGGATGACGTGTGGATCGTTGAGGCGGGCGGCAACGCGCGACTCGCGGTGGAACCGGTCACGGAAAGCCGGGTCGTCGGCGACCTGCGGGCTGAGCAACTTCAGGGCGACGACCCGGTCCTTGCGGGTGTCGGTCGCGCGGTACACCTCGCCCATCCCGCCCCGGCCGATCAACCCGTCGATGAGGTACGGACCGAGCCGGTCGCCGGCGCGCACGGATGCAGACACGCGGACAAGCGTAGGGTGCCCGGGTCGTTCGCCGGGGCCGACACCGCGCATTGTCCTCCGTTCGGCGGGTCCCGGGATCCGCAGATCGGTCCCCGATACGGTTGAACCGAGTGACCCGCCGGCGACCCTGATCGCCGATCCAGACCCGAGGAGAAACGATGGCGACGACGATCCTGCCGATCGACGAGGTGACCGAGGCTCTGATCGCGCAGTGGGGCGTGATCGGCGAACTGGCCCGCGCGCTCGACGACGACGCGTGGTCGGCCCCGTCGGTTCTGCCCGGCTGGACCAATGCCGACATCGTCGCCCACATCGTCGGGACCGAAAGCATGCTCGACGGCCGCGACGTCGAGGCCACCCGTACGGTCAGCGCCCTCGACCACGTCCGTAACCCGATCGGCGAACTCAACGAGAAGTGGGTCGACCATTACCGCCCGAAGCCGCGTGCCGAGGTGGTTGCCGCCCTCGACGAGATCATCGGCGTCCGGACCGAGGCGTTGAAATCCATGTCGCAGAACGACTTCGATGCCGAGGCGATGACGCCCGCCGGGCCGGACACGTACGGGCGATTCATGCGGATTCGGATCTTCGACTGTTGGGTGCACGAGATCGACCTGCGTGACGGCACCGATCGTTCCGCCGTGGCAGAGCCGGGCCCGGCGTCGTTCGCACTCGACGAGATCGGCGCGTCGTTGCCCTTCGTCGTCGGGAAGCGAGCCGATGCACCGAAGGGCAGCACCGTCCTCTTCGACATCACCGGGGTGTCTCCGCGGACCGTGCGAATCGCCGTCGGGGACCGGGCGGGCGTCGTCGACGAGTTCGACGGCGGCGACGACGCTGCCGACGTGCGTATCCGGCTGGATGCGATGAATCTTGCGCGGTACGCCGGCGGCCGACGGATTGCCGATCCGTCCGCGGTCGAGTTGCACGGCGATCAGGCTCTCGGACAAGCGATCCTGAGCCGGATGAACTACGTGATCTAGTCGGGTGGCCCTTTGCGGCTCGTCTTGATCCGCTTGCGGTTTGTATCGCTTTGCGGGACAAGTCGCAACCGGATCAGGCGGCCGAACGGCTCAACGCATTTCTCACCGTGGTCACCACCTGATCGCCGCGTTCGACGATGTCGGCCCAGGTGAAGTTCACGACGGTCCAGCCCGCGGCGATGAGCGCATTGCGCTTTGTCCGGTCTCGCTGAAACGTCGTGACATCGCGGTGATAGTCGAATCCGTCGATTTCGACAGCCAGCTTCTCCCGGGTGAAGGCCACGTCGATGACATATCCCTCGGCGCTCACGTTCGGTGTCCAGCTCACTATGCCCGACTCGCGAAACAACGTGGCCACGATTCGCTCCGCCTCCGATCGCGCGCCGTCGCCGAGGAGTCGCAAGTACTGAGTGATGGCCGGAGAACCATGCCGCCCGGGGTAGCGCGAGTGTGCGGCCTGCAGGTCGGTGAGTTTCACCGCGCCGGAGAGAAGAGCCGAATCGAGGACAGCGATTCCGAGTTCGGCGGAGGCGTCGAGGACGGTGAGCGCCGCTGCGGTGACCCTGAGGTCGGCGTGCGTGGTGACGTCGGCGTCGGTCAAGCGGCGGTGCCGGACCACCGCAGTCGCTGACGAGCGCGTATGCGCTCTGTGAGAACCGGTGGCCACGAGGTGTTTTCGGGGCTCTTTCGGGTGGAGGCCCAACCACCAAGCGGCGGCAACCCCACCCAACGCGGCGTCGAGCTCACGGAGAGCACCGCGATCCGTGCCTGTGCGCGCGCCGATCGGTGATGGCCCAGAATTCCGGTTGCGGTTTGTCCCGGTTGCCGGGACAAACCGCAACTGGATCCACATGGACTCCGCGGGTCACCCGCCGACGGTCGCTTTTTGGATCAGCAGGTTCTGCTTCGGCGGGCCCGACGCCGCACCCGGGGCATTCGGGGTGAAACCGCCTGCCAGGACCTTGTCGAGGACGGCGAGTCCGGACGGGTCGATGGTGCCGACGGTCGAGTAGGTCAGCGGGAGGTCGGTGTCGTCGGCGAGCAGGAAGAACGTCGTCGAGCCGGTCGCGCCTTCGTCGTCTGGCAGATCGAGGATGCCGACGGTGCCGCGCGGATAGGTGACCTGCGGTACGCCGTCGTCGTCGGTGCCCGCCGACGGCAGGTTCTCGGGCAGCTCGTCCGGGCTGGTCCAGCCCGGGTTGGTGCCCTCCCGGCCGCCGGACGAGCCGCAGATGAGGTACTGCCGCGACGCGCGGTGACACTTGCTGTTGTCGTAGAAACCGGACTCGATCAACGACACCATCGCCCCCACGTTGCAGGGCGCCTCGGCACGGTCGAGCGTCAGGTCGATCGTGCCCTGGCCGGCAATGGGGATCTGCGCGTCGACCGTTCCGGTGTTCGGCTGGCTCGGGGCGGGAGCGGGCTGGGTGATGCCGCCGACCGCGGTTCGTGTCGGGTAGTCGCACGCAACGGTGCCCGCCGGGATCGCGCTGGTCGACGTGCTCGGCGGGGCCGGGTCGCCGCCGCCCGAACCGGCCAGGACCACGATGATGCCGGTGACCGCCAGCGCGATCACGACCAGCCCGGCACCCACCGCGATGGCCACATTCCGTCCGGTGTTCGATTTCCGCGGCGGGGCGGTCGGGGTGCCCCACTGGCCCGGGCCCGCGAACTGTTGCGGGCCGGAGAACTGTTGCGGGCCGGAGCGCTGGGGAGCCGAATAGGACTGGGGACCCGAGCGTTGGGGACCCGGGTAGGACGGCGCGCCCGAATGCGACTGGGGGCCCGAATAGGACTGGGGACCCGAATGTCGTTGCGGGCCGGACTGTCCCGGCGGTGGCCCGAACCCGGGGGCGCTGCCGGGCTGTCCGGGCGCGGGTGTGCCGGGCGAGATGACCGTGCGATCCGAGGGGACCGGACTCCCGGGCTTGCGAAACGCGTCGGCGCCGGCCCCTCCGGGCGCGTAGGTGGGCGGGGCCATCGGGGGCGGTGTCACGATGCGCGGTGTCACCGTCGGCGGTGCCGACGACGCGGGCGGTTCGGTCAGCGCCGACGCCGCGGCCCGGATCAGTTCGCGCGCCGTCGGATAGCGCTGCGCCGGATCCTTGGCGAGTCCACGCGCGATGACCGGGTCGAGCGGACCGCCCATCGTCGGCGGTTCCTTGGTGATGTGCGCGGCCATCAGACCCTGGTCGGTTTTCACCGGATACGGGGTCTGACCGGTGACACTTTCGTACAACACGCAGGCCAACGCGTAGTTGTCCGAACTCGGCCCGGCGGGGTCGTCGCCGAACCGCTCCGGCGCCATGTAGGCGAGTGTCCCGAGCGCGGTCCCGATCTGGGTGAGGCGGCTGTCGCTCGCGCCCTGCGCGATGCCGAAGTCGACGAGGTAGGCGAAGTCGTCGGCGTCGACGAGGATGTTGTCCGGCTTGATGTCTCGGTGGACGAGGCCGTTGCGGTGCGCGGCGTCGAGAGCCGACGCCACCTGGCCGAGGATCGCAACCGCCCGGGCGGCGGGCAGCGGACCGGCGGCGAGCAGCTTGCGCAGGTCCTGCCCGTCGACGAGCCGCATGTCGATGAAGAGGACGCCGTCCTTCTCGCCCCAGTCGTGGATCGGGATGACGTGCGGGTCGGAGAGCTTCGCCGCGGTCTTCGACTCCCGCTCGAAGCGCTCGCGGAAGTCCTTGTCGTGCACCAAGTGTGGGGGCAGGAGTTTCAGGGCGACGCGGCGTTCCCGGACGGCGTCGTAGGCCTCGTAGACCTCACCCATCCCGCCACGACCCAGGAGTCTGTCGATGCGGTACGGACCCAGCGTCGTACCCGCACGCGACGATGGATCGCTCACGTCATCCTCGGTTCCTCGGCGTCGGGATCGAACCCAACCCTATCCATTGGCGACAACGGGTGTGCAGCGTGTGCCGGCAGCCGGGTCACGACACCGCGTCCGGCGGGCGGCCGCGCGACCACCCCGGTGCTTCACGGCTCGTCGGTCAGGGCCTCGCCGCGGGCGAACTCGCGGGCCCGGTCACCGGAGAGGATTTGCGCCGGTAGCGGATCGCTGAGCAGGGTGCGGACGAGGGAGGCCGACGGATCGAGCGGGGTGTCGCTGCCCGCGATCACGATGTTGCCGGTGCGTCGACCTTTGAACATCGCGGCGTCGGCGATGAGCGCGAGATGGTCGAACACCGATCCGACGGTCGCGGCTTCGGCGCGGGCGCCGGCGAGGTCCCGGCTGTCGCCGCAGTTGGCGAGATACAGGCCGCCGGGGACGAGAACGTCGCGGACGCGTTCGGTGAATTCGCGCGTCGTGAGGTGCCGTGGGGTGCGATCGCCGGCGAACGCGTCCCGTACGACGACCTCGCGGGTGCCCGGCTGCAGCGACTCGACGACTTGCCGCGCATCGCCGACCCGGATCCGGAGTTTCGGCGCACGAGGGAGGTCGAACCACTCCCGTACGAGGCGTGCGAGTTCGGCGTCGATCTCGACGGCCACCTGGCGGGCGTCCGGGTAGCGGTGGTCGAGGTGGCGCGCCAATGCGCAGGCCGCCCCACCGAGATGCAGGACCCGGAGTCGATCGGTCGTCGGGTGCCGTTCGTCGATGACGGCCGCCATCTGCCGCAGGTAGTCGAAGTCGAGCGCGGTCGGGTCGTCGGGGTGGATGTGCGAGCTGTGCGCCCCGTTGATGGTCAGCAGCCACCCGCCCGCGATGGTGTCGGGGCTCAACTCGGCGACGCCGGTGTCGATGTCGTACCGACCGGGTGTCGGGTGTGCGGTTGTCCGGGCCACGGGGGCCAAGTGTGGCACGGGCCCGGCGCCGGGAGCGAAGCGAGCGGGCCGAATGGGTGCCGGCGCCGGGAGCGAAGCGAGCGGGCCGGAGGCACACGAGCCCGGGTGGATACCATCGCGCGGTGCCCAGACCGTCGCGTTTCCGTAGTCCGCACCCCGATCGCCGTCGTGGTGACGTCACCGCGGCGGGGTTGGTGGCCGGGTTCGTGCTCGACGAGCTGTTCGGTGATCCGTCGCGCGGTCACCCGGTGGCCGGATTCGGACGGCTGACGGGTGCGGTCGAGCGGCGTATGTACCGGGACTCGCGGGCGGCGGGCGTCGGGCTGGTCGGGGTGATGGTCGGTTCGACGGTGGCGCTCGCGGCGTTGCCCGGTCGGCGATCTGCAGGCGTTGTCGACGTCGCGGTGACCGCGGCGTCGACGTGGGTGGCGCTGGGCGGCACGTCGCTGTGTCGGGTCGGCGATGCGGTCGCGCAAGCGTTGGAGGCCGAGGACCTCGAGGGTGCGCGAGCGCTCATTCCCAGCCTGTGCGGCCGGGACCCGGAGTCACTCGACGAGGCGGGGCTCTGCCGTGCAGCTCTCGAGTCGATCGCCGAGAACACCTCCGATGCGACCGTCGGTCCGCTGGTGTGGGGTGCACTGGCGGGTGTCCCCGGAGTGCTGGGGTATCGGGCGGTCAACACGCTCGATGCGATGGTCGGCTATCGGAGTGAGCGCTACCGGAACTTCGGCTGGGCGGCCGCGCGCCTCGACGATCTCGTGAACCTGCTGCCCGCGCGGCTGGCGGGTTCGCTGCTGGTGGTGATCGGCGGCGCCCCGCGGCGGACGATCGCGGCGTGGCGCCGGGACAGCAGTGCCCACCCGAGTCCGAACGCGGGGGTCGTCGAAGCCGGGTTCGCCGGGGCGCTGGGGGTGCAGCTGGGCGGTCGGACCGTCTACCCGTACGGCGTCGAGATGCGTCCGACGCTCGGTTCCGGACCGGCGCCGGGGCCGGCCGATCTCCGAGCCGCGGTCGCCTTGTCGCGGCGCGTGCAACGCGCGACGGTGCTCACCTGCGCGGTCGTCGCCGTGGTACGACCGGGCGTCGGAGCCGCGGCGAGGCGGCTCAGCCGCCGTATCGCCGGGTGAGCTTGTCGCGGACGTCGCCGGATTCGTCACCGGCGCGCGGGCCATGGCCGATGTCGCCGACCTGCTGGGTCACCGTCGTCCCGGCGGCGGCCCGCAATTCCTCTCGACGGTGCTGCCGGCGCTGGGAGCGGGACTCGACGGTCGTGGTGGCAGCGGCGACCGGGTCGGACGGCTGGTCGACGGCGGTGCCGGCGGCCGCGGTCGCCGATGTCTCGGTGGCCGCAGCGGCAGCCCGGCGACGGGCGCGGATCTCGGAGTAGAGGAAGTAGCCGACGCCGAGGGGGGCCATCACGCCGAAGGCGAGCCACTGCAGGCCGTACGACAGGTAGGGGCCGGTGTCGAGCTGGGGCAGCGGGATCTCGCCGAGCGAGCCCGGCTGGTCGGGGGAGAGCTGCAGGTAGAAGTCGTCCATCGGGGTGGACGTCGCCGCGGACACCAGCCCCGGGTTGATGGTCGCGACGGTCAGTGCGCCGTTCTCGACGCGTGTGCCGCGGTCGGTGCTCACGCTCTCGGCGGCCCGGATGCGGCCGTCGACGGTTTGCTCGCCGACGGGCGGGGCCGGGATGTCGGGGACCGCTCCCTCGACCGGGCGGACGAAACCGCGGTTGACGAGGATGACCCGGTCGGACCCGCTGACCGCGAACGGGGTGAGCACCTCCACCGCGGGGCGCTGATCGACGTTGCGGAGCCGGACGAGAGCCTGCCGGTCCGTCAGGTACCGCCCGGTCACCGCGACCGAACGCCACTCCGAGGACGGCACGAAGGTCGACGACGGCGCCACCTCCGCCAACGGTGCCGTCTCGATCGACGTGGCAGTGCGGATCAGGTCGTTGCGGCGTTCGGTGTCGGAGTTCTTGCCCAGCTGCCAGGGCGCGAGCAGGGTGAAGCAGGCCACCGCGAACGCCGCGACCACGAGACCGAGGGCAATCCACCCGGGCCGGAGGATCGTTCGCAGTACGTGCACACCGCCCAGGCTACCGAGCGGGGGTAGCCTGATCGAAATGCGAGACTTCCTCTGCTTGAAGTGCGGTCAGCGTCTCTCCTTCGAGAACAGTCTGTGTCTGAACTGCCGGAGCCCGCTCGGCTTCTGGCTGAAGACCAGGACTATCCACGTCCTCGACGACCAGGCGCGCGTGGAGGTGGACGGCGTGCTGCTCGAACGCTGTGCCAATACCAAGGTCGCGCAATGCAATTGGCTGGTGAAGTGGAGCGGCAAGCCGACCATGTGTGAGTCGTGCCGCCTCACCCGTACCCGTCCCGGCGACGACGATCCCGAGGCGCTGGTCATCTTCGGCCAGACCGAGACCGCCAAGCGTCGCCTCATCCTGGAACTCGACGAACTCGGGCTCCCCATCGAGACCCGGGAGGAGAACCCGGAGTCCGGGCTGGCCTTCGACCTGCTCTCCAGTGCGAAGCAGTCGGTCATCACCGGTCATGCGAACGGCGTCATCACCCTCGACCTCGCCGAGGGGGACGACGTCCACCGCGAACAGATGCGCGTCGAACTCGCCGAACCGTACCGGACCGTCCTCGGGCACTTCCGGCATGAGATCGGCCACTACTACCAACTCGTCCTCATCACCGACGAGCGACGAGCGGGCTTCGAGGAGCTGTTCGGAAACCCCGACGACGACTATCAGGCGGCTCTCGACCGCCACTACAGCGAGGGCGCTCCCGAGGGCTGGCGGCAGGACTTCGTGTCCTCATACGCGACGATGCACCCGGCGGAGGATTTCGCGGAGACGTTCGCGCACTACCTGCACATCCGCGACACGCTCGACACCGCAGCGGCGTTCGCCATGGCGCCCGCGGGCACGACCTTCGACGGGGTGCCGCCCGGGGACGTGGGATTCGACCGGGTCATCGACGAGTGGCTACCGCTGACGTGGGCGCTCAACCAGATCAACCGGTCGATGGGCCATCCCGACCTCTACCCATTCGTGCTGCCCGAGACGGTTCTGACCAAGATCCGCTTCGTGCACAATCTCATCGCGCCGGCGGCTTGAGATCTGGGCTCCCGGCACCCGCACTGCTTGGCCGCTGAGGAGAGGGCGTTGCCGGCGACCGGCAGACTTCAACTCGACTCCTAGACTTCGATCGAGGTCCAGGGGTCGAGTTGAAGTCTGTCGGTCACAAATCGGCGCAGGTACGCGAGACACTTGCGAGCGTCACGAGGGTCTTCGCAACCTCGGTCGGCAGACCCTTCGTGACGCGCCCTCCGCAAGCTCCGAGCGCTCCTCAGGGAGCAGAGGACAGACCGGCGGTTTTGTGGTTCTTTCGGATCAGGACACCCCTATTTCGGCCCGCACCCAGTCGATCAGGCCCGGCATCGAACCCTCGATCTGTTCGCGTGTCACCACGAAGTCGTCGGGGGTGCCGTAGTACGGGTCGGCGAGATCGAGGTCGTCGGCGGGCGCGGACGGATCGAACGAGCGCAGCAGTCGTGTGCGGTCGCCGAGACGTTTGCGTTCGAGTTCGCGCACGTGGCCCTCGTCCATCGCGAGCAGAAGGTCGGCCTCGAAATGTTCAGGTCCGATCAACGCGGCGACATGTGCGTCGGAGTAGCCGTGCGCGACCAATTCGGTTCGCGCGCGATTGTCGGCCGGCTCACCGATGTGATAGCCGCTCGTCCCGCAACTGGACACACGCACCTTGCCGCCGAGTCCGGCGTCGTCGAGTGCCGTTCGGAAGATGTTCTGCGCCATCGGTGACCGGCAGATGTTGCCCGTACACACGAAGCAGATGTGAAGTTCGTCAGACACTGCTACCTCAACAAGTCGATGTGCGCCTCAGCCGGTCGTCGGGTACGAGGTCACGCACCCAGGACGTCGCGGAGTTCGGCCACGGACTCGACCACCCAGGTCGCACCCTGGTCCTCCCCGCCCAGAGCGTAACCCCACCGCACGAGAATCGCTGAGATGCCGAATTCGGCCGCGCCCAGCACGTCATGGCTGCGGTCGCCGATCATCACGACCGGAGTGGTCACGTGCCCGGTCTGCGGGTCGGTGGGCAGTCCGAGTTCGGCGAGGGCGGAGGTGATCACGTCGGCTTTCTCGCGGCGGGTACCGTCGTCGCTGGCCCCGGCGATGTAGCGGAAGTGTCCGGCCAGATCGAAGTGCTCGAGGATCCGACGCGCGGTGGTCTGGTTCTTCGACGTCGCGATCGCCAGGGTCCGGCCGCCGGCGGCCAGATCGGCGAGCAGCTCGGCCATCCCGTCGAACACCGAGTTCTCCAGCCAGCCCACCTCGGTGTATCGCTCTCGGTACGCGCGCATCGCCTTGTCGGCCGTCTCGGGGGAGAGGCCCAGGGCATTCAGCGTGTCGATCATCGGCGGCCCGGCGATGCCGGCCACGATGCGCGGGTCGGGCTCGGGCGCCCCGACCACGGCGAGAGCATGCCGAAAGCTGTTCTCGATACCTGCGAAACTGTCGGTGACCGTGCCGTCGAGGTCGACGAGTAGGACGGTCTCGGGATGGCGGGGATCCGGCGTCGTCGTCACCTCTCCATCGTGCACGTAAGGTCTGAACACATGACAGTTGGGTACGACGCGCTCGACGTCGAGACCGGCCCGGCCGGGACACCGCCGCCGCGCGCCGATCTGACCGACCCGGAACGTCACGGCGACCAGGACGCCACGCCGGGGCTCGTCGACTTCGCCGTGAACGTCCGCGGTACACCTCCGGCGTTCGTCCTCGACGCCATCCGGTCGGGACTCGACGATCTTGCGCGATATCCGACCGGAGCGCAGGAGCGACGAGCCGTCGACGCGATCGCCGCGGCACACGGCCGTCGCCCCGAGGAAGTGCTGCTGCTCTCCGGAGCCGCCGACGGGTTCGAGATGCTCCCGCGGCTGGGGGTTCGTCACGCGGCCCTGATCCAACCGTCGTTCACCGAGCCGGAGGTCGTGCTCCGCGCCGCGGGCATCCCGATCACGCAGGTCGCGCTGGCCGCACCCTGGGAGCTGCCCGGTCCGGGAGACGGCGGGACCGCCGTGCCGGACGACGCCGATCTCGTCATCCTGGGCAATCCCACGAACCCGACGTCGGTGCTGCACCCGGTCGAGGCCATCGCCGCATTGCGCAGGCCGGGACGGATCCTCGTCGTCGACGAGGCATTCGCCGACCTCACCCTGGGCGCCGACGGGTCACTCGAACCCCAGTCCCTCGCCTCGGTCGACTGGCCCGACCTTCTCGTGATCCGCAGTGTGACAAAGACTTTCGGTCTCGCTGGACTCCGCGCGGGTTATCTGCTCGGGCCGGTCGACCTGCTCGATCGACTCCGTGCCGGCCGACGACCGTGGGCCGTGTCGACCCCCGCGCTGGCCGCGCTGACCGCCTGTGTCGAGCAACAGGGGCAGCGATACTGCGCCGCGGTCGCGCGGCGGGTCGCCGACGAGCGCAGCGAGATGGTCGCCGAGCTGACGCGGATCGGGCTCCGAGTGGCGGCCGAGCCCGCGGCGCCCTTCCTGCTCGTCGAGATGGCCCACGCCACCGAGGTGAAGCAGCGGCTGATCCGCCACGGATTCGCGGTGCGCAGCTGCGCCAATTTCGTCGGCCTCGGCGACTCGCATCTTCGTCTTGCCGTCCGGGCACTTCCGCAGGTCCGCGCGCTCACGCGGGCGATCGAGTTGGTACGAGAGGAGATCGACAGTGGAACCGGCGAACGCGTCTGACGCGACTGTGACGGTGGGCGACGTGGTCGACGTCGTGGAGCGGGCTTATCCGCCCGCCCTCGCCGAATCGTGGGATGCGGTCGGTCTGGTGTGTGGCGACCGGGCCGACCCGGCGCGCGGCGTGCTGGTGTGCGTGGACGTCACCGATGCGGTGGTCGACGCCGCGGTCGCGGCCGGCGCAGGGATCATCGTCGCCCATCACCCGCTCCTCCTGCGCGGTGTCACCACCGTGGCCGCCGACACCCCCAAGGGCCGGATCGTCCATCGGCTGATCCGCAACGGGATCGCGCTGTTGTGCGCACACACCAACGCCGACAGTGCGCGGCCCGGCGTCTCCGACGCGCTGGCCGACCGGCTCGGGCTGCGCGGCACCGTCCCCATCGACCCGAAACCGGTTGCGGCAATGGACAAGTGGGTCGTGATGGTGCCGGAGGGCAACGTCGAGCAGGTCAGCGAGGCGATGTTCGCCGCGGGTGCGGGGGCGATCGGCGACTACCGGGACTGCTCGTGGACGGTCGTCGGAACCGGGCAATTCGAGGCCGGCGAGGACGCCTCACCGACCATCGGCGAGATCGGGATGCGCACCCACGTCGACGAGGCCCGGGTCGAGATGGTCGCCTCGCGCGGACTGCGGGCCGGCGTCCTGCGCGCTCTGCGCGACGCGCACCCGTACGAGGAGCCGGCCTTCGACGTGTTCGAACTGGCCGACCTGGGCAGCGATGTCGGGCTGGGCCGCGTCGGGTCGCTCACCGAGCCGATGACGTTGCGCGATTTCGTCGCCGAGGCCGCCCGGGTGTTGCGCACCCCGGCGGGTGTCCGCGCCGCGGGAGACCCGGACGCGCTGGTACGGACCGTCGCGGTGTGCGGCGGAGCCGGGGACTCCTTGCTCGGACGTGTCCGCGGTCTCGGCGTCGACGTCTACCTGACCGGTGATCTCCGTCATCATCCGGTCGACGAGAGTCTGCGCGACGGCGGGCCGGCCCTGGTCGACGCCGGACACTGGGCGACCGAGTTCCCGTGGTGTGCGCAGGTCGATGCGCTGCTCGAGGCCGAATTGGGCACGCCGGTGAGTGTCTTCGAGGCGCCGACCGATCCGTTCGCGCTGCACAGTGCGGGCTGACTCGGGAGAAACCGAGCCGCCGCCGGCACTCGCGCGCCCCCCGCGTACGGTGGGGGGACTTTCGCCGAAGAGGAGACCGCAATGAAAGTCGACGCCGCCGTGCAGCGACTGCTGCTCGATCTCGCGGACTCCGATGCCGAGATCAATCGTCTCGTCCATCGCCGCAAGAC
This sequence comes from Gordonia sp. SCSIO 19800, assembly GCF_018132775.1. NCBI lineage: Bacteria > Bacillati > Actinomycetota > Actinomycetes > Mycobacteriales > Gordoniaceae > Gordonia > Gordonia sp. SCSIO 19800. The sequence continues at coordinate 179,874 of NZ_JAGRQM010000008.1, read as the reverse complement.
CCTGCCGGAGGACGCCGAGATCGCCGAACACAACTCCGCGATCGATGCCGCCCGTGACGATCTGGTGCGCGCGGAGATCGCCGCCGAGGACCTCGGACGCGAGTACCGCCGGATCGACTCCGAGGTGACCGGTATGGCCAACCGTGAGGCCAAGGACTCGGCCCTGTTGACCGCCGGTGGCCTGGCGCCGAAAGCGTTGTCGGAGTTGCAACACGAACTCGCGGGCCTGGGTCGCCGGCGAGCGGTGCTCGAAGACGAGATGCTGTCGCTGATGGAGCAGCAGGAGGCCGTCGAATCCGAACGCACCCGCGCCGCGGCGACCATCAGCCACCTCGAGGAGAAGGTCGCCGAAGCACAGGTCCGGCGCGACAAGTCCCTCGAGACCATCGACGAGGACCTGTCGCGCGCGCGGGAGCGCCGCGAGACCCTCGAAGCCGAGATCGATGCGCCGCTGCTCGCGATGTACGACAAGCAACGCGCCGGCGGCCGCATCGGCGCCGGCCTGCTGCGTGCACGCCGATGCGGTGCATGCCGGATGGAACTCGACCGCGGGACCATCGCCACCATCGCCGCGGCACAGTCCGACGAGGTGATCCGGTGCGAAGAGTGCGGCGCGATCCTCGTGCGCACCGCCGAGTCCGGGATCTAGATTCGTGACCGCGACCGCCGAAGAGTCAGTCCCCGAGCATGATTCGGCGACCAAGGCGCCGTCGTGGCAGGGTCGGCGCAGCGATCCGACCCGGTTGATCCTGCTCCGGCACGGCCAGACGCCGCTGTCGGTGGAGCGGCGCTACTCCGGGCGGGGCAACCCGGACCTCACCGACGAGGGCCGACGCCAGGCCCGCGCCGCCGCCGCGCGCGTGGTGCGCGAGGAGGGGATCGCCGCGATCGTGACCTCGCCGCTGCGGCGTGCACGGTCGACGGCCGAGGAGGTCGCCGCCCTGACCGGGATCGACGTCGTCGAACATCCCGGGCTGATCGAGAACGACTTCGGTGACTGGGAGGGTCTGACGTTCACCGAGGCGTCGCAGCGTGACCCGGATCTGCACCGCGCGTGGCTGTCCGACATCACCGTGCCCGCGCCCGGCGGGGAGAGCTTCGCGCAGGTCGCCGAACGCATTTCGCGGACGAAAGCCGAACTGCTGGAGAGGTATCCGGGTCAGACCGTGGTGCTGGTCTCGCATGTCACGCCCATCAAGACGCTGCTGCAGGACGCGCTCGGCGTCGGACCCGAACTGCTGTTCCGGCTGCACCTCGACCTCGCGTCGGTGTCGATCGCCGAGTACTTCGACGACGGCGGCTCCGTCGTGCGGCTCGTCAACGACGCCGCGCACTGGCGCGTCTGACGCCGCCGTCGAGGGTCCGCCCGACGCCTGCCGTATCCTGGGTGCGCGAACGAGTCGGCCGGGCGGCCGCGGTGCGCGGAACGGGCGGTCTCCCGTCACGCCGCGCATCGAGGAAAGTCCGGACTCCGCAGAGCAGGGTGGTTGTCAACGGCAACCCGGGGTGACCCGCGGGACAGTGCCACAGAGAACAGACCGCCGGCCGCGAGGTCGGTAAGGGTGAAACGGTGCGGTAAGAGCGCACCAGCGGCACGGGTGACCGTGCCGGCTCGGTAAACCCCACCCGGAGCAAGGCCGAAGCACGCACCTCGCGGTGCGTGTGCGCGGGCGTCACGAGGGCTGCTCGCCCCAGCCCGCGGGTGGGCCGCTCGAGGTACCCGGCGACGGTGTGCCCAGATGGATGGTCGCCGCCCACGCGGTCTCACGACCGTGCGGGAACAGGATCCGGCTTACGTGCCGACTCGTTCGCCTCACTCTTCTCTAGGGTTGGGGGAGTGAAGCGCATCCTCTCCGCCCCCGACATCGACTTCGCCGGTATACGCACCGAACTGGGCGTCGACGAGGAGTACGGCGACGATGCCCTCGCCGAAGCCCGGGCCACCGCGCAGATGATCGACTCCGGCGCTCCGGGTGCCGACCGGTACGCCGACGTCCGCGAGGACCACACCGGCGTCCCCTTCGTCACGATCGACCCGCCGACCTCCCGAGATCTCGACCAGGCGGTGCACCTCACCGCCGACGGCGACGGGTTCGTCGTCGACTACGCGATCGCCGATGTCGCGGCACTCATCACCCCCGAAGGTGCTCTCGACCAGGAGAGCCGGCGACGCGGCGCGACCGTGTACTTCCCGGACGGGTCGGTCCCGTTGCACCCTCGCGCACTGTCCGAGGGCGCGGGTTCCCTTCTGCCGGAGCAGGTCAGACTGTGTGTGCTGTGGACCATCCGGGTGGCCGGCGACGGATCGGTGACCGATGTCCGGGTGCGGCGGTCCCGCATCGCCTCGGTTGCGCGCCTCGACTACGCCGGGGTCTCGGCCGATGCCGCCGCCGGCCGGCTGCATCCCGCCATCGCCGCCCTGCCCGCATTCGGCGAACTGCGACGCGAGGTCGCGCTGGCGCGGGGCGCGGTCGAACTCGACCTGCCCGACCAGACGGTCGTCCGCACGGCCGACGGGTGGCGTCTTGATCTCGAGGCACACACACCCGCCGACATGTGGAACTCGCAGGTGTCGCTGCTGGCCGGGATGTGCGCGGGCACGATCATGGTCGAGGCCGGTGTCGGGCTGCTGCGCACCCTGCCGCCGGCCGAGGAGGACGCGATCGAGGATCTGCGCGCCGCTGCCCGGGCCCTCGGGGTGCAGTGGCCGGCCGGCTTGCCGGTGGGCCGGTTCCTGGCGGGGCTACCGGGTGGCGAACCGAGCACGCTCGCCCTGCAATCGGCCGCGGCCGGGCTCATGCGGGGTGCCAACTACCTCGCCCTCACCGGACCCGACGAGCCCGTCGATGACGCGCTGATGCGGCATTCGGCGATCGGTGGGCTCTATGCCCATGTCACCGCACCGCTGCGGCGGCTCGGGGACCGGTTCGCCACCGAGGTGTGTCTGGCGATCGCATCCGGTACGCCGGTACCGGACTGGGTGCACCGCGCGTTGCCGACGCTGCCCAAGATCCTGCGGTCGGCCGACACGCTCGGCGCCACCGCGGATCGCGCGAGCATCGACCTCGCCGAAGCGGTGATTCTGCGGGAACGGGTGGGTGAGCGGTTCGACGCGCTGGTGATGTCGGGCGCGACCGAGCGCAGGCAGGCGCAGATCTTCCTGTCCGATCCGCCGGTGGTCGCGCGCTGCGCGGGTGATCTACGCCCCGGCGACCGCGTGGTCGTCGAACTCACCAAAGCCGACGAAGTGACCCGGACGGTGGAGTTCCGCAAGGTGTGAGGTGTTCGGTCAGAGTTCCTTGGCGACTCGGCGGTACGCGGCGATCGCGCGGTGCCCGTCGGCCTCGAGCCGGGCGTCGATCCGGCCGAGTACGAACATGTCGGGGCCGCCGAGGGTGCCGGCCGAGGCGATCTGTGCGAGTCGCGTCCGGTTGATCCGGGTGTCGTTGAAATCGCCCAGCGCGGACTGGATCTTCTTGGCCGCCACGCCGACCTCGCGATACTTCTTCTTCCCGAGCGGTTCGGTCGCGTCGATGCTGTAGCGCAGCCGCTTGGCGCGCTTGCGGATGGTGTGCAGCTGCTCCTCCCACTCGTCGGAACCCTCGGCGAAGCCGGCGAGACGAGCCTGTGCGCGGTGGATGTGCTTGCGGCTGCGGGCGATCGCCTTGTCGACGACCGTGGTCGCCGGGATGTCGGCGTCGGGGCCCGGTGGGGGCGACGCGATCAGGCCGTCGATGCTGTCGAGCAGGGCGAAGTACCGCTTCGACGACATCGCGGCGTGTGCCGCGCGCAGGGCGCGATCGTGGGCGGTGACCTCGGTGCCGGCGAGCTCGGCGAGCAGCTCCGGCGAGGCGTTCTCGCCACGCAGCAGTGATTCGCTCAACTCGAGCTGCACCTCTGAATCGCGTGCGTCGCCGAGGATCTGGGCGAGCAGCTTCAGCTCGGCGCCGATGTGGGCGGTGCGCTCGGCGTCGAGGACGGTGGGGAAGCCCGACAACACGCTGCGCAGGCGGCGGCACGCCACGCGCATCTGGTGCACCGCGTCGGGGGCGTCGACGCGCACCAGGGGATCGTAGGCGACCAGCGAATTGCGGTGCAGCGCAATGTCGGTGACGACGAGTTCGAGTGCGGTGGGTCGCTTGGACAGGCGCGGTTCGTGCACGGTCGGGGTGGCGCCGATCGCACGGGCGAGTTTCGACGCGCTCGACGCCTCGCGGCCGCCCCCGGCACGCAGCGCTTTGTCGGCGGCCTTCAGGAGCTTCGGCGTGCCACCGGCGAGGAGCTCGAACTCCCACTCCGCCCACTGCTGGCTGTGACCGCCGGGCAGGAGCGACTGGGCGGTGACGAGGTCCTCGGCGAGTTCGGCGAGCGGCTCGTCGTCGGCGCCGAGCAACCGGGTCACGGTGCGCGTCGTGGAGATGACGGCGACCGGCATCAGGGTGCGTTCGCGGATGTGGGCCAGGACCGGTGTCGACAGCGCGTCGGGGACGTCGCCGTCCGCGGGCGCCTCGTCGAAGCCCACGTGCAGCTCTCGCCGGGTTCCCGGAATGCCCGTGGGGCGCTTGAGGTGCCAGCCCTGGTCGCTTCCGCCGGTACGCCGACGCATGGTGATCTTGTTGCCGGCGAGGTCGAGGTTCTCGGTGTCGAAATAGGTGGCGTCGAGTGAGAACGTCTCCGGGGTCGTCGCCGACACGACACCGGGCAGCACCCGCAGGTCGGGGGCCACGTGTCCGGCGTCCACGTCGAACTTCAGCTCCACCTCGACCTGCTCGGATGCGGCCACCTGTTCCTCCTGGTTTCTCGACGGCTGTCCGTCGAGCTTAGTGGTGCGTGCGGAGTACTGGCGTCGGCTACCGCGCGAACCGGTCCGTGGCCTCGATCAGGTGGTGTCTGATACCCGGCTCGTACGATGCGTGCCCGGCGTCGGCGACGATGCGGAGATCGGCAGCCGGCCAGGCGCGGTGCAGGTCCCAGGCGCTGCGCATCGGGCACACGACGTCGTAGCGGCCCTGCACGATCACGCCGGGGATGGAGGCGATCGTGTCGATCTCGTCGAGGAGCTGACCGTCGCGCAGGAATCCGTGATTGACGAAGTAGTGGTTCTCGATCGATGCGAAGGCGAGGTCGAAGCGGTCGGTGTCCTTCTTCTGGGGGTCGTCCGCCGAGGAACCGTCCGACTCCTCGTCGGGGCGGGGGAGGAGATAGCTGGTCGCCTGCTCCCAACCCGTCCAGGCGCGGGCGGCGGCGCGGGCCGTCGCGGCGTCCCCGGAGGTGAGCAGGCGGTGATAGGCGGCGACGAGGTCGCCGTCGCGTTCGTCGACGGGGATGGGCTCGAGGTAGCTCTCCCACAGGTCGGGGTAGATGTGGGCGGCCCCGCCGTTGTAGTACCAGTCGATCTCGCTGCGCCGCAGCAGAAAGATGCCGCGCAGCACGAGTTCGGTGACGCGGTCGGGATGGGCTTGCGCGTAGGCGAGACCGAGTGTCGAACCCCAGGAACCGCCGAAGACCTGCCAGCGGTCGATCCCGAGATGAGTACGGAGGCGCTCCATGTCGGCGATGAGGTGCGGTGTCGTGTTGACGGTGAGGTTCGCGCCGTCGGCGATGTGGGGCCGGGACTGTCCGCAGCCGCGCTGGTCGAACAGGACGATCCGGTACTTCGCCGGGTCGAAGAACCGGCGCTGCGCCGGGGACGTCCCGCCCCCGGGCCCGCCGTGCACGAACACGGCGGGTTTGCCGTCCGGGTTGCCGGAGGTCTCCCAGTAGATCTGCTGGCCGTCGCCGCCGTCGAGATGGCCGGAGGCGTAGGGCTCGATCTCCGGGTAGAAGTTCCGCATGGACGTCAGCGTAGTGCTGACGTCCGGGCTCTCAGTAGCTGTGTTCGGGGCCGGGGAACACTCCGCGGCGCACCTCGTCGGCGTATTGCTCGGCGGCCGAGCGTAATTCGCCTCCGACATCGGCGAAGCGCTTGACGAACTTCGCGGTCTTGCCGTGGGTGAGTCCGGCCATGTCCTGCCACACGAGGACCTGCGCGTCGGTCTCGTTGCCCGCGCCGATGCCGACGGTCGGGATGGTCAGCTTGCGGGTGATCTGACCGGCGAGATCGGCCGGCACCATCTCCATCACCACGGCGAAGGCGCCCGCCTCCTGGACGGCGATGGCGTCGGCGACGAGCTGATCGGCGCCGTCCCCGCGGCCCTGGACACGGAAGCCGCCGAGCCCGTTGACGCTCTGCGGGGTGAACCCGATGTGGGCCATGACCGGGATGCCGGCCGCGGTCAGCGCCGCGATCTGCGGGGCGACGCGTTCACCGCCTTCGAGTTTCACCGCGTGCGCACCGGTCTCCTTGAAGATCCGGAATGCGTTCTCGAGGGCGTGCTGCGGGCCGATCTCGTAGCTGCCGAACGGCATGTCGGCTACGACGAGTGCATGCGGTGCGCCGCGTACGACGGCGCGGATGAGCGGGATCATCTCGTCGACGGTGACCGGGATGGTGGTGTCGTAGCCCAGGACGACGTTGGCGGCGGAGTCGCCGACGAGCAGGACGGGGATCTCGGCGGCGTCGAAGATGCGGGCGGAGGAGTAGTCGTATGCGGTGAGCATCGACCACTTCTCGCCCTCGGCCTTCATCTGCGCGAGATGGTGGATGCGGGTCACGCGTCGCTTGGCGGACTGGGCGGGGGCGGACGCGCCGTAAACCGAGGAATCGGACATCGTTGTCTCTTTTCTGCCTCGAGTCCCGACTGGCCGGAGAGGCGCGGCGGGTACCCGGGTTGAACACGGACGTAGGCCATTGTTTCACTAGGACGACCTGTTGTGACCTGCCATGTGTATGCGATTGGTCACACGCGCGGACGGGGTCGAGAGCGCCGTGTGCGACTCTGTCGGCAGTTCACTTGGGATTTCGTGCCCGGCCCCGCGTCCCAGCTACTGGTCGGACGTCTCACGATGTGGGATTGAGTCCGTAAAACTGCAGCACATCGAGTTGGAATTGCGCGTGTAACACGGATTTAACAGCGTACTTCTAATGTCGGCGACCATGGATCGCCAAAAGGAATTCGTGCTGCGGACCCTCGAGGAGCGCGACATCCGCTTCGTCCGACTGTGGTTCACCGACGTCCTCGGTTATCTGAAGTCCGTGGCGATCGCCCCGGCCGAACTCGAGGGCGCGTTCGCCGAGGGTATCGGCTTCGACGGCTCGTCCATCGAGGGATTCTCCCGGGTCTCGGAAGCCGACACCGTGGCCAAGCCTGATCCGTCGACCTTCCAGGTGCTGCCGTGGACAACCTCGGCCGGTCGGCACCATTCCGCACGCATGTTCTGCGACATCGCGATGCCCGACGGCACTCCCAGTTGGGCCGACTCACGGCATGTGCTGCGCCGGCAGCTCAACAAGGCCGCCGACCTCGGCTTCAGCTGCTACGTCCACCCCGAGATCGAGTTCTTCCTCCTCAAGGAAGCGCCCCTGGACGGGTCGGTGCCGACTCCGGCGGACTCCGGGGGGTACTTCGACCAGGCCGTCCACGACGCCGCGCCCAACTTCCGGCGGCATGCGATCGAGGCCCTGGAGTCGATGGGCATCTCGGTCGAGTTTTCCCATCACGAGGGTGCGCCCGGTCAGCAGGAGATCGACCTGCGCTACGCCGACGCGCTGTCGATGGCCGACAACGTGATGACGTTCCGCTACCTCATCAAGGAGGTGGCGATCAACGAAGGCGTGTGGGCGACGTTCATGCCCAAGCCGTTCAGCGAGCACCCCGGTTCGGCGATGCACACCCACCTCAGCCTGTTCGAGGGCGACCTCAACGCCTTCCATAACCCCGACGACCCGATGCAGCTCTCGGCCACCGGGAAGAAGTTCATCGCCGGCATCCTGCATCACGCCTCGGAGATCAGCGCGGTCACCAACCAGTGGGTGAACAGCTACAAGCGGCTCATCCACGGTGGCGAGGCGCCGACCGCGGCCACCTGGGGCGGCGCCAACCGCTCGGCGCTGATCCGCCTCCCGCTCTACACGCCGAACAAGGCGTCGTCACGCCGCATCGAGGTCCGCAGCCCCGACTCCGCCTGCAATCCGTACCTGACCTTCGCGGTGCTGCTGGCCGCCGGGCTCAAGGGCATCAACGAGGACTACGAGCTGCCCGACGAGGCCGAGGACGACGTCTGGGCACTCACCTCGGCCGAGCGTCGCGCGATGGGTTACAAGGAACTCCCCGGCAGCCTCGCCGACGCGCTGAAGGAGATGGAGAACTCGGAGCTGGTCGCCGAGGCCCTCGGCGAGCACGTGTTCGACTACTTCCTGCGCAACAAGTGGACGGAATGGACCAATTACCGCAGCCTCGTGACCCCGTTCGAGCTGCAGAACTACCTGCCGCTGTAAGGGCTGCCTTGCCCGGTCGGGGACCGCGATGTCGTGCCGATCGGATCCGGTCGCTACTTTTGTGATGTGACAACACGATCGGGACCCCCGGGGCGAGCCGGACGCAGCACCGTCCCCAGCGCGGGCCGGCTGGGTCTGCTCGACGACTCCGCACCCCGGAACCTCGCCGATCTCGGGTGGAACACGCCAGAATCGGTCGACGTGTTGTGGGCCCTGTCGCGGTCTCCCGACGCCGACCTGGCCCTCCGTACGCTCGTGCGGTTGCGCAGCGCCGTCGGCGACGAGTGGTCCGAGATCGACGGCCTGGTGCGCGCGGAGCGCGCATTCCGTGGGCGCCTGTTCGCGGTCATCGGTTCGTCGGACGCGCTCGCCGATCACCTGGTCGCCGAACCGTCGAGCTGGCGGCTCCTGCTCGCCGACGAGTTGCCCGACCGTGCCGAGGTCGACCGTCTGATGCTCGCCTCCGTCGGTGCCGAGCCCGTTCCGGGCGAGGTCGAGAAGGGCAACCGGGTGTACCGGTCGGCGCTCACCGGCCCGAAGGCCGTCATCGCACTCCGCCTGGCCTACCGCAACCTGATCCTGCAACTCGCGGCCCACGACGTCGCCTCGACCGTCGAGGACGAACCGGTGATGTGGTTGCCCGAGGTGGGTGCCTACCTGTCCGACTGCGCCGACGCCGCCCTGACCGCCGCCCTCGCCGTCGCCTTCGCCGAGGTCTGCGGGGACGATCCCATCCCGGTCCGGCTCGCCGTGGTCGCGATGGGCAAATGCGGTGCGCGCGAACTGAACTACGTCAGCGACGTCGACGTCATCTTCGTCAGTGACCCGGCCGACGGTACCGCGGCGCGGATCGCGGGCGAGATGATGCGCATCGGTTCGCTCGCGTTCTTCGAGGTCGATGCCGCGCTACGGCCCGAGGGGAAGTCCGGAGCGCTGACCCGAACCCTGGAATCGCATGTGGCCTACTACGAACGGTGGGCCAAGACCTGGGAGTTCCAAGCGCTGCTCAAGGCCCGGGCGATGACCGGCGACATGCAGCTCGCCGACGATTACATCGCCGCGGTCAAACCGATGGTGTGGAAGGCGGCCGAGCGGCCCGACTTCGTGCCCGAGGTGCAGAAGATGCGACGCCGCGTCGAATCCCTGCTCCCCGAGGACGAGCGCGAGCGCAACCTCAAACTCGGGCGCGGCAGTCTGCGCGACGTCGAGTTCGCGGTCCAGCTCCTGCAGATGGTGCACGGCCGGGTGGACGAGAACCTGCGCGTGATGCCGACCGTCGACGCGCTGGCCGCGCTCACCGCGGGCGGTTACGTCGGACGCGACGACGCCGCGAATCTCAGTGCGTCGTACCAGTTCTTGCGTCTCCTCGAACATCGGCTGCAGCTGCAGCGCATGTCCCGGACGCATCTCTTGCCGCAGCCCGACGACCACGAGGCGTTGCGCTGGCTCGCCCGCGCCGCGCACATCCGGCGAGAGGGCGAACTCGACGCGACTGGGGTGCTGCGCGAACAGATCCGCCACCAGAGCCTGCGGGTCCGCCGCTTGCACCAGAAGCTGTTCTACCGCCCGCTGCTCGAGGCGGTCACGCGCTTCAAGACCGACGAGCTCACCCTGACCGACACCTCCGCCGAGAGGCGGCTGGCCGCACTGGGTTACGCGAAACCCGATCGGGCACTGAGCCATATCCGCGCGCTGTCGAACGCGCCGGGACGCCGTGGTCAGATCCAGCTGCTCATCCTGCCGCAGTTGCTCGAACACATCGGGGACACACCGGATCCCGATGCCGGCCTGCTGAACTACCGCCGGCTGTGCGACGTGATGGAGGACACCGACTGGTTCCTGCGACTGCTGCGCGACGACGGCGTGGTGGCGGCGCGGCTGATGAAGGTGCTCGGGACGTCGGAGTACATCGCGAACATGCTGATGCGTTCCCCCGAGGTGATCCACCAGTACTCCGACGGGCCGGACGGGCCCAAGCTGTGCAACGTGCGCCCCGAGGACGTCGCCAAGGGCCTCGTCGCCTCGACGGTCCGCCAGCAGGACATGAAACGCGCTGTGGCCGTAGCGCGTTCGCATCGGCGCGCCGAGCTCGTCCGCATCGCGTCCGCCGACGTACTGGGACTGTTGGACGTGCCTGCCGTCTGCAAGGCACTGTCCAGCGTGTGGGCGGCGGTGCTCAACGCAGCGCTCACCGTGGCTATCAACATCTCCGAGCGCGAGCGGGGAACTCGGGCGCCGGCGCGCATCGCGGTGATCGGCATGGGCCGGCTCGGTGGCGGCGAACTCGGCTACGGCTCGGACGCCGACGTGATGTTCGTCTGCCAGCCCGATCGAGACGCCGAGGAGTCCGAGGCACTCAAGTGGGCACAGACGATCGCGGAGAACGTGCGGTCGATGCTCGGCAGCCCCAGCGCGGACCCGCCGCTGGAGGTCGACACCGGACTACGGCCCGAGGGCCGGAACGGCCCCATCGTGCGAACCCTCGCGTCCTACGCCGCGTACTACGCGCAATGGGCCCAGCCCTGGGAGGTCCAGGCGTTGCTGCGCGCGCACCAGGTCGCAGGCGACGAGGCGCTCGGCATCGACTTCCTGCACATGATCGACCACGTGCGGTATCCGGCCGGCGGTGTCAGCAACGACGCCGTTCGGGAGATCCGCCGGATCAAGGCCCGCGTGGACGCCGAGCGACTGCCGCGCGGAGCCGACCCGGCCACCCACACCAAGCTCGGCCGCGGTGGTCTCGCCGACATCGAGTGGACGGTGCAGCTCCTGCAGCTGAAGTATGCGCACCGCTATCGGAGCCTGCACAACACGTCGACGCTGGACTCACTGGATGCCATCGGCGCGGCGGAGTTGTTGTCGGAGAACGACGTCGCGCTGTTGAAGGACGCCTGGACGACCGCGACGAAGGCGCGCAACGCGCTGGTCCTGGTGCGTGGCAAGCCGATCGATCAACTACCTGGGCCGGGTGCACAACTGCGCCAGATCGCGTTTGCCGCGGGATGGCCGGAGGACCAGGCCAACGAGTTCCTGGAGAATTATCTCCGGGTGACGCGCCGGGCCAAGGCCGTGGTGCTGAAGGTCTTCGGGGCCTGAGCGCGGAGAGAAGCGGACGGGCGTGGAAGGGCGCAGCTGACTCCGGCGGGGGAACACCGGATCACATGGGGGAGCGATGACGAGATTTCTGTGGGCGGCCGCGTACGTCCTGGGGTGGGCGATGCTCGCCGGCGTGGTGCTGGGCGTGTTCCTGCACTTCTACCCGTCCCGCGGTGACGTCGCGCTGTACCTCACCAGCGCCGTGCAGTTCGCGTTGATCCCCGGAGTGATCGCGATCGTCGTCTTCGCGGTCCTGCGGCGCTGGTTCATGCTGGCGATTGCGCTCGTGGCCGTCGGCGGTCTGGCCTACACCCAGGTGCCGCTGGTCATCGCCAACGCGGCGCCGTCCGGCGAGCGGTTCACCGTCGTCTCCGCCAACCTCCTCTTCGGCGGAGGCGACCTGGGTGCGCTCGAGAAGATCGTCGCCGATGCCGATCCGGACCTCGTGTCCCTCCAAGAGGTCACCCCCGAGGCGCTGGAACGTCTGCGGCGCAGTGAGATCGGCCGCTCGCTGCCGCACGAGTTCGCCATTCCGTACACCTACGCGGCCGGCACCGCGATGTTCAGCAAGCGCCCGCTGGACGAGCGATACAACATCCCGGGGACGGTGCTGCACAACCTGCAGGCCCGCACCGACCTGCCCGGCGCCGCCGGGACCCAGGTCCTGGCCATCCACCCGGCGGCGCCGCTGTGGGGTCGCAACTGGGACTGGCACGACGACATGGACACGCTCGCCGCACATTTCGCCGAGCTCCCACCCGGCCGGGTGATCGCGATCGGGGACTACAACTCCACCTGGAATCACGCGAAGTACCGCAGCCTGCTGACCAACGGGCTCGTCGACGGCACCGACATGGCCGGTGCCGGGTTCCTGCCGAGCTATCCCACCGACAAGCAGCTCGGCAACCGGCCGCTGGTCGCCATCGACCGGGTCATCCTGCGCGGTTTCGTGGCCACGTCGATGGACACCCACTACCTGCCGGGTTCCGATCACCGGACTCTGGTGGTAACACTGGTGGCATCATGACGCCCGATCCCGAGAACGTCGGACCACACGACCGCCCGAGTATCTCCGAACGTCTGCGTTCGGCCACAGCGGTGGCGCACGAGCGCGCCGAGCATGCGCCGTTCATCGACGATCTGATGTCGGGCCGGTTGGACTCCGGCGAGTATCAGCGCCTGGCGGTCCAGTTGTACTTCGTCTACGAGGCGCTCGAGCGTGTCGGTGCCGACCTGGCGGGGGACCCGGTGGCCGACGCCGTGCTCGACCCGAAACTGCTTCGCCTGCAACGCCTCGGCGCCGACCTCGCCTCCTTCGGCATCGACCCGTCGACGGCGTCGCCGCTGCCGGCGGTCGCGCGCTATGTGACCGCGATCGAGTCCACGCGTGACGACCCGGCACGATATGTCGCACACCACTACACCCGCTATCTCGGCGACCTCAGCGGTGGCCAGGTGGTGGCCCACCGCATGCGAGAGCATTACGGGGTCGACGACGCGGCGCTGAGCTTCTACTCGTTCGACGGGATCGACAAGCTCAAGCGCTACAAGGACGCCTACCGGGCACGGCTCGACGCGCTACCGCTCGATGCCGAGGGGATCGAACGGCTCGTCGACGAGGCCATCGCGGCCTTCGACCACAATCAGGCGGTGTTCGGCGATCTCGACGGCGCCCGGGCGGCCTGACCCATAGGTCCGCCCGAACGTCGGGATCGTCGAATCAGGCGTCAGTTGACCTGCAGCTTGACGGTGCGGTCCAGGATGACCTCACTCAGGTCGTCGTGGCCCTTGACGAGCTCGATGCGTAGCTGGTTGTCGTCGAGACGGCTGGTGGTGCGAACCACTCGCGGGGTGCCTTCGAGGCGAATCCGGTCACCGGGTACGAGGTCTTCGACGTATACATCACGGGTCATTCGTCCAAACTACGGTCGTATTCGGTGAGTCGGCAGGGTAACAAGTCCCAAAAGTGTTACGGATCACATGCCGTATTGCGGGTGCTGTTTCGACGCACGTCAGCGTTGCCGCTCGGCACCCGATTGCACATCCAGCGCGCGTCGCGCGCTGACACCCTGCGGAAGGTGAATCGATGGCAGATGCCGCCGTGCCCGATCTCAGCGAGATCCTCGCCGACTCGCCCACCAATTGGGGCAGATGGGGACCCGATGACGAGGTGGGCAGCCTGAACCATCTGACGGCCGCACAGGTCTTGGCGGGCGCGGCGCAGATCAGGCGGGGCGCGGTGTTCACGCTTCAGCGCCTGATCGGCGATCCCCACGGTGACCCCGTGTGGCCGGGTCGTAGCCCTGCCACTCGCGAGATGACCCTTGACGAATCGCACTGGGATGACGGCAAAGGGCCTGCTTTCCCCGGAGGCATGCACTGCGCCGACGACAAGCTCACCGCATCGCTCCAGGGTTCCACGCAGTACGACGCGCTCGGCCACGTCTGGTACGACGGCCAGATCTGGAACGGGTACGACTCGAGGACCACGATCGGGGGCTTGTCGAGGGCCAGCGTCGCGCCGATCGCCGAGCGTGGAGTGGTCGGTCGCGCCGTGCTCCTCGACATCGCACGTCACCGGGGTAAGGCCTACCTGGAGCCGTACGAGACGTTCGACCACGAGGATCTGATCGCGTGTGCCGAGTACCAGGGCACGGAGATCCAGCCGCGCGACATCGTGGTGATCCGAACCAATCACCTGCAACTGTTCTTCGAGAACGCCGTCGAGTTCTACAGCGACTTCTGCGAATCCGGCCTCGTCTACTCCCGCGAACTCGTGTCCTGGTTCCAGGAGATGGAGATACCGAATCTCGTGACCGACACCATCGCGAACGGGGTGACCGTGGACCCGAACAACGGCGCCGCTCTGGTGCTGCACAACGCGCTCATGCGCAACCTCGGCGTGGCGTTCACCGAGATCTGCGACCTCGAGAAGCTCGCCGCCGATTGCGCCGACGACGGGGTCTACACGTTCTTCTACGTGGCCGCGCCGCTGAAGATCAACGAGGCCACCGGTTCTCCTGTCAACCCTGTCGCCATCAAGTGAGACTTCTTCCCGGCCGGGCAGTCGTCTCAAGGTGAGACGTTCTGCGAGCGCACCCATGCCTAATCTTCGCGCGAGGACCCGCAACCACAAGGAGTCGGCCATGAAAGCTCTCGTGTATCACGGTCCAGGTCAGAAGGCCTGGGAGGACGTTCCGAATCCGGTCCTGCTGGAACCGACGGACGCCATCGTCAAGATGGAGGTGACCACCATCTGCGGAACCGATCTGCACATCCTCAAGGGCGACGTAGCGGCGGTCACGCCGGGTCGGATCCTCGGGCACGAGGGCGTCGGAGTGGTCACCGAGGTCGGTCCGGGCTGCGAGCGGGTTCGGGTCGGGGATCGCGTGATCGTGTCCTGCGTGAGCAAGTGTGGAACGTGCGAGTTCTGCCGAGCGGGTCTGACGTCGCACTGCCAGACAGTGGGTGGCATCGGCTGGATCTTCGGTCACCTCATCGACGGCACCCAGGCCGAGTACGTCCGGGTTCCGTTCGCGGACAACGGTCTGATCGCGCTTCCCGAGAAGGTGACTCCCGAGCAGGGCACGATGCTCAGCGACATCCTGCCGACCGGCTACGAGATCGGGGTGCTCTACGGCGCCGTCGCAGAGGGCGACGTCGTCGCCGTCGTCGGGGTCGGGCCGGTCGGGCTGGCGTCGGTGATGACGGCGTCGGCGGCCGGCGCGTCGAAGGTGATCGCCGTGGACGGCAACAAGTTCCGGCTCGAGCAGTCGCGCGACTTCGGTGCGACCGACACGATCGACGTCAACGCAGGCGGGGACGTGGTCGCGCAACTCAAGGAACTCAGCCGAGGCGGGCTCGGGGTGGACGTGGCGATCGAGGCGGTCGGGGTGCCCGCGACGTTCGGCGTCGCGCTCGATTCCGTCCGTCCCGGCGGTCATGTCGCCAACGTCGGCGTGCACGGGGAGAGCGTCACCTTCCCGATCGAGCGGGACTGGATCAACAACCTCACGATCACCACCGGATTGGTCAACGCCACGACCGCACCCGAACTCCTGGAGAGCATCGAACGCGGGGACATCTCCCCGGAGAAGTTCATCACCCACCGGTTCACGTTCGATCAGTTCGACGAGGCGTACGACACGTTCGCGAACGCTGCCGACGAGCACGCGCTCAAGGTGATCATCGCCGCCGGCGACTGACGGTCCGGCCTGGTCCGGCGGCGCTGGCTCGGGTCGTCACTCCTTGGCCTCGGCGATGGAGAGAACGACCGTGGTCCGCTCGTCGGAATCCGCTACGACGTCGTCGGTCTCGTCGACCAACGAGAAGTGCCGTACGTTGGCGAGATTCACGATGTGCGCCGACCCCTCGAGCTCGAGGGCGATCGGTTCGCGCTGCCGGACCACGTCGCGGACGAACTGCATCACCTCCGGGACCGACTCCGCGAACAGCAGGCGGATCTCGAACTCGTCGGACGTCAGCAGTGTGCCCATGCGGCTCATCGTCGCACGGCGGGACGGTCGGACACGGCTGCTCGCGCGGATTGATGGATCGAACCGGCCGACAACGAAACGGCCCGCTCGGCGATCGGAGAGCGATCGCGGAGCGGGCCGAGTCGACGTCGGAGCCTGGGCTCAGCAGTCGTAGTACAGCGAGAACTCGTACGGGTGCGGACGGATCTGCACCGGCTCGATCTCGTTCTCACGCTTGAGCGCGATCCAGGTCTCGATGAGGTCCTCGGTGAACACGCCACCGGCGGTGAGGTATTCGTGATCCTCTTCGAGACGGTCGATGACCGCGGCCAGCGAGGTCGGGGCCTGCGGGATGCTCTTGGCCTCTTCCGGCGGGAGCTCGTAGAGGTCCTTGTCGACGGGCTCGTGCGGCTCGATCTTGTTCTTGATGCCGTCCAGGCCGGCCATCATCATCGCGGCGAACGCCAGGTACGGGTTGCCCGAGCTGTCCGGGCAACGGAACTCGAGGCGCTTGGCCTTCGGGTTGTTGCCGGTGATCGGGATACGCACACAGGCCGACCGGTTGCGCTGGCTGTAGACCAGGTTGATCGGGGCCTCGTAGCCCGGCACCAGACGCTTGTAGGAGTTCACGGTCGGGTTGGTGAACGCCAGCAGCGACGGTGCGTGGTGCAGGATGCCACCGATGTAGTAGCGCGCCAGGTCCGACAGGCCCGCGTAGCCGGCCTCGTCGTGGAACAGCGGCTTGCCGTCCTTCCACAGCGACTGGTGGGCGTGCATGCCCGAACCGTTGTCGCCGAAGAGCGGCTTCGGCATGAAGGTGACCGACTTGCCGTTCTGCCATGCGGTGTTCTTGATGATGTACTTGAACAGCTGCACGTCATCGGCTGCGTGGAGCAGAGTGTTGAACTTGTAGTTGATCTCCGCCTGGCCCGCGGTGCCGACCTCGTGGTGGCCGCGCTCGAGCTCGAAGCCCGAGTTCTGCAGGTTGGTGGACATCTCGTCACGCAGGTCGACGTAGTGGTCGTACGGTGCGACGGGGAAGTACCCACCCTTCGGGCGGACCTTGTAGCCGAGGTTGGGGCTGCCGTCGGGATCGGTCGGCGACGCGGTGTTCCACCAGCCGGACTCGGACTCGACCTCGTAGAAGGTGCCGTTCATCTCGGAACCGAAGGACACCGAGTCGAAGATGTAGAACTCGGCCTCGGCACCGAAGAAGCAGGTGTCGGCGACGCCGGTGGAGGCGAGGTAGTCCTCGGCCTTGCGGGCGACGTTGCGCGGGTCGCGGCTGTAGGCCTCGCGGGTGAACGGGTCGTGGACGAAGAAGCTGAGGTTCATCGTCTTGGCCTTGCGGAACGGATCGATCCGCGCGGTGGCCGGGTCGGGCAGCAGCATCATGTCCGACTCGTTGATCGACTGGAAGCCACGCACCGACGATCCGTCGAACGCCAGCCCGTCCTCGAAGACGTCCTCGTCGAAGGCCGACGCGGGGATCGAGAAGTGCTGCATGACACCGGGCAGGTCGCAGAAACGGATGTCGACGTACTCGACA
Organism: Gordonia sp. SCSIO 19800; assembly: GCF_018132775.1. Taxonomy (NCBI): domain Bacteria; kingdom Bacillati; phylum Actinomycetota; class Actinomycetes; order Mycobacteriales; family Gordoniaceae; genus Gordonia; species Gordonia sp. SCSIO 19800. Next base: position 162,377 of record NZ_JAGRQM010000008.1, on the reverse strand, counting down.
CCTTCCTTCTTGATGCCCTCGAGTAGTTCTTCTTTACTGCTGTACACCGTGCGGTGACTCCTTCGTGATCGGTGGTCCGTGTATGGGGACACGCCACATCCGCCACTGAGAAACAGCAGCGGATCTCAGCGGCAACCGTATGGAGGCGAAGTTGCCCATGCGTCAAGTCCGTGTTTCCCCCGTGTTACACGCGCAGTGGTGTTGGCTACACAGCGTGATCGGGGGCCGTCGCACTCGGCGCATCCCAACCCTAGCGGCAGGGGCCAACGGGCGGGACGGGTCACGACAACCAGCGACTACGATGGTTCCCAGTGCGGCGACGACGCGGACCGAGGGGGTTGCGCGGTCGCGTGAGAGGAGTCATCACCGATGGGACGAGTCACGGGTTCCTGGCTGTCGGGACCGCAGATCGGTCCCGCGGACGGCGTGGACAACGAGTACCGGGGACAGGATCTCGGCCTGCCGGAGAGCGGTCCCGGGTCGCTGGCCACCGGCTGGCCGCGGGTGGCCGGCCTGCTCGTCGACTGGCTGATCGCCGGCGGGCTCGCGATGGCGTTCTTCGGTGGCTTCAACTCGCCGCATCTGGGCACCGCGCAGATGGGCGTGTGGTTCGTCATGGGCATCTTCGCGGTGACGCTGTTCGGGTTCACCCCGGGCCAGCTCGTCATCGGGATGCGCGTCGCCCGAGTGGATTATGGCGTCGAGCGCAACACCGCCGAAGCGACCGGCGAGCAGAGCCCGGCGGCGGTCGGGATCGTCCGGGCCTTCTTCCGCCAGCTGCTGATGATCTTCCTGGTCCCGGCGCTGATCAACGACTACAACGGACGCGCCCTGCACGACCGCGCAACCGGTACCGCGCTCGTCCGGACCCGCTGACCCGGGGCGGCAGGTCGTTCTCCATACGCTAATCGATTCGCTGTGGAACTAGGGGCGGGATGGCCATCGTCGCTGTGATTTAGTGGTCGCATGCGGGGGAAGTCGGGGGCCGTCGTGGCCCTTTTCATGGGCACGGTGATCGTTGCGATGGGGGTGATCGTCACTCTGGCGGTGCCTCGGTCTGTTGACGGGCACGCCGCGGTGGTGGCAGACAGCGCGGCGACCACAGACCGCAGCGCGGTCGACGACAGGTATCCCGATGTCGACCCCCTGGCAACCACCCCGACCCCGCGGTGGTCGGCGGACATGTCTGACATCGCCGGGCTGCGAACCCCGGACACCACCCGGGTGCCGACGGTGCTCGCAGCTGATCGGCAGATCGTCGTCGGCGGTCCCACGAGCGCATCCGTCACCGAACTGATGGCCTTCGACGCTGCGGACGGCAGGCAACTCTGGCCCGAGACATCGGCGTTTCGAGCCGAGACCTGCGCTCTCAGCCGCGATGGCAGGCTCGCCTGCCTCCGTCGCGGGAGTGCGCCGACCACCGTCGATCTCGGGTTCATCGCGGTCGGCACCGGTGCGGTGACGGCGACGAAATCGTTCGAGATCGCAGACGGTCCACAAGACCCGACCCTCGCCTCCGCAGGTAACGGCTTCCTCGTCACGAGCCGGCGGTTCGTCGAAACCGAGGCCGTTTATGCGGCGACCTTGAACTGGTTCAGTTCCGACGGTTCGCATTCCTGGGTGCAGCGTCCTCCCGTGGGGCTGTCCGATCCGGAACTGTCCGAGTCCGGCAACGTGGTGGCGGTCTCTGACTACAAGCGCGGAGCGCGGGTGTACGCCCTCGACACTGGAACTGTGCTGTACGACTCCGCCCAGGACCTCGAGCCCCACGGCGGTCCGGGCGGGTCGGCCATCATCCAGGTCGCCGTGGCCCGGCCCGGCTTCGCGGTCAGCATCCTGACGAGCGCCCGTACCACCACCGTCTATGACGACAGCGGCACCCTACGCGGCACGATCGACGGCGTCGTGCTGCCCTTCGCGCCGTCCGGTTCAGAAGGAGACCTCATCCCCGTCACCGGAACCGATGTGGACAACCGTCAGGCCATCGGTGCCGCCTCATTGGAGACGCTCGAGGTCGTCGCTCTGACGGCGTTCGCCGGCAGCCTTCTCGGTACCGAACTATTGGGTGGGCAGTATGTGGCCGGTTCTGAGACGACGGGCAGCAACTCCGAGGAATGGGTGGTTCTCGATCTCGACAAACCACAGAGCGCGACGACCATGGCCGCCGGGAACAACCGTCTCCTCGCTTTCGACGGAGTTCGGGCCGTCTTCGCAGACAGGTTCGGTTCGAACTACGGTGTTCCGCAGATGGTCGCCTACGAACTGTCGAGCGGACGTGAGGTATGGACGCTTGGAAACCCGGACGGCGAGCGCGAATACCGTTTCGTCGGACCGTACCTCTTTCAAGTCATCACCGGTGTGGCCGGCGAGTCGGGTTCGCTTCGTCTGCTGGATGCGAAGCCTTGACCCGGCCGTACCCAGGCGACTATCACTCGGTCGGAATGCCGCCCTCGCGATCCCCGAGGGCCCGTCGCGGAACCGGTACGACGACCGGACTGGCGATCCTCGTACTCGGGACGCTCGCGCTCGCGACTGTGCTGACCGTGACGCTGGCGGTACCACGCACGGTCGAAGGATCGGGTACCGTGCTCGGTGCGCCGACGGGGGAGCACGGCGAGGACCCGGTCATCCGCGCCTTACCCACGCAACCCGAACCGCTGTGGGAAACGTCGGAGGAACTCGCTCTCGGCTCGCCGGAACCCGCGACGTACGTGATTCCCCTCGCCGCCGACGACCGGATGGTCATCGCTGGTGCGTCATCGGACCTCACGTCGGCAGGCGGGGTCGTGGCGCTCGACCAGACGAACGGAAGAGCGCTGTGGCGCAACCCGTCAACGTTCCTGGCCAGTGATTGCGCGTTGAGTCGGGACCGACGACTCGCCTGTGTCGCCTCGGTGAGTGACCGACAGACCGAAGTGGCGTTTCTCGAGGCTGCCACGGGCGCGGTCTCGGCGACCGCGACCGTGCGGTCTGGCCGGAGCCAGATCGTCCGCGCAGCAGACGGCTTTCTGGTCACGTCGGTGTTGTACGACTCTGTGAGCTATCGGGCCACGACCACCCTGACGGCGTTCGAATCCGACGGGCGACAGCGGTGGACCCAGGTGCTTCCCGAGCAGATAGGTGACCCGGCGTTGTCCGAGGCCGGCGACGTGATTGTCGTCGGCGACAGCGAAGTAGGAGTTCGAGTCCTGTCGCTGCCTACCGGCGACGTCCTCTACGACTCCGCCGCCGACGACGAACTTCGCGGACCGGGAGGCGCGGCCGATGATGATGACGCGCAGGGAAGTGCGAACACCTGGATCAGGGTCGCGGCGACGGGAACCGGTTTTGCGGTCAGTCACACCGTTTATCCGCGCCGATCCCTGAGGCTCTTCGATCGGCAGGGTATCGAACACGGCCTGTTGGCGGATCTCGAACTCCCGAACGGGCGCCCGACCGCGACCGAGGGCGCATTGTTGCCCGTCCAGGGCGAGAACAAATCCGACCGCCCGATCGCCGGCGCAGTGTCCACCGTGAACGGGAAGCTGCTCTGGTCCGTCGAGGGCAACATCGTCGACGACGTCTCCCTCCTGGCTGGCCGCTACGTCGGCGTGCAGGCGCTGGCCGATGTCGGCTACCGGTGGACTTTCATCGAGGCCGCTTCCGGCGTCGCCGGGGCAACGATCCCGATGAGCACTCACCAGCGGTACAAGGCCTTTGACGGCACACGCCTGATCTTCGAAGGAGACGGAGAGCAAGACGAACCCGGCCCGCGGGCGTTGGTTGCCTATGACCCGCAGAGCGGTGAGCAGGCGTGGCGGTTGAAAGAGACGCGAGACGCGGACGACGTCGACGTGCAGATCGTGGGGCCGTACCTTTTCGTCCTTGAGACGCGCTCGGGTCGCTCATCACCCACGATGACCCGTATGGGTTGAGTCGGGCCACGCGGAGGCGTCAGCCGCGGCGGCGCGCCGTGCGCTGCATGCTGCGCATCTTGGCATTCGCGGGCAGGGGACCCTTCGGCATGCCGGGGCCGGGGGCCTTGCTGCCGAGGGCGGACAGCCGGCCTTCCAGGGTCTCCATCCGCTTACGGTCGATGTTGCTGGGCAGCTTGTTGAGGTGCCGCTCGAGCTTCGACAGCGGGACCTGGCCGTCGTCGTTGCCGACCATGATCTCGTAGATCGGGGTGTCGCCGACGACCCGCGCGACCTTCTTCTTCTCCTGGCCGAGCAGTGACTTGATGCGAGTCGGGGAGCCCTCGGCGACCAGGATGATGCCGGGCTTGCCGATGACGCGGTGCACGGCGTCGAGCTGGGAGGTGCCGGCCACGGCCTGCTTGACCCGCCACTGCCCGCGCATGTTGCCCAGTGCCCATCCGGCGGCGCCGGGCTGTCCCTCGGCCTTGGTGTACACGTTCTTCTGGACGCGACGGCCGAACAGGATGAAGGCGCCGAGGATGCCCAGCACCACGCCCAGCGGGATCAGCAGCCACGGCGAACCGAGAACGAATCCGAGAGCGGTGAAGACCGCGATCGACAGGACGATGACACCCACCATGTAGGGGATGAGTCGTTTGTCTTCTTTGCGCTGCATCTGGAAGGCCTGCCAGAGCTGCTGGCGCCGTTCCTTCGATGCGGCCTTACGGGCCTTCTTCTTCTCGGCCTTGACCTCTTTGCTCACCTGCGCCTTTGCCATGAGGCCAGTTTACGTACGTGGATCGAGCGATCGGGGCATCGGGTGACCGTCCGATGATCACCGGACGCGCGGGGCGTCAGCGGGCGAGGCGTGCCATCAGGCTGGAGGCCTCCTGGCTGGCCGATCCCTCGGCCGCCAGGTGCGCGAGAGCCGGTGAGATCTCGCGACCGTGATGGGCCATCGCCTGCGCGTACAGGCGGCCCGCCCGGTACGACGACCGCACCAGCGGACCCGCCATGACGCCGGCGAATCCGACCTCCTCGGCGAACTCGGAGTGATCGACGAACTCCTCGGGCTTGACCCACCGCTCAACCGGATGATGCCGCGGCGAGGGACGCAGGTACTGCGTGATGGTCAGGATGTCGCAGCCCGCCTCGTGCAGATCCACGATCGCCGACTGCACCTCCTGCGGGGTCTCGCCCATCCCGAGGATGAGGTTCGACTTCGTCACCAGGCCGAAATCGCGTGCGGCGGTAAGGACTTCGAGGGACCGCTCGTAGCGGAAGGCCGGGCGGATGCGCTTGAAGATGCGCGGCACGGTCTCGAGGTTGTGCGCCAGTACCTCGGGCCGGGCGTCGAAGACCTCGGCCAGCAGGTCGGGCTTGGCGTGGAAGTCCGGAATGAGGTTCTCCACACCGGTACCGGGGTTGAGGCGGTGGATCGCGCGGACGGTCTCGGCGTAGAGCCAGGCACCCTCGTCGGGTAGGTCGTCGCGGGCGACGCCGGTGATGGTCGAGTAGCGCAGGCCCATCGCCTGGACGCTCTCGGCGACGCGGCGGGGTTCGTCGCGGTCGAGTTCGGCGGGCTTGCCGGTGTCGATCTGGCAGAAGTCGCAGCGTCGGGTGCACTGCTCGCCGCCGATGAGGAACGTCGCCTCGCGGTCTTCCCAGCACTCGTAGATGTTGGGACAGCCGGCCTCTTCGCAGACGGTGTGCAGACCCTCGCGCTTGACCAGGCCCTTGAGTTCGGTGAACTCCGGGCCCATCGTCGCGCGGGTGCGGATCCACTCCGGCTTGCGCTCGATGGGGGTCTGCGCGTTGCGCACCTCGAGGCGGAGCAGCTTGCGGCCCTCGGGGGCCGGGGTCGGGGTCTGTGGTGCGGATGCCGAGGCCGAGGGTGTGGCTTCGGGGGCACCGGGTCCGGGGGTGATGGGGGACGCGGTCACTGGATCGATCCTACGCTCGCAGTAGAGGATGGAGAGGACTGTGCCGACGCGACCGGGTTCGCGGTGGCGTCGAGGGCGGCGAGTACGGCATCGGCGGTGACGTCGAGCAGAGAGGCCACCGACAACGGCCGGCCGAGTTCGCGCGCCAGGGACGTGACCCCGGCGTCGGCGATCCCGCAGGGGACGATCGCCTCGAACGCCGACATGTCGGGGTCGATGTTGAGTGCGAATCCGTGCAGGGCCACCCCGCGTGCCACGCGGATACCGATCTGTCCGAGTTTGCGTTCACCGGCGTCGTCGGTGATCCACACGCCGGAACGTCCGTCGACGCGGCCGGTGGTCACGCCGAGAGCGGCGCAGACCGAGATGAGGGCCGCCTCGAGGCGACGGACGTACTCGACAACGTCGAGCGGCTCGGCAAGCTTCACGATCGGATAGCCGACGAGTTGTCCCGGTCCGTGCCAGGTGATCCGGCCGCCGCGGTCGACGTCGATGACCGGCGCCCCGTTGGTGGGCCGGTCGGCGTCCTCCGTGCGCTTGCCCGCGGTGTAGGTGGACGGATGCTCCAGCAGGAGCAGCACGTCGTGGTCCAGGACGCCGTCGGCGCGGTCGGTCGCCAGCCCGTGCTGCAGGTCATAGGCCGTCTGGTAGTCGACGACGCCGAGATGGCGGACCTCGACCGGTTCCGCACTCCCGCGGATCGGACGCTCAGTCATGACTGGTGGAACCGGTGGCGTAGGCCAGGGCCTCGTCGACACCGGGATGGGTGAAGGTGAATCCGTGATCGGTCAGCACCTTGGGTGTAACGCGCTGACTGAACAGAATCATTTCCTCGGCCATCTCGCCGCCGACCCGACGCGCCGCGAAGGCGGGTACCTGCAGGATCGTCGGGCGGTGCACGGCCCGGCCCAGAGCCGAGGTGAACTCACCGAACGGGACGGCGCCCGGCGAACTCAGGTTCACCGGCCCGGACACGTCGGAGTCGAGGAGGAACTCGATGGCGCGGATCTCGTCGATCAGGCTGATCCACGAGAAGTACTGCTTGCCGTCACCTATCGGTCCGCCGAGCCCGAGCTTGAACAACGGCCGGAGTTTGCCCAGCAGGCCGCCGTGCGTGCTGAGGACCGGCGCCGTGCGGAGCAGGACCAGACGCGTGTCCGCGCCGACGCCGGCGGTGGCGGCGCGCTCCCAGTCGACGACCAGGTCGGCGAGGAACCCCTCGCCGGGGCCGTCGGTCTCTACCGCGGCGTGGCCACCGGTGTTCCCGTAGTAGCCCGTGGCGCTGGCACTCACGAACGTCGGGATGCCGAGATCGCGGACGGCCTCGGCGAGCAGTTCGGTGGGGGTGATCCGCGAGTCCCGGAGCTCCTGTTTGAATCGGCCGGTCCACCGACCGTTGCCGACTCCCACACCGCCCAGCGAGACCACCGCCTCGACGCCGTCGAGACTCTCCGGCGGGACGCCGATCGTCTCGGGATCCCAGCTGAACTCGTCATCGGCGCGTGCCTCGCGGCGGACCAGACGTGTGACCGTGTGGCCCGCCGCGCGCAGCGAGTTGACCAGGGCGTTGCCGATGAGTCCCGATGATCCGGCGACGGCGATGCGCATTCTGTGTCCTCGGTGTGCCGTCTGAAGGAGATCTGGGCTAGAGGCCCAGGTCCGCGGCGAAGGCGGCCTCTTCGAGACGCTTCTTCACCGTGGTGAGGAAGCGGCCCGCGTCGGCGCCGTCGATCAGACGGTGATCGTAGGTCAGCGGCAGGTAGGACATCGACCGCACCGCGATCGATTCCGAACCGTCCTCACCGGTGATGACGACCGGGCGCTTGACGATCGCGCCGGTGCCCAGCATCGCCGCCTGCGGCGGCACCAGGATCGGGGTGTCGAACAGCGCGCCCTGACTTCCGATGTTGGTGATGGTGAACGTGCCGCCGGCGAGCTCGTCGGGCTTGAGGCCGTTGGAGCGCGCCCGGGACGCGATGTCGGCGATGGCGCGGGCCAGACCGGCGATCGACAGGTCGTCGGCGTTGTGGATGACCGGCGACAGCAGCCCCTGCGGGGTGTCGACCGCGATGCCGAGATGCACCTTGTCGTAGTAGGTGATCTCCTTCTTGTCCTCGTCGATCGACGCGTTGACGTTGGGATGCGCCTTCAGCGCCTCCACGACGGCCTTCGCGATGAACGGCAGGTACGTCAGGTTGACGCCCTCGGACGCCTTGAAGCTCTCCTTCGCCGCCTTGCGGAGCCCGGCGATGCGGGTCATGTCGACCTCGAAGACCTGGGTGAGCTGTGCGCTCTGCTGCAGCGACTCGCGGGTCTTCTTCGCGGTGATCTGACGGATGCGGTTGATCTTCTGCGTCGTCCCGCGCAGCTCGGCGAGCTCGGGCCGGATCTCCGGCGAGCCCGACGACGCGGCCGGCGCCGACGATGCCGCGGGCTTGGCGGCCGGGGCGGACTCCTGCGCCGGGGCCTTGGCCTCCTCGGCCGCGGCGAGCACGTCCTGCTTGCGGATGCGGCCACCGACACCGGTGCCCTTGATGGCGTTCAGGTCGATGTTGTTCTCCGCGGCGAGCTTGCGCACCAGCGGCGTCACGTACGGGGTCGACTCGACGGTCGGCGGGTCGGACTTCTCCGCGGCCTGTGCCTTGGGCTCGGGGGCCTTGGACTCCTGGGCCTTCGGCTGCGGCTTCTGCTCTTCCTCGGGGGCCGGCGCCTGCTCGGGCTCCGGCTCCGGCGCGGACTCCTGCTCGGGCTCGGGTTCCGGTTCGGGTTCCGGCTCGGGCTTCTTCTTCGACGGAGCCGCCGAGGCATCACCGATAACGGCGAGCTTGCCGCCGACCTCGATCACATCGTCCTCCTGCGCGAGGATCTCGAGCAGGGTGCCGGCGACCGGCGAGGGGATCTCGGTGTCGACCTTGTCGGTGGAGACCTCGAGCAGGGGTTCGTCGGCGGCGACCTCGTCGCCGACGGCCTTCAGCCAGTTGGTGACCGTCCCCTCGGTGACCGACTCGCCGAGTTCGGGCATGAGCACGTCGGTGCCCTCGGCCGAGCCCGAGCCGGTGTCGGCGGTGGGCTTCTCGGCGGGCGCGTCCTCGTCGACGGAGGGCTCCTCGGCGGCCTGCTCGGGCTCGGGTTCGGGCGCGGCCTCGGTCGGCTCGTCGCCGCCGGCGGCGTCGGAATCGGAATCGGCCGAACCGGAGTCGTCGGAACCGGCCTCGTCGGCGTCACCGATCAGGGCGAGATCGCCGCCGACCTCGACGACGTCGTCCTCCTGCGCGATGATCTTGGTCAGCACACCCGAAGTGGGGGCGGGGATCTCGGTGTCCACCTTGTCGGTCGACACCTCGAGCAACGGCTCGTCGGCCTCGACTGTGTCGCCCTCCTCCTTCAGCCACCGGGTGACTGTCCCCTCGGTGACACTTTCACCAAGGGCGGGCATCTGGACGGAGAAGGCCATCGTTGTGAACTCCTGAACTCGACGTGGTGGTCTGTAGGTGATGCCCAGTGGTGTGTGCGCCGTGGGCACGGGGGTCGGGAGGCGGTTGAAGACCGCGCAGATGAGTGGCGGATCAGCCGCTCATCCCCGCGGCCAACCCTACCCGTACGGTGAGCCGCCGACTCGGTTCGGCTCGTACTCGTCGGTAACGATTCTCCGGCGGCCGCGGCACCGGTCTCGGCCGCGGCTCGCCGAAGGTGTTCTCAGCCGTTCGCGGCGATGTCCTCGAGTACGGCCGCGATGGTCCGGACGGGGACGCCCGTACCGCCCTTCGTCGTGTAACCCCACGGGCCGCCGGTGTTGAAGGCGGGCCCGGCGATGTCGATGTGGGCCCACTGCACGTCCTCGGGCACGAACTCCTTCAGGAAGATGCCCGCGGCGAGCATCCCGCCCCAGCGGTGGGGGGTCACGTTCGCCAGGTCCGCGACGCGGGACTTCAGGTCTGCGCGCAGCTCGGCGGGGAGCGGCATCGCCCAGGCGTTCTCACCCACATCGGCCGACCGGGCCGCGACCCGGTCGCGGAACCCGTCGGTGCCCATGACGCCCGGTGTCCGGGTGCCGAGTGCCACCATCTGGGCGCCGGTCAGGGTCGCGGTGTCGATGAGATAGTCGGGATCGTCCTCGCAGGCCCGCACGATGGCATCGGCGAGGATCAGCCGTCCCTCGGCGTCGGTGTTGAGGACCTCGACCGTGCGACCGCCGTACTGGGTGAGCACGTCGCCGGGGCGCTGCGCAGTCGACGACGGCATGTTCTCGGCCATGGGGACGGTGGCGATCACCGTCACGTCGACATCGAGCCGGGCGGCCAGGATCGTCGCCGCGATGACCGCGGCCGCGCCGCCCATGTCCGAGGTCATCGCGTCCATGTTGGCGGCGGGTTTGATCGAGATACCGCCGGTGTCGAAGGTGATGCCCTTGCCGACGAGCGCGACCTTCTTCGGCGACTTCTTCGCGGTGTGGGTCAGCCGGACGAGGCGCGGCAGCCGGGACGAGCCCTTGCCGACGCCGATGATCCCGCCGTAACCCTGCGCCTCCAGCTGCTTGTCGTCGAGGATCTCGACCTTGAGCCCGGCCTTGCTGCCGAGGGTGCGGGCGCGGGCGGCGAACTCCTCGGGATACAGGTGGCTCGGCGGGGTGTTGACGAAGTCGCGGGCGATCGCCACCGAGTCGGCCACTGCGACCGCGCGCTCCACAGCGGCCTTGGCCTCCTTGGACTTCGATTCGACCAGCAGCGTGATGCGTTGCGGCGGAGTCTTCTTGGGCTTCGACTTGTCCGAACGGAACTCGTCGAACCGGTAGGCGCCGAGGAACAGTCCCTCGGCGGCGGCAGCCAGGTCGACGGCCGAGAGCGTGGTGGCGACCGACTCGTGACCGTCGAGTTCACGGGCGACGACGCCGGCGGCCTGCCGGACCTGGTCGGCGTCGTCGAGGTTGTCGGCATCGCCCAGGCCGACGGCGACGACGATGTCGACGGGCAGCGACTCCGGGGCCGCGGTCCGGGTGACCTCGCCGTGGGACCCGGTCGCGCCGAGGGCGGTGAGAGCGGCGGTGATGGCGGCGGCCTGGGCGTCGTCGAGGATGCCGTCGCCGATGGCAAGGGTCGGTTCGGCTGTGGGGTCGGCCTTCTCGGCGTCGTCGGGGGACGAGGCGCTGATCAGGCCGATGACCAGGGCGGAGTCGTCCTTGCCGATCGAGGTGGACAGTTCGAGTTCGGGGCCGCGCGTGCGGTCGACGGTGTCGTTCTTGCTCACCCGGTCAACTCTGCCACAGCTCCGGCGGCGCCGAGTCCCAGCGGGAGGACGTGCAGACGAACGCCGCGTCCGTGCCCGGCGGGCGGGGTCGCCCGATAGCGTGGACGGCATGAGTGAACTCCTCGCCGGGCCGATCGCCGACCGTCATGCCGCACTGGGGGCCACCTTCGCCGAGTTCGGCGGCTGGAACATGCCGGTGTCCTACTCCGGCACGGTCGCCGAGCACGCCGCGGTGCGGGAGAGCGTGGGCATCTTCGACGTCAGCCACCTCGGCAAGGCACTGGTGTCCGGCGCGGGTGCGGCGGCCTTCGTCAACTCGACGCTCACCAACGACCTCGGCAAGATCGTCCCCGGCAAAGCCCAATACACGTTGTGCTGCAACGACTCCGGCGGCGTCGTCGACGACCTGATCGCCTACCTCGTCGGCGAGCACGAGGTGTTCCTGGTGCCCAACGCGGCGAACACCGCGTCCGTGGTCGCCCAGCTGCAAGCGGTTGCGCCAGAGGGGATCTCGATCACCGACCAGCACCGCGACCTCGCCGTCCTGGCGGTGCAGGGGCCGAAGTCGCCCGAGATCCTGGCCGGGCTCGGACTGCCCGCCGACATGGAGTACATGGCGTTCGCCGATGCCGACCTGACGACCGCCAGTGGTGTGGCAGCGGTCCGCGTGTGCCGCACCGGATACACCGGTGAACGCGGGTACGAGATCGTGCCGCGGTGGGACGATGCGGGCGCCGTGTTCGACGTCCTGCTGGAGGCGATCACGGCAGCCGGCGGGTTGCCCGCCGGCCTGGGCGCACGAGACACCCTGCGTACCGAGATGGGGTACGCCCTGCACGGCCACGAGCTGGGGCCCGACATCTCGCCGGTGCAGGCGCGGTCGAGTTGGGCGGTCGGCTGGGACAAGCCGTCGTTCTTCGGACGCGACGCTCTACTCGCCGAGAAGGAGGCCGGACCGACGCGTCGTCTGTACGGGTTGCGGGCGACCGGCCGCGGAGTACCGCGTGCGGGGTGTGTGGTCCGCCTGGCGGGGACGGACCAGCAGATCGGCACCTGTACGTCGGGGACGTTCTCGCCCACCCTCAAACAGGGCATCGCACTGGCCCTGCTCGATACGGCGTCCGGGGTGCGCAAAGGCGACGAGGTCGTCGTCGACGTCCGCGGGCGGGACCTGGCGTGCGAGGTCGTGATCCCGCCGTTCGTGCCGTCGCACGTGTGACCTGCGGGCCCTCGCGCGGCGTCCCACGCAGCCCCGGGGGTCAGCCGACCGGGCGGGGAAATGCTTTTGTGCCCGGCGGTACGATGGCGTGATGACCTTGGAGTTCAACCGTACCGAGCATCCGCACCCGGTGTCTGAGGGCCGGCGCGCGGAGATCCTGTCCGCCCCCGGATTCGGGCGCCACTTCACCGACAACATGGTGATGATCGATTACGACGCAGGGGTGGGTTGGCACAACGCCACGGTGAAGCCGTACGGTCCGATCGCCCTCGACCCCGCGGCCACGGTTCTGCACTACGGCCAAGAGGTGTTCGAGGGGCTCAAGGCCTATCGGCAGCCGGACGGTTCGATCGCCGCGTTCCGCCCCGAGGCGAACGCCGCGCGTCTCCAGCGCAGCGCGGAGCGGCTCGCGATGCCCGCGCTGCCGGTCGAGGATTTCATCGCCTCGCTCAAGGCCCTGCTCGAGGCCGACAACGAGTGGGTGCCCGCCGCCGGCGGCGAAGAGGCGCTCTACCTCCGTCCGTTCATGTTCGCGTCGCAGGCCAGCCTCGGCGTCAACGCCCCGTCCTCCAGCTACATCTACTCGGTCATCGCCTCGCCGGCGGGCGCCTACTTCGCCGGTGGGATCAAGCCGGTGAGTGTCTGGCTGTCCACCGAGTATGTGCGTGCGGCACCGGGCGGCACCGGATTCGCCAAGTGCGGTGGCAACTATGCCGCCGCGTTCCTCGCCCAGCGGCAGGCCACCGAGCAGGGGTGCGACCAGGTCGTGTGGCTCGACGCGATCGAACGCCGCTTCATCGAGGAGATGGGCGGCATGAATCTGTTTTTCGTGTTCGGCTCAGGCGCCGACGCCCGGCTGGTGACCCCCGAGTTGTCGGGCTCACTGCTGCCCGGCATCACCCGTTCGTCGCTGCTGACGCTGGCCACCGATGCCGGCTTCGAGGTCGAGGAACGCAAGATCACCACCGAGGAGCTGCGCAAGGGCGTGGCGTCGGGCGACATCACCGAGGTGTTCGCCTGTGGCACCGCCGCGGTCATCACCCCGGTCGGTCGGGTCAAGGGTGAGGGCGAGGACTACACCATCAACAACGGTGAGACCGGTGAGGTGACGCAGGCGTTGCGTGACACCCTGACCGGCATCCAGCGCGGGACGTTCGCCGACACCCACGGGTGGATGACGGAGCTCTACCGCCGCTGAGCGGCGCCACGACGCCTCAGAGCAGGAGACCGACGACGCCGATCGCGACCCCGAGTTCGATGGTCGCGCCCAGCACGTCGCCGGTCATCCCGCCCATCCGGCGGGCGCAGTGCCTCGTGAACCACCACGCGAAGGCGGTCACGGCCAGCACGATCGCACACCCCTGGACGACGGCGGCCACCTCGACGTGGCCGCCGTCGATTCCGTGGGCGGACAGTCCGAGCGGCACGGTTGCGAGCAGGGCCACCACGAACCACGCGGCGACCGAGGTGCGCTGGGTCCCCGCGACCAGGGCGCCGAAACCGTTGTGGTGGGCCGGTTCCAGGGACCGCCGGGTGCCGACGACTGCGCCGAGCCGCCCGAGGGCGATCGCGAAAGCGAGGTCGTACCAACGAGACCCGTCCGCGAGCGCGGCGAACCCGGTCGACTGCACGGCCAGCGTGAGGACCAGCGTCGCGACGCCGAACGGTCCGACGGTGCCGCTGCGCATGACCTCGGTGACACGATCGGGCGGCCCGTAGCACCCGAGTCCGTCCGCGGTGTCGGCGAGCCCGTCGAGGTGCATGCCCCGGGTGGCGACGCCGAGCAGCACGACGATCAGCACGCCCGCCGTGAGCGCCGGGAGGTCGGTCTGCGCGAGGCCGAAAGCCAGTCCAGCCGACGCCGCGCCCAGGGCAGCGCCGATCGCCGGGACCGACGCCATGACCGCCGCTCCCAGCTCCCGGTCGGGTGCGGAAGCGCCTGCGTGACCACCGACGGGTACCACCGTGAGCCAGCTGAACGCGGTTCGCAGCGCCCGGATCGGCGAGATCATCTCGGATCGGTTCGGCGTCAGGTCGTCTCGACGGTGGCGTGCTCGGCCTCCCGGTCGGACACCCCCGCCTCGTCGAAGGTGGCCATCGAGCCGAGCAGGTCGGCGGCGGATTGCACGATCGGCAGTGCCAGGACGGCACCGCTGCCTTCGCCCAGGCGCATCGAGAGGTCCAGCACCGGAACGAGATCGAGGTGGTCGAGCGCGATCTGATGGGCGGGTTCGACCGATCGGTGTCCGGCGATCCACCAGCGCATCGCGCCCGGTGCGAGTTCGTTGGCGACCATCGCCGCGGCGGTGATCACCACGCCGTCGAGAATGACCGGCGTCCGACGCAGCGCCGCTTGGGCGAGGAAGCCGACGGTGGCGGCGAGATCGGCGCCGCCGACGGCGGCGAGCAGCGCGAGGGGGTCGTGGATGACCTTGCGCGCGCGACGCATTCCGTCTCGGATCGCGGCCGTCTTCCGCATCCATCCGGCGTCGTCGACGCCGGTGCCGCGGCCGACGATCTCGACCGGCTCGCGCCGGGTCAGCGCGCCGATGAGGACGGTCGCCGGGGTGGTGTTGCCGATGCCCATCTCGCCGGCGATGAGCAGGTCGGTGCCCGAGTCGACGAGGTCGTCGGCGATGGCGCGGCCGGCGGCCAGCGCCTCGCGTGCCTCGGCGAGGCTGATGGTGTCGGTGGTGCGGAGGTCTTCGCTGCTGCGACGGACCTTGTACCGTGACAGTTCCGGCGGGGTGTCGGCGTCGACGGACATGTCGACGACCTTCACCGCGGCGCCGACACGGCCTGCCATCACGTTCACCGCGGCACCCCCCGCGGCGATGTTGGCGACCATCTGCGCGGTCACCTCGGGTGGGAACGCCGACACCCCGCCGCGTGCGACACCGTGATCGCCGGCGAAGACGACGACGGTGGGGGAGGTGAGTGGCGCGGGCGGACACTGCCCCTGGCAGGCGGCGATCCAGACGCCGATCTCCTCGACGCGGCCCAGCGACCCCGGCGGCTTGGTGAGTACCGCCTGCCGTTTCCGCGCGTCCTGCGCGACCGCCTCGTTCGGCGGCGCGATCGGCGCGAACACCTC
The DNA here is from genome assembly GCF_018132775.1 of Gordonia sp. SCSIO 19800. Taxonomy (NCBI): domain Bacteria; kingdom Bacillati; phylum Actinomycetota; class Actinomycetes; order Mycobacteriales; family Gordoniaceae; genus Gordonia; species Gordonia sp. SCSIO 19800. Next base: position 146,981 of record NZ_JAGRQM010000008.1, on the reverse strand, counting down.
GGAATCCGTGGGGTCGGGCCGGGGCCGCTCCGAGACGCCTACGCCCGCAACAGGTTCGGGTGATGTGCCGAAAGTGGTTGCCACCGCGGCCGCCGTGCTCGGCGGTGTCGGAATGGGGTCGTCGGAGGCGGGCGGAGTCGTCGTCGGGGTGTCCGAAACCGGGGTGGCCGACGCCGGGCCCGCGTTGCCGGTCGGGTCCGCGCCGGCTGTTGCACGGGGGATTTCGGACTCGTCGGCGGGTGCTCCGGCGGGGAGGTTGAGGACCCGGCCGGCGACGACGAGATCGACACGCTCGCACACCTCGGCGACCCGGACGTTGAGGGTCCCGAGCAGGTCCTGGAACACCCGGCCGGCGGGGGTGGGCGGTACGAGCGAGAGGCCGGCTTCCGGGCTGATGATCACCACGTCGGCCGACATCGCGCGCAGGGCATCGCAGAGGTCGTCGATCCGGCCGTCCAGGTCGATCTCCGAACCCGAGGTCCATCCGTGGACGGCGTCGATCTGCGCGGTGAGCCAGTTGCCCAGGTCGTCGACGAGGGCCGGGATGTCGGGCGCGGTGCGCAGGGCATGGCCGAGATCGGTCGTCTCGATCGTCGTGTACCGGTCGTCGCGGCGTTCGCGATGGCGCCGGACCCGGTCCATCCACTCCCCGTCGGAGGACGTCAGCGGGCCCGTGGCCAGGTAGCGGATCTGACGGTGGCCGTCGAGCAACGACTCTCCGTGCGCGGATTTACCCGAGCGCACGCCGCCGAGGACGAGGGTGCGCACTGCGCGATCGGTCATCGATCAGACTTCGTCGCCCGGCGAGACCATCGGCTTGGGGGCGCGCATCTTGCGCAGCTGCATCGCGCGCGTGAACGCGTACCAGCCCAGCTTGAAACCGCCGTCGCTGGACTCGGGGAAACGTTCGGCGACCCGCCGGTTGACCATGCGGCCCAGGATCACCCCGTCGGCCGCCATCAGCACGACGAAGGCGACCAGGATCAGGTTGGTCAGCGCCGCCGCCTGCGGGACCAGGAACATCAGCACGATCAGCAGGATCGCGAACGGCATGAACAGCCCGGCGAAGTTGCGTCGGGCGTCGACGATGTCGCGGGTGTAGCGCCGCGAGGCGCCCTTGTCGCGCGGCATCAGGTAGGCCTCGTCGCCGGCCATCATCCGTTCGCGCTGCTGGAGCCGCTTCTCGCGGCGCTCGGCGGAGAGTGCGCGCTTCTCCTCTTTGGAGAGCGTGGACTTCAGTTCCTTCTTGCGGGCGCGCGCCTCGGCGCGGTTCGTCGGGGGCGGTGCGACGGGACCGCGTCGCTTGTTCTCGGCCTGTCGGCGAGACGGCGTCGGACGACCCTTGCCCGGGGTGTACTTGCTGCCCTTGGTGGAGGGCGCGACGTCGGTGCCGGACTCGTCGTCGGCGGTGTAGGTGGAGACCGAGCTGTCGCCGGAATCCGCCTGGGTGTCGTCCTTCTTCCATGGCAGCTTCACGCTGTAGAGCCTAGGTGATCGATGTTGCGAGACAAACGCGTGGTCGTCGCTGTCGGGTGGTCACCCCGGCGGACTCGGCATCCGCGGCGTCGCGCGGTGTATCGCGGATCCGTCCTGCGTCGATGTCGCGCTGCCGGGTCGGGTTCGGCCACTTACACTCCGTGCTCATGACCGGGAACGGCGCGCAGCGCGGTGGAGCACCCACGGGGCCGACGGCGGGATCCCGGTGCGGATCCTGATCGCGCCGGATTCGTTCGGTGACACCATGTCCGCAGTGGTCGCGGCTCGGGCGATCGCCCGGGGGTGGCGTGCGGCACGGCATGGGGACGAGCTCGTCGTGGCTCCGCAGTCGGATGGCGGACCCGGCTTCGTCGACGTGCTCGCCTCGCGGTTCGGGACCGTGATCGCCGAACCGGTGTCCGGTCCGCTCGGGGCGGGGGTCATCGCGCGATGGCTTCTCGACGACGCGTCGACCGCATACATCGAGTGCGCCCAGGCGTGCGGTCTGCACCAGCTGGGCGGGACGCCGACGCCGCGTACGGCGACGGCAGCCGATACCCGCGGGGTCGGCGAGCTCGTCGCGGCGGCGCTGGCGCGCGGGGCCGAGCGGATCGTGGTCGGGCTCGGCGGCAGTGCGACCACCGATGGCGGCGCCGGCCTCGTGGAAGCCCTCGGCGGCGGCGACCGCGCCCGGGAGCGACTCCGGGGTGTGGATCTGGTGGTGGCGTCCGATGTGGAGAACCCGCTGCTCGGGCCGTCGGGAGCCGCCGCCGTCTTCGGTCCGCAGAAGGGCGCCGACCCGGAGACGGTCGAACTGCTCGAGACGCGCCTCGCCCACTGGGCACAGGTGTTGAGTGCGCTCGCCGACCGGGATGTCGCCGATGAGCCCGGCGCCGGCGCCGCGGGCGGTCTGGGTGCGGCGCTGCTCGCGCTCGGCGGTACCCGGGTGTCCGGTGCCACCGTCGTCGCGGAGGCGACCGGGCTGGCGGCCGAGGTGGCCGCGGCCGATGTCGTGGTCACCGGAGAGGGGAAGTTCGACGCCCAGACGCTCCGGGGCAAGGTGGTCGCCGCACTGCACGACGCGGCCTCGACGATCGGCGCCCGGGGCGCGGGTGCGCCGACGATCGTCCTCGCGGGGCAGGTCGCACTGGGCCCCGACGAGATCCGCGCGGCCGGTGTCGCGGCCGCGTACGCGATCGTCGACATCGCCGGATCGGTCGAGGTCGCGATGAACGATGCGGAGAACCAGCTCGTCGTGCTCGCGACATCGGTCGCATCCGACTTCCGGGCGGCGGACGGTCCGGGCTGACCTCGGCGTCGCGCCGTGCCGCCGAATCGGGTGCCGACCTCCCGGAAACCCCCGTCCGACTGGACGGGAATACCACGGGGAGGAGTACGGTTGTACGCACGGGCACACCGGTCGACCTCCCGGCGAGCGGGTGAATCCCGAACGACCGTGAGGGCACACCCCAACCACGGCATCGGGCCACGATGCACCGGGACCACACCACTTACAGGAGCATCCATGACCGTGCAGAACGAAACGGGCACAGCCACGAGCACCGGCGTCATCCTCAGCGACGCAGCCGCGTCGAAGGCCAAGGCGCTGCTCGACCAGGAGGGCCGCGACGACCTCGCGCTGCGTATCGCCGTACAGCCGGGTGGTTGCGCGGGCCTGCGATACCAGCTCTTCTTCGACGACCGCACTCTCGACGGCGACATCACCACCGATTTCGGTGGCGTCACCCTCGCCGTCGACCGCATGAGCGCCCCCTACGTGCAGGGAGCCACCATCGACTTCGTCGACACCATCGAGAAGCAGGGCTTCACCATCGACAACCCGAACGCCACCGGCAGTTGCGCCTGCGGCGACTCGTTCAACTGACGACCTACACGTCAGCGAACTTCCGGCACCGGCCGCATCCCACTTGGGGTGCGGCCGGTGTCGTATCCCGATGAGTGAGTAGCGTGGACACCTGTCTGCGTCATCACCTGTCCGGGTGAGGTGACCACCTGCTGGGTACATCCGTCGGGCAACCAATCGAAGGGTCGAGATCTCCAGTGGCAATCGTTGTGTGTGGGTCCATCGCAACCGACCATCTGATGAAGTTCCCGGGCAAGTTCTCCGAGCAGCTGCTCGGAGACCACCTCGAACACATCTCCCTCAGCTTCCTCGTGGAGGATCTCGTCGTTCGACGCGGCGGTGTCGGCGGCAACATCTGCTACGCGATGGGACAGCTCGGCGGTGCGCCCGTTCTGGTCGGCGCGGTCGGGTCCGACTTCCAGGACTACCGCCAGTGGCTCGAATCCAACGGGGTCGACTGCCGCGGCGTGCGGGTCTCGGAGACCCACCACACCGCCCGGTTCATGTGCACCACCGACGAGACGATGGCCCAGCTCGCCACGTTCTACGCCGGCGCGATGAGCGAGAGCCGCGAGATCGTGCTGTCCGAGGTGATCGCGGAGGTCGGGGCGCCCGACCTCGTCCTCATCGGGGCCGACGATCCGGCCGGGATGATCCGCCACACCGAAGAGTGCCGGGCCGCCGGTATCCCGTTCGCGGCGGACCCGTCGCAGCAGCTGGCCCGCCTCGACGGGGAGCAGACGCGCACGCTCATCGACGGCGCCGCCTACCTGTTCACCAACGAGTACGAGTGGGGACTGCTGCGCCAGAAAGCCGGTTTGTCCGAGGCGCAGGTCGCGGAGATGGTCGGCGTGCGCGTCACGACGCTCGGCAAGGACGGCGTCGAGATCGTCGACCGCGACGGCACGCGCATCCACGTCCCCGTCGTGCCGGAGACGGAGAAGGTCGACCCCACCGGTGTCGGCGACGGGTTCCGCGCCGGGTTCCTGTCCGCGCTGGCGCGCGGACTCGACTTCGAGCGGGCCGCACAGGTCGGCTCGATGGTCGCGGTGCTGGTGCTGGAGACCGTCTCGACACAGGACTGGGCCTGGGACCCGGACTCGGCCCTGGCTCGGATCGAAGGCGCCTACGGCGCCGAGGCCGCCGCGGAGATCAAGGCGGCGTTCGCCGGCTGAGTCCGGTTCTCCGGGGTGGTGACGCGTCTGACGTTGCCACCCCCGCCCCGGCGTGAGACGTTGGAACGGAGTCCCGATCGAGGACTCCCGGACGAGGGGTGCTGTACCCGGTGTGCGACAAGACGGCCCGGAGGGAGCGTCATGTCGTGGATCGTTCTGATCGTGTCCGGTGTCCTGGAAGCCGTGTGGGCAACCGCGCTGGGCAAGTCGGAGGGTTTCAGCAAGCTGGGTCCGACGGCCGTGTTCGGGGTCGCGCTGGTCGCCAGCATGGTCGGACTGGCCTATGCGATGCGCGATCTGCCGGTCGGGACCGCCTATGCGGTGTGGGTCGGTATCGGCGCGGTGCTGACCGTCGTCTATGCGATGGCCACCGGTGAGGAACCGGTTTCGCTGCTCAAGGCGCTGTTCCTGGTGACGATCGTCGGCGGGGTCATCGGTCTCAAGCTCGCGCACTGATCCCGTCGCCACCGAAGCCGCCCCGGATTCGTGGGCGGCTTCGGTTGTCGGGGAATCAGACCCGCACGGGGTAGGTGTGGTCGATGATCTCCGGAACGATCGTGCCCTCGACGAAGATGCCGTGCCAGACCATGAACATCAGGACCGTCCAGAGACGACGGCTGTTGTCCACCACGCCTTCTCGGTGCTCGCTGAGCATCGCGACAACCGCGTCCTTGGCGAAGATGTGATCGGTCTGCGAATGCATGATCGTGTCGTGCGCCCAGTCGAACATCTCGGTGCCGGCCAGCCAGTGGCGGATGGGGACCGGGAAGCCGAGCTTCTTGCGATGCAGGACGTGCGCCGGGACGATCTGCTCCAGCGCCTTGCGCAACGCGTATTTCGTTGTGCCGTGCGCGATCTTCTCGTCGTGGGGGAGACCTTCGGCGATCGCGAAGACCTCTGGGTCGAGGAACGGCACCCGCAGCTCGAGGGAGTTGGCCATGGTGATCTTGTCGGCCTTGACCAGGATGTCGCCGCGCAGCCAGGTGAAGAGGTCCAGATGTTGCATGCGGGCCACCGGGTCCCAGCCCTGGCTCATCGCGTAGATCGGTGCGGTGACGTCGGTGTGGGTCCATTCGGGACGGTAGTCGCGCAGCACCGCGCGGAGCCGCGCGTCGTCGAAGCTGCGGGCGTTGCCGTAGTAGCGCTCCTCGAGCGTGAGCGACCCGCGGTGCAGCAGGCTCTTGCCGCGGGTCCCCTCCGGAATCCGCTCGGACACCTTGCCCGCCGCACGACGCAGCGCACGGGGCAGCCGGTCGAACGCGGCGAGGGACAGCGGTTCCTTGTAGATCGTGTAGCCGCCGAGCAACTCGTCGGCGCCCTCGCCGGACAGGACCACCTTGACGTGCTTGCGCGCCTCGGCTGCCACGAAGTACAGCGGGACGAGTGCAGGGTCGGCGACCGGATCGTCGAGGTACCAGACGATCGACGGGATCGACTCGATGAACTCCGACGGCCCGACGACCTTCACGACATGCCGAGCGCCGATCGCCTCCGCGGACTCGGCGGCGACGTCGACCTCCGAGTAGCCCTCGCGCTCGAAGCCGGTGGTGAAGGTGATGAGGTCGGGGTTGTGCCGGATCGCGAGCGCCGCGATGGCCGTCGAATCGATGCCGCCGGACAGGAACGACCCGACCGTGACGTCGGCGCGCATGTGCTTGGCGACCGAATCGGCGAGGACGTCGGCGATCTCGTCGTACCGCTTCTGCCGGGTGGCCTCGGTGACCGGGCGGACACCGAACTGCGGGGTGAAGTAACGCCGGATCGACAGGGGACTGCCCGGCGTGGCGGTCGCGTGGCAGCCCGACTCGAGCCGCCGGATCGACGCGTGGATCGTCTCGGGCTCCGGGACGTACTGCAGCACGGTGTAGTGCTCGATCGCGCGGGGATCGAGCTCGGTCGACAGCCCGACGCGTTCGATCAGCTCGAGCAGGCTCTTCTTCTCGCTGCCGAAGATCAGCCCGCCGGGGCCCGACGCGACGAACAGCGGCTTGATGCCGAAAGGGTCGCGGGCGAGGAAGAGCGAGCGGTTCTCGGTGTCCCAGATCGCGAAGGCGAACATGCCGCGAAGCCGTTTGACCGCGTCGGGGCCCCAGTGGTGGAACGCTGCGACGATCGCCTCGCTGTCACCCTCGGTCCGGAACAGCACCCCCTCGTCCGTCGCCAGCTCGGCGCGGATCTCCAGGTAGTTGTAGATCTCGCCGTTGAACACCAGCGCGTAACGGTCGGGATTCTCGGGCGGGCCCCAGCGCAGCGGCTGATGCGAATGCTCGATGTCGATGATCGAGAGGCGATTGAACCCGAACACGATGTCGTCGTCGTGCCATGTACCGGGCTCGTCGGGTCCGCGATGCCGCATGCAGTGCGAGGCCACCGCCACCGGTTCGACGACATCGGCGGCCGTTCCGTCGGATGTCAGCAGGCCGAGCAGACCACACACGTCTCGTTCTCTCCGTTCAGTTGCCAGTCCACGCACGATTCCGACGCCGGGTCGGATCGCGTCCGAGTATGCCTGAAGCGGCGGGCGGAGTTCCTACGTGGCGCGGTGGGCCGTGCGAGCGAACGCGACTGTCGCGCGCGACCCGTGGGCGCCGGTGCGGGACCGAGGGAAGGGGACACGACGCCGATCGCGCCCCGATTCCGACAGCTTCCGCGGGTTGGTCTACGCTGCGTAGTACTAGGTGCAAGAATTGCTGTGTGTCCACGGCAAGACCTTGCCCCGTGCAGGTCATGTGGCATGCACTCACCTCGGCGCGAGGGCGCCGGTGAGCGAGCAGGAAGGCGTGAAATTGGCACACGGTGGACGGCCCCGAGCGAGGCGTGTCTCATCAGCGTCGCGGACGATGAAGCGACTCGGATTCGTCGCCGCTCTCGGCCTCGGCGCACTGCTGATGTCGGGTTGCAGCGCCAGTGAGGCGATGCGTTTCGGTTGGCCCGAGGGCGTCACGCCCGACGGCAAAGAGATGGTCGATCTGTGGACCTGGTCGGTCATCGCGGCGCTGGTCATGGGTGTCCTGGTCTGGGCGCTGATCTTCTGGACGATCACGTTCCACCGCGCGAACGACGCCAAGAAGGGCGTGTTCCCGCGCCAGACGGCATACAACGTGCCGCTGGAGCTCACCTACACGGCGATCCCGTTCGTCATCATCGCCGTGCTCTTCTACTTCACGGTCATCGTGCAGAACAACGTCGAGGGCAAGAACAACGACTCCAAGGTCGTCGTCGACGTCACCGCGTTCCAGTGGAACTGGAAGTTCGGCTACAACCAGGTCGAGTTCTCCGACGGCACCACCTACAACGGCTTCGAGCAGAACGGCAACCCGTTCGAGATCCAGGCGCAGACCGGTAGCGGCGCCGAGACCGAGCACGCCGGCAGCGACGAGGGCGGCGAGCACGGTGAGCTGCCCGGTCCGGCCGGTGGTCGTGACGACGACATCCGCGACTACCTGAGATTCGACCGGATCGAGACGGTCGGCTCGTCGTCGGAGATCCCGGTCCTGGTGCTGCCGACCGGCAAGCGCATCGAGTTCAACATCGCCTCGGCCGACGTCATCCACTCGTTCTGGGTGCCGGAGTTCCTCTACAAGCGCGACGTCTTCCCGTTCCCCGAGCAGAACGCGACCGACCCGATCTTCCAGATCAAGTCGATCGACCGGACCGGCGCCTTCGTCGGCCGCTGTGCCGAGATGTGCGGTACGTACCACTCGATGATGAACTTCGAGGTCCGCGCCGTCTCGCCGGAGGACTTCGACAGCTACATCCGGTTCCGCGAGGCGAACCCCAGCGCCACCAATGCGGAAGCGCTCGCGTCGATCTGCCAGGCACCCGAAGCGGTGACCACGGTGCCGTTCGACACCCGCCGCGCGACCGACGGCTCCGTCGGTGCCACCGGTGATCCCGACAACCCGACCCTCGCCAACTGCACCAAGGAAGTGAGCTGACGATGAAGATCGAGGCACGCCTCTTCGAGATGCTGACCGCCTTCTTCTTTCTGACGGGCGTCGCATACACCCTCTTCACCGCGTTCACCAGCAAGGGCATCGAGTGGGTCGGCGTCGTCGGCCTGTTCTTCGCGGCCGGCCTGACGCTCATCGCGGGCACGTTCTTCCGGTTCGTCGCCCGACGCGTCGAGATCCGTCCCGAGGACTACGAGGACGCCGAGGTCGAGGACGGCGCCGGGGAGCTGGGCTTCTTCAGCCCGCACTCCTGGTGGCCCATCCTGATCGCGCTCGGCGCCTCGACGTTCGCGGTCGGTTTCGCGACCGGCAACTTCTGGCTGGCGATCTTCGCGGCCGTCGTCATCATGGGCACCGCGGCGGGACTGGTCTTCGAGTACCACGTCGGCCCCGAGAAGCACTGAGCGACAGGCACTGACGCCGACGCCGCACGGCGCCGCGCACGCACCACGAGAGCGCCCCACCGGATCTCCGGTGGGGCGCTCTCGTGTCTTCGCCGAGCGACCCTCGGTGAGCGGTCAGGGACGCTCCCGGCCGACCGGCCGGAAGACCTTCAGGACGCGGTAGTCCACGCGGAAGTCGGCCTGCGAGAACGACTCCTCGACCTCGCCGTCGTGTGAGACCGCGACGGGGCCGTCGACCGCGGTGAAGCGGAACTCGGGGACCTGCATCTCGTGGTACAGGTGAGAGCGTTCAAGACGACCGAGCGCGAGTGAACCCAGGAGTCGCAGGGTCGCCCAGCGGTGGCTTGTCTCGAGGATCCGTACGTCGAGAAGGCCGTCGTCGAGCCGGATGCGTCGCGACGGCAGGAATCCGGTGGGCTGGTAGATCGAGTTGCCGACGAGGAACAGGGACGCATCGAGTACACGGCCCTCCACCTCGATTCGGACGTGCGGGTCTTTGCGGAGGACGTGCAATACGGCCGCCGCGGTCGCGAGCGGCCGGCTGATCCGCCGCTGGAGGCGCCGGCGGACCCGGACGAAGTCGGGGTGCGCGCCGATGCTCGCGGTGTTGAGGATCAGGCGGGAGTTGTTGAGCCACATCGCGTCGACACGGGACGCCGAACCCGAACGAATCGCGTCGATCGTGGTGTCCACCGTGCCGCAACCGATGTCACGCGCGAAGTGGTTGAACGTGCCGGCCGGGAAGACCGCGACGGGGATGTCGGCGGCCAGCGCAGGAGCGGCGGCACACGCCACGGTGCCGTCGCCGCCGGCCACCCCCAGGATCTCCGCTCGGGCCGCCACGTCGGCGAAAACGGTTGCCATGTCGTCGGTGTCGTCGAGCTCGATGATCTCGGCGGCCGGCAGCCCGGTGCGGATCGCATCCACCACACGGCGACCCCGTCCGTCCGCGGAGCCCGGGTTCACGACGACGACCAGTCCGGTCCCGTCGGGGTTGGGTCCCACATCGACGACCGACGGGGCGGCCAGGGACAGCGACGGTTCGGTGATGGGCGGCACGACACGGGCACCGATCGTGGCGATGACGGCGCCGATGCCGAGCCCCGCGACCACGTCGCCGGGGTAGTGTGCCCCGGTCGCCACCCGGGACAGCCCGACGAGCCCGGCCAGTGCCGACAACAACAGACCCGCGGGCGGATTTTCGACGGCCACACCGACCGCGAAGGCGGCAGCACTGGCGGAGTGTCCGGACGGCAGCGAGTTGGAGGTCGGGCGTCGACGACCCCGCCGGGACAACGGGATCGGTCCGTGGGAGGGCCGCGAGCGGTTGCGGATCCGCTTCGCCCCCTGGTTGGTGACCAGACTCGTCACGGCGAGCGAGACCAGTCCGCGTGCGGCGCCGCGCTGCAGCGAGGGACGGCCGGACACGGCGAGCCCGGCGGCGATCGTCATCCACAGCTTCGAATGGTCGGCGGCCCGGGTGAGCATCGGCATCGTCACGTCGAGGAGCGGGCTCGGGGATCGCGCGATCGAATCGTAGATCTCGGCATCGAGAGTGCCCATCCCGCGGGTGATCTGGGACAGACCGGAACTTCGGGGAGGTGACCGGTGCATGGGGTACACCGTGCCACATCGGACCCACGCCGGCAGCCACCCTGGGGGAGGGGAGCGGTGTCGGTCGGCGACGTGGGCCACTATGCACAACGAACCGCGGACCGTCGCGCACCAGATGGTGCTCGACGGCCCGCGGTGGGTCGTGCGATTTCCTGCGACTACTCGCCGAAGGGGTTGCCGCCCTTGGCCTGCAGCTCGCGGAGGGCCTTCCGCTCGCCGGCCTCGATCTCGTGCTCGAGTTCGACGTTCCGCAGCTGCTCCTCCGGCGGATCCGCCGTGAGGATCGAACCGGTACCCGGGGCACCGGCGGAGCCGAGCTTGTTCATCCGCTTGGGCAGTGCCGCACCCTCGTAGGGGAGCGGGATCGGGTGACCATGGCTGTCGACCGGGCCGAGCGGCTGGTGGACCTCGATGTACTCACCCTGCGGCAGCCGCTTGATGATGCCGGTCTCGATACCGTGTGCCAAGACCTCGCGGTCACTGCGCTGCAACGAGAGCGCCCAGCGGTAGGCGATGAAGTAGACCAGCGGCGGCAGGACGATCAGACCGATACGCCCGATCCAGGTGGTCGCGTTCAGCGAGATGTGGAACTTGAACGCGATGATGTCGTTCATACATGCGATTGTCAGCAGGATGTAGAACGAGACCGCCATGGAGCCGATCGCCGTCCGCACCGGGGTGTCGCGGGGACGCTGCAGCAGGTTGTGGTGCGCATCGTCGCCGGTGAGCTTCTTCTCGATCCACGGGTAGGCGAACATCAGGCCGAAGATGATGGTCATGATCAGCACGACCCAGTTCGACATCGGCACCGTGTAGTTGCCCAGGTAGAGCTCCCACGCGGGGAACAGACGTATCAGACCGTCGGTCCACATCATGTAGATGTCTGGCTGAGATCCGGCCGACACCTGTGCCGGGTTGTACGGACCGATGTTCCAGACCGGGTTGATCTGGAAGACGCCTGACATGATCGCCAGCACGCCGGTGACGAAGGCGAACATCGCGCCGGCCTTGGCAGCGAAGACCGGCATGATGCGGACGCCGACGACGTTCTTCTCGGTGCGGCCGGGGCCGGGGAACTGCGTGTGCTTCTGGTACCAGACCAGCGCGAGGTGTGCGCCGATCAGAGCCAGGATGATGCCCGGGAAGAGCAGGATGTGCAGCACGTAGAGGCGCGGGATGATGATGACGCCGGGGAAGTCGCCGCCGAACAGTGCCCAGTGGATCCAGGTGCCGACGACCGGGATACCGAGGACGATGCCACTCATGGCGGCGCGGACGCCGGTGCCCGACAGGAGGTCGTCGGGGAGCGAGTAACCGAAGAAGCCCTCGAACATCGCCAGGATCAGCAGGAGACAACCGATGATCCAGTTGGCCTCACGCGGACGTCGGAACGCACCGGTGAAGAAGATGCGCATCATGTGGATGATGATCGACGCGGCGAACAGCAGAGCCGCCCAGTGGTGGATCTGACGGACGAAGAGACCGCCGCGCACCTCGAACGAGATGTTCAGCGTCGTCTCGTACGCCTTGGTCATCATCACGCCGTTCAGCGGCTGGTAGGCGCCGTCGTACACCACGCGCGTCATCGACGGATCGAAGAACAGCGACAGGTAGACGCCTGACACCAGCAGGATGATGAAGCTGTACAGCGCGATCTCACCCAGCATGAAGGACCAGTGGGTGGGGAAGACCTTGTTGATCTGGCGACGCATGCCCGCGGCGAGGTGATACCGCGAGTCCACTTCTTCGGCTTGAGTGCCGAGGCGTTCGGCGATGCTCATGACTTACGCTCCCAGAATGCCGGACCGACGGGCTCGATGAAGTCGCCTGCGGCAACGAGGTAGCCCTCGTTGTTCACCGTGATCGGCAGCTGTGCCAGCGCACGGGCGGCCGGTCCGAAGATGGGCTTGGCGTACTCGAGGGCGTCGAACTGCGACTGATGGCAGGGACACAGGATGCGGTTGCTCCGCTGCTCGTAGAGCGAGGCGGGGCAGCCGAGGTGGCTGCAGACCTTGGTGTAGGCGAAGTAGTCACCGTAGTTGAAGCTCTCCTGACCCTTGCGCTTGACCGCACGGGCCGCATCCTCGGGACGCAGACGGATGAGCATGACGGGGTTGCGGACCTGGTGCAGGCCCTCCTCCAGCAGATGGCGGGAGTGCTCGGACTCGCCGAACCCGTCCGAACGACGCCACGGGAACACGGTTTCCATACCGCCGGCGTCGAGATCTTCCGGCCGGACCAGGGCGACCTGGAACGGGTTGCCGGTGTCACGCCGCAGGTAGATGGTCTCGTTGGGCGCTTCCGGCGGGTTGTAGATCGGCGACCAGCCCGAGTGCCACAGCGGCGAGTCGGGGCCCTCGGCCCACGGGTTCTTGATGAAGCCGCCGAGGAAGGCCACGAGTCCGGTGACCGCGAAGGCGCCGAGACCGAAACCGGCAGAGCCGATGATCATCTTGCGACGACCCAGCGTGGACGTGGCGCCGGTGTCCTGGAGCAGACCGACGATCGTCTTCTTGTCGACCTCGGCCGATCCGCCGTCGTGACGATCCTGAACCGAGATCTCGGCCGGGATGAACTTCTTGGTGATGAGGATCAGCGCAACGCCGATGGCGAACACCGACAGACCGAACGTCACGCCGAGGAGTGGCGTGTTGAACGTGTACCACCAGTAGTTCGGATCGTCCGGGAGGGCGAATTCCCAGTGGTTGAACAGGAAGATCCCGAGGCACGCGAGGGCGGACACGCCGGCCACGGTGAACCAGATGGCCACCTGACGCTCGGCCCGCTTCTCGACCTTGGTGCCCGGCACCGAGTAACGCTCGGACCGGTGGATGATCTCGACGCCGTCGAGATTGGTGCCGAGTTTGACGAGCTCATCGGTGCTCATCTGTTCGAGTTCGTCCCGCGACGGGACGGCTTTGTCGTTCGCGCTCATGCTCGAGATCCCATCCACATGGCGCCGGCGACGATGGCGATGACGCCGACGAACCACATGACCATGCCTTCACTGACCGGGCCGAAACCACCGAGGCCCAGACCACCACTGGGCTTGGCCTCGCTCACGTACTTGACGTAGGCGATCACGTCCCGCTTCTCTTCCGGATCGAGCTGACGGTTCGAGAACTTGGGCATGTTCTGCGGACCGGTCAGCATCGCGGTGTAGATCTGCGCCTCGTTCACCCCGTCGAGGTTCGGCGCGAACTTGCCCGAGGACAGTGCGCCACCGCGACCGGTGAAGTTGTGGCACGACGCGCAGTTCAATCGGAACAGCTCACTGCCGCGTCCGATGCTGTCGCCGCGCAGTGACTCCATCGCGACGGTGCCGTCGGCATTGCGCGGCACCTGCGGTCCGCCACCCTCGGCCTGGATGTAGGCGCCGAGCTGGTCGATCTGCTCGGTGGTGAACTTGGCCGGCTTGCGCTGGGCCTGCGCCTCACCACGCGCCGCCGGCATACGTCCGGTCGACACCTGGAAGTACACGGCGGCGTCGCCGACACCGAGAAGTGCGGGACCGCGCTCGGGCACGCCCTGGAGGTTCGCGCCGTGGCAGGTGATGCACGAGGTCTCGTAGAGCTTGCGACCGTCGTCGATCATCGCGGCGTTGCTCTCGTCGGCGACCGCGACCTGCGGCTCGGGGGTCAGCACCGAGGCGAGCACACCCGCCATGACGAGGCCGGCCAGCAGCACGATGGTGCCGCCTGCGCGCCGACGGAGCTTGCGTCGGGCCTTGGCGCGGCGGCCGGCGTCGCGTGCAGAGGAGCGTCGGGCCGAGGCATCGGGTCCGACCTCGGTGCCGCTATCCGACGGACGCGGTGGAGATGAACTCATCTGTGACTCTCTACTAAGCGGGACGGACTGTTGTTAGATCGAGCTGCGCTCGGTCGTGGTGGAACGGGCCGGCGTCATCGGATGAAGTAGATCGTGACGAACAGCCCGATCCACACGATGTCGACGAAATGCCAGTAGTAGGAGACGACGATGGCCGCGGTTGCCTGCGCCGGCGTGAACTTCGACAGCTTGGTCCGGATGAGCAGATACACGAACGCGATCAGACCGCCGATCACGTGGAGGCCGTGGAACCCGGTCGTCATGTAGAAGACCGAGCCGTACGCATCCGACGCGAGGGTCGTGCCGTGGCCGACCAGCACGGTGTACTCGTACGCCTGCCCGATCACGAAGATCGTTCCCATGATGAGGGTGATGACGTACCAGCGGCGGAGGCCGAAGACGTCACCGCGCTCGGCGGCGAAGACACCCATCTGGCACGTCACCGACGACAGGATGAGAATCGTCGTCACCGGGATGGCGAGGGCGAGATTCAGCTCGGTCGGTGGCGGCGGCCAGCCGACGGCGGAGTTGGCACGGGCGACGAAATACATCGCGAAGAGGCCAGCGAAGAACATGAGCTCACTGGACAGCCACACGATCGTGCCGACGCTGACCATGTTGGGCCGGTTCAGCGAGTGCACGCGCGAGGTGATGGCTGTTCCTGAGGTACCTACAGCGCTTGTCACAAGTGAAGTATGACGGTTCGTAGTAAGCCGTGGCCACCCGGGTCGGAAATTGCCCCCGACTATTTCTCTCGTCGCAGGTCCGCGCCCGAATCGGGTGACCCTCGGCGTGTCCGGGAAGGGTGTGGCGGACGCCCGGCTCGCTACCGTGTGTTCATGTCCAGTTCGGCGCCGCCCGGCCCCCGTGATCTCAACGGCCGAGTCGTCGAGCAGGGTCGCCTGGCGCGGCTCCGCTCACGGCTGCGCCCGCGTGCCGGCGCCGGTCCCCTGACGCTGGACGAGCGGGTGGAGGTGGTGGCGCGGTCCGACGATGACGCCATCGCGAGTTCGGTGGCGCTCGACGCGTCGTCGTGGCGAGCCGCGGACGAGGTGATCCTCCGGCATGTCGTCGAGGTGCCACCCGACCGGCGGGCCGCCGCGGCCGCGGTGGCCGCGCTCGACGGTTACGAGTCCGTCGACGACGAACGCTGGGGGCCGAGGCCGGCGCCGCGCGACGATCGGCTCGTGGTCCTGGTCCTGGCGCGGGTCCAGCTGCTCGACGCGATGCATCTGTCGCAGGAACGGTCCCGGATGGCGAGCCTCGGTTCGCGGCACGGCGGATTCGCACGCGAGTGGGCCGTCCTCCAGCGTCCGCCGCTCTGAACACGAATATGCTGACTCCCCGTGAGCACCGCACAGTCTGACTTCAGCTGGCCGCAGATCCTCGGCAAGGTCACCGATCGCCTCGACCTCGACGCCGACGAGGCCGCGTGGGCGATGAACGAGATCATGACCGACAGTGCGACCGGAGCCCAGATCGCCGCGTTCGGCGTCGGGGTGAAGATGAAGGGCGCCGCACCGGCGGAGCTCCTCGGCTTGTCGCGCGCGATGCTCGACCACGCGACGCTCGTGGACGTCGGTCGCCCGGCCGTCGACGTCGTGGGGACCGGCGGCGACCGGTCGCACACGGTGAACATCTCCACGATGACGTCGATCGTGATCGCTGCGTCGGGCGTCGCGGTGGTCAAGCACGGCAACCGTGCGGCGTCGTCGAAGAGCGGCGGTGCCGATGTGCTGGAGGCGCTCGGCGTCGACATCTCCCTCGATGCCGCCGCGGTCGCGCAGTGCGTGGCAGAACTCGGGATCGGCTTCTGCTTCGCGCCGGTGTTCCATCCGGCGTTCCGCTTCACCGGTCCGCCGCGCAAGGAGATCGGCATCCCGACGGTCTTCAACGTGCTGGGGCCGCTGACCAATCCGGCGACACCCAGCCGGGGGCTGATCGGCTGCGCCTTTGCCGACCTGGCGCCGGTTCTGGCGCGGGCTTTCGCCGAGCGCGGCGGCTCCGCGCTGGTGGTCCGCGGCGACGACGGTCTCGACGAACTGACGACCACCACCACGTCGACGGTCTGGCAGGTCGTCGCCGGGCAGGTGAACGAACTCACCGTCGACCCGACGGATCTGGGGATCGCGCGCGTGGAACTCTCCGCCCTGCAGGGGGGAGACGCGACGGTCAACGCCGCGATCGCCCGCGAGTTGCTGGCCGGGACCACGGGCCCGGTCCGGGACGCGGTGCTGCTGAACTCGGCCGGCGCCATCGTCGCGTTCGAGCAGGAGGCCCCGATGAGCTCGGCGGAACTGACCGATGCCCTCGGCGCCGCGAAGGAGCGTGCGGCCGATGCGATCGACGACGGTGCCGCCGCCGACCTGCTGCAGCGGTGGGCTGAGCTCAGCGGCCGGCTCGCCGCGCCCGCCTGACGGTCACGCTGCCCCGAAATCCTTGTGGGGCTCAGTGTTCGGCGGGTCAGTTCTCGCCGATGGAGAAACCACCCTCGACGTCGGAGCTGGAGTAACTGCGGAACGCGATGTGTGTCGCGCTCTTGAGAACCCCCGGTAGCCGGTTGATCTGGCCGGTGACGACCGTCGCGATCTGTTCGTGGTCACGGACCCGGATCTTCGCGATCAGATCGACGTCGCCCGCACAGGAGTACACCTCTTCGACCCCGGGGATGTCGGCGACGGCCTGGGCGGTCTCCGGGATCCGGTGGATGTCGGCCTGGATGAGGACGATGGCGGTGATCATGCCGCCAGCCTAGTGGTGCGTGGCCCTCAGCTCGCCTGCCGTGTGCGAGAGTCGGCGACGGGTCTGGCCGCACGTGCGTCGTGCGCCGACTGCGACCACCCGAGCCGGCGTTCGGCGGAACCGGCGGGCAGGGCGACCGGCTCACTCGTCGACACGATGCGCGCGCCCGGTTCGGTCATCCAGCGGTACACGAGGCCGACCTCCTCGGCCGGCGCGCCCCGCAGCGGACCGGGGGCCGGTAACACGGTCTCCGCGGCTGCGACGAGCGCGTCGACGACGGGCATGGGCGAGACGCCGCGTCGGGCGCGTCCGGCGGCGGCGAGACGTCCGTACCGGATGACCGCGAACTGCCAGCCGCGTTCACCGTCGGGCCGGGCGACCACGATCTCGGCGATCGCGCACAGCGCGGCCAGTCGCTGGCAGCGGGCGAGGGCGTCGATCGTGAGCGCGAGACGGTCCCGATGCCGCGCCGCGGTCTCGAACATGTGGGCCTGGGCAAGGTCGGTGAGGTGCGCGGTGAGGCCGTCGAGGAGTTCGTCGGCCTCACCTCGCATGAGCCGGCGGGCCGCGGTGACCCGGGGAGAGTAGTCCGGCACCGTCTGCGGCTGCGCCGTGGCCGCACGGCAGGACCCCGGCCGCCGCCTCCCATCGGCCTCGGGACACCAGTGGTAGCCCGTCGCGCCGAGCCGTGTCGTGCACGTGCGCAGACCGGCGGCCGCCGAGATCACGTCGGCGACGGTCGCCGCGTTGTTGCGGTTGCCCACCGGGCCGATCGACTCGTCGGTGGGTGTTCGGCTGACCTTGAGCCGGGGGAAGCGTTCCTCGGTCAGGGTCACCCACCAACCCTTGTGCGGCTGGGTCGATCGTCGGTTGTACGCCGGTGCGTGCGCGCCGAGGAGCCGGAGTTCGCGGACGGCGGCCTCCAGGGCGTGGGAACACTCCACGACGTCGACCCGCTGGGCGAGGAGCACCATCTCCGCGATGCGGCGGCGCGGGTCGTTGCCACTGAAGTACGACCGGACCCGGCGGCGGAGGTCCACCGCGGTGCCCACGTAGAGGACCTCGTTCGACGGGCCGCGGAACAGGTACACCCCGGGCCGGGCCGGGACATGGTCGGCGAGTGCGCGTTTGGCGCGCAGGCGCGGGTTGGTCTTCGGGAGATACGACGTCAGGTCGCCGACGGTCGCGATGCCCTGATTGCCGACGCGCTCGAGGAGCCGGTGGAAGACCTCCACCGTGGCGCGCGCATCGTCGAGCGCCCGGTGGGTGGGCCGCACGGAGACGTCGAACAGGTCGGCGAGCGCGCTGAGCTTGACCGTCGGCGCCTCGTCACGGCTGAGGATGCGCCGGGCCATGGTCACCGTGCACAGGCTGAGGCTGAACGTCCACGGCAGGTGGAGCCGGATCGCGTTCTGCCGAAGGAAACCCATGTCGAAACGAGCGTTGTGGGCCACCAGGATCGAGCCGCGGGCGAACTCGAAGAACGACGGCAGCACCGACTCGATCCGGGGGGCGTCGGTCAGCATCGCGGTGGTGATGCCGGTGAGGGTCACGATCTGCGGGGGGATCGGCCGGCCGGGGTCGACCAGCGTGGCGAACTCGCCGACGACCTCGCCGCCGCGGATCTTGACCGCGCCGATCTCGGTGATCCGGTCACGGACCGGGTCGGACCCGGTGGTCTCGAGGTCGACGACGACGAGGGTCGTCTCGAAGAGCGAGCGGTCGCTGAACTCGTTCGACGTCTCACCCGTGGCCCCCTGGTCGGCGGCCTCCAGGTCGGCGAAGGTGAGCTGCCCCGCGGGCGAGCCGTCCACGCTGGTCTGCGTCACCCGGCGAACACTAGTTCGATCCACCGACATCACGACCGCGACGCTCCGACTGTGTGTCGTGTGACCCGTGTGACTGCTGTGTCGATCGCTGTTCGACGGACTTGTCGGTGGGCGCCCCTAGTCTCCACCTGGACGTGAGAAATGCGGTGCTCTCACGGTCACCGACCCGTAACGGGGCCGACGCGGCCCGCCCTCGCCAGATGAGATGGAGATCACATTATGTACGTCGACTGTGCGCGCTGCCCGGCTCGTCCCGTCGCTTGCGACGGGTGCATGATGACAGTGCTGTTTGGTGGCCCGAGCTGGGACGATATGCCGGACGAAGGTGGAGTTTCGGTAACGGCGTCCACCTCAGACGCGGACACCGAGCTGGACCTCGCCATCGACGTCCTGCAGGCTGCTGCAATGGTGACCAGCAGCGCTGCACGATCTGCAAGATCCGCTAAAACCGCAGTTCAGGCACCGGATCGACGCGCCTCTGTGACTGTCCTCAGGGCAGGCTGAGAAGCGGCCCAGGTTTGGCTGTCTGTCGCCTAGTGGACAGAGCGCATCCGATTTCGTAACCTTTCTGAGACCTTTGCGGAGCGTCCCGCTTCAACAGAAGTGGTCCGCAGTAGTCACCGCTCAATCGCCCTCGCGGGCGAACCGGGGAACCACAACCTTCGGACGGGATCGTCGGAGCGCATCAGACTGGTGCGACTCAGCCGAAGCCGATCCGAATCGGGGTGAATCGCGTTGCCACGCATGAGTGTCCAGTGGATACCTCTTGCGCGAAAAACGTGTAGGGCCACTCTTCCGGCCCGAACCCGACAGCTAACTCGGTCGGCGGTAGAGGAAGATCTGAAGGAGAACTCGCTTCGTGGCCAAACATCGTTTGGAACAGCCCAATCGTGGCAGCACGGTCGCCAAGAAGGCGGTGATCGCTGGATCGATCACACTCGGTTCGCTCGCCGCAGCCGCCGGCCCTGCTCTCGCCGCCCCGGTCCACACCCCGCTGGGCACTTTCGAGATCCCGGCCCTGCCCGGTGCGAAGGCCCCGGAGGCCAAGCCCGCGCCTGAGGCCACGCCTGTGAAGAAGTCGCCCGCAGCCACGGTCGAGATCCCCAACCTGGGGCAGTTCACCGTGCCGGGTATCGCGCCGGAGCAGATCCCGCAGCAGTTCCGCCCCCAGGGTGGCGGCGCGCCCCTGGGCCAGCCGCAGCTGACCGCCGGTCAGAAGGCAGTGAAGGCCGCCGAGAGCAAGATCGGTGCGCCGTACTCCTACGGTTCCGCCGGCCCCAACGCATTCGACTGCTCGGGCCTCGTCTACTGGTCCTACAAGCAGGCCGGCAAGAACATCCCGCGCGACAGCTACGGCCAGCTCGGCGGCGGACGCGCGGTGTCGTACTCCGATGCCAAGCCCGGCGACGTCATGATCTTCAACGGTGGCGGTCACGCCGGCATCTACGTCGGCAACGGTCAGTTCGTCCACTCGTCCAACTACGGCACGCCGGTCAAGCGCGACGCCGTCAAGGAGTGGACCCTGACGGGCATCCGTCGGTACTGACGACAACTGAACACGAACAGACTGAGCACGAAGGTCTCTGGACGGGCGGATCGCGTGGATTGCGATCCGCCCGAACCAGTCCCGGGGGCCGGTCGGCCGCCTAGGGTGGTCGACGGGACGCGGGGTACGGGTGCAGGGGACCGGGATGCTCAGGGATCGACGAGCACACACGAGGGAGTGAGTAGACCGTGCTGATCGGGGAGGGGCGTGGTCGCGCGACGCGGCCGAGGATGCGTTCGGGCCCGCTGATGGTGGCGCTCTGTGTGCTGTCGGCGTTCGCCGTCCTGGCACCGACGGTCGCCGGCGGGGTCGGGGACGCCCGTGCGGTGCCCGCGCGCTCGGCCGATCAGCTGCTCGACCGCTACAAGCAACTGGGCATCGACGCGGAGAAGACCACCGAGGCGATGCACAACGCGAAGATCGAGTATGACAAGCAGCGCGGCATCGTGGCGGCGGCCAAGAAGGCCGCGGCCGAGGCGCAGCAGACGCTGGACGCCAGCCGCGCCCAGCTCGCCGTGCACCAGAATCGTGTCGACGCGATCGTTCGCGCCAGCTATCAGGGCGCGCGGGTCAGCGGGCTGTACGCCGTGATGGTCAGCGACTCCCCGCAGGCGCTCCTGGACCAGATGTCGGGACTCGACATGATCTCGCGTCAGGCGTCGGTGGACCTGACCGCGATCAAGAAGGTACGGGCCAGGACCGCCATCGCGAAGAAGGATGCCGAGCGCACGGCGGTGGCCGCCTCCGAGGCGGTCTCCCGCGCCGAACGGGTCCGTGGTGACCTTCAGACGAAGCAAGCCGACCTGCAGCTCCAGGCGATCCAGATCCGGTCGATCTACAAGTCGATGACCGGCAAGCAGTTGGCGGCTCTGCGCGGTCCGACCTTCGACTTCGATCCGCGACTGGTGCCCAAGGGCACCGCCGCCGGGCTGATCGCCACCCACGCCGCGCTCACCCGGATCGGTGACCCCTACGTGTGGGGCGCCACCGGACCGAATTCGTTCGACTGCTCGGGACTCATGGTGTGGGCGTTCCGGCAGGCCGGCAAGACCATCCCGCGATCGAGTCAGGCGCAGATGGCCGGCGGTCAGCCGGTCGAGAAGAACGATCTCAAGCCCGGTGATCTGGTCATCTACTATCCCGATGCCCATCACGTCGGTATGTACGTCGGTGACGGCTATGTCATCCACGCCTCGACCTTCGGCGTTCCGGTCAAGGTCGAGCCGCTCGACGAGGCCGGACCGTACAACTCTGCCCGCCGGTTCTAGTCCCACCGGTGACCTCACCGCGCGGGCGCGCCGGCCTCGTCTCGGCCGTGGTCGTTCTGGTCATCGCAGTTGCCACCGCGTGCGGCACGGTCGATGTGCCCGGCGGGCCCGGCTCGTCCGCCGCGCCCGTGTCGTCGAGCCCCGCGGTCAACGTCTACGAGCGTGATCGAGCGGCGGGCGTGACGCGGTTGCTCGACGCGCTCACCGAAGCGGTGCGTTCCGGGGATGTGCGCGCGATCGGCACCCTCGTCGACACCGCTGCCACCCCGGCGTTCAAGGACGGATTCGTCACGGCCGCCGCGGGTTTCGCGCCCAGCCGGTTCACGCCGCGGAACGGTCGCAGCGGCACCCTGCGGTTCGCACGGTTCGGTTATCAGCTTGCGCCCACCGAAGAGGCGGAGGTGCTCGTACCCGGTGAGTTGCAGGAGCTCCTCGATGCCGGGGGGAGTTCGGACTCGTGGGTCGCTCCGGTGGAGTTGCGCTATGCGCTCGGCGGTGAGGGGGTCCCGGGAGTCGACGAGGCCGAGGTGGTCGTCGGCACCCAGTTCGTGGTCGCCCGCTACGGCGAGGCCTGGCGCCTCGTCGGAGACGCCACGGCCCTGGGAGGAGAACCCGCACCCACTCAGATGTGGGAGCTGCCCGGACTCCAGGTGGCCGACACCGCGACCGCAGGCGGCACGTCGGTGGTCGCCTCGTATCCCCGAACGTCTTCGACGGTGGCGACGCTGCAGCGGGAGCTGCCCGGGGCGGTGGATGCCGTCAGTGACTTCTGGGGCGACGACTGGGATCGCCGCGCCGTCGTGGTCGCCACGGCGACCGACGACGAGTTCGCCGCCCTCGTACCCGAGGGTCGAGCGGCGACCGGGACCGCGGCGGCCGCGACCGTGTTCAGCAGCCTCGACCTGGTCCAGCGCACCGCGACCGGACAGCGCATCATCCTGACCCCGGCGGCCCGGGAACTCGCCGCACCGACGCTCGCGGTGGTTCTCCGGCACGAGTTGACCCATGTCGCGGCCCGCGTTCACACCGCGCTCGACGCGCCGCTCTGGATCACCGAGGGCGTGGCCGAATACGTCGGGCGCAAAGGGACTCACACGAGGATCGCGGATGCCGCACCCGACCTGATCGCGTCCGTGCGTGCCGGTCGGGTTCCGACCGGGCCACCCGCCGACACCGACTTCGCGATGGACGGTCAGACTTCACAGGTGGCTTATCAGAGTGCGTGGTCGCTGGCCGCCTACGTCGCCGATCGATTCGACGAGGCGCGGCTGAAGAAGATGTACATGGGGGTCGCGGCGTCCGCCCTGCCCGCGGCGCAGGACGCGGCGATCGCCTCGAGTGTCGGGCTGACGCGTGCCGAACTGGTCGCGGGATGGCAGCGGTGGCTCGAAGTGCAGGCCCGTTGATGTCTCGAACGTTGTTGCTCACCAACGACTTTCCGCCCCGTCCGGGCGGGATCCAGTCCTACCTGCAGAATCTGGTGGACCTGCTGCCGCCGGAGGACGTGGTCGTCTACGCGCCGCGCTGGCGTGGTGACTCGCACGAGAAGTTCGACGCGGCCGCCCCGTATCGGGTGTACCGGCACCCGACGACGCTCATGCTCCCCACCCCGTTCGTGGCGCGGCGTGCCGCGGAGATCGTGCGCCGCGAACAGATCTCGACGGTGTGGTTCGGCGCGGCCGCGCCGCTGGCCGTGCTGGCGCCGGCGATGCGTCGCGCGGGCGCCCAGCGGATCATCGCCAGCACGCACGGTCACGAGGTCGGGTGGTCGATGCTGCCGGGCGCGCGGCAGGTGCTCGGGCACATCGGCCGCCACACCGATGTGATCACCTTCGTCAGCCGATACACCCGCGGCCGGTTCGCGTCGGCCTTCGGCGCCCGCGCGGCCCTGGAACACCTGCCCCCCGGCGTCGACACCGAGCGGTTCGCCCCGGATCCGGTGCTGCGACAGCGGTTTCGCGAACGTCTCGACCTCGGGGAACGTCCGACGATCCTCTGCCTGTCGCGGCTGGTGCCCCGCAAGGGCCAGGATGTGTTGATCCGCGCCCTGCCGCTGATCCGACGCACCATCCCCGACGCGACGCTGGTCATCGTCGGCGGTGGTCCCTACGGGAAGACCCTGCGCGACCTCGCGGCCGACACCGGGGTGGCCGACCATGTGATCTTCACCGGCTCGGTGCCCGCCGACGACCTCGCGGCGTACCACAACATCGCGGACGTCTTCGCGATGCCGTCCCGGACGAGGGGACGCGGGCTGGACGTCGAAGGCCTGGGGATCGTCTACCTGGAGGCATCGGCGTCGGGCGTGCCCGTGGTCGCCGGGTTGTCCGGTGGGGCGCCGGAGACCATCGAGGAAGGGGTCACCGGCACGGCCGTCGACGGGACCGATGTCGACGCGGTCGCCCTGGCGATCCTGGCGATCCTCGGTGATCGCGCGGCCGCGGCCGAGATGGGCCGGGCCGGACGGCGTTACGTCGTCGAGAACTGGCAGTGGAGCCAGATGGCGGCCCGCCTGCGCCAGTTGCTCTGAGGAGCAACCGGCGCAGGCGGGGAGCTCACCGCTGGTAGATCGCCTCGATGTCGCCGGCGAACTTCTCCACGACGACGTTGCGCTTGACCTTGAGGGTCGGCGTCATCTCGCCGGTCTCCTCGGTGAAGTCGGTCGGCAGGATGCGGAACTTCTTGATGGCCTCTGAATGTGACACCGTCTTGTTGGCGAGGTCGACGGCCGACTGGACCTCGGCGCGCAGGTCGGCGTCGTCGGCGAGGTCGGCGACCGTCGCGGACGCGGGCTTGCCGGTGCGCTCCTTCCACGCCGGGAACGCTTCCGGATCGATCGTGATCAGGGCTGCCACAAACGGTTTCGCGTCACCGACGACGGTGGCCTGCGAGATCAGGGCGTTGGCGCGGATGACGTCCTCGAGTCCGGCGGGGGAGACGTTCTTGCCGCCCGCGGTCACGATCAGTTCCTTCTTGCGGCCGGTGATGGTGATGAAGCCGTCGGCGTCGACGGTGCCGAGGTCGCCGGTATGGAACCAGCCGTCGACGACCGCGGATGCGGTCGCCTCGGGGTTCTGCCAGTACTCGGTGAAGACGACCCCGCCGCGCAACAGCACCTCACCATCGTCACCGATCCGAACGACATTGCCCGACAACGGTTTTCCGACACTGCCGATCTTCGACGCCGACGGCGTGTTCACGCTGAACGCGGCCGTGGTCTCGGTGAGGCCGTAGCCCTCGTACACCGGCACGCCGACGCCGGAGAAGAAGTGGCCCAGTCGGGCGCCGAGCGGCGCGCCACCGGAGATCGCCATCTGGCACTCGCCGCCGAGGGCGGCCCGGAGCTTCTTGTAGACGAGCGCGTCGAAGACGCCGTGCTTGACCTTCAGTGCGAGTCCGACCTGCCCCTTCTCCTTCGCCTGTGAGTACGCGATCGCGGTCTCGGACGCGGCGTCGAAGATCTTGCCCTTGCCGCCGTCGTGGGCCTTCTGGCGGGCGGTGTTGTAGACCTTCTCGAACACGCGCGGCACGGACAGGATGAGCGACGGTTTGAAGACGGCGAATTCGTCGACGAGGTTCGGGATGTCGCTCGTGTGCCCGACTTCGGCGCCGGCCTCGATCGCGACGAGCGTGATGGCGCGCGCGAGGACGTGGGCGAGGGGCAGGAACATCAGCAGACGCTTCTCGTCGCGGGCGATGACCTGATCGAGGATGTCGCCGGCGAGGACCGCCCGCACCTCCGACAGCATGTTGGCGTGGGTGAGTTCGCAGCCCTTGGGGCGTCCGGTGGTCCCCGAGGTGTAGATCAGCGTCGCCGGGTCGGCGGCCTTGACGGTGGCCCGGCGGGCCGCGACCTCGTCGTCGTGGACGTCGGCACCGGCGGCGACGAGCTCGCCGACGGCACCCGGCCCGTCGGTGCGGTCGATCTGGAAGACGGTCACCGGCGTGGTCAGGGAGTCGATGGACTCGAACTCGGCGCGATGTCCGTCGTCCTCCAGGACGATCGCGACCGCACCGGAATCCTGCATGATCCATTCGATCTGGCCGGCGGAGGAGGAATCGTAGATGGGCACGGTGATCGCGCCCGCGGACCAGATCGCGAAGTCGAAGAGATTCCACTCGAGGCGGGTGCGCGACAGCAGCGCCACCCGGTCCCCGGGGTTGACCCCGGAGGCGATCAGGCCCTTGGCGATGGCGGAGATGCGGGAGGCGGCCTCGGCGGCGGTGACCGGCTCCCACCGGTCGCCCTGCTTGTGGCGGAACACGATGTGCTGCGGTGATCGCTGCGCCAGGCCGAAGATGATGTTCGTGCAGTTCTCGTCGTCGCCGATCGAGAACTTCGCGGGCACGCTGTACTCGCCCATCGTGGTTACCCTCCAGTAGACATCAGTCACCGAATCGTATCCCCGACACGGAATCGGACTCATCGCGACGTCGGTTTCGGGTGCACTACCCTGCGCCGACACGAGTATGTGAAGCTAGTGGGCGTGACGAGCATCCAGGTGGCCGACGAGGTCTTCGTCGCCGCGGCGCCGCCGTCGGCGACCGCCGTGATCGGCGACCCCGCCAACTGGCGCCGGTGGTGGCCGGACCTGCGTCTGGCGGTCACCGAGGACCGGGGCGAGCAGGGCGTGCGCTGGCAGGTCGCGGGTCCGGTGTCGGGGACGATGGAGATCTGGAACGAGGCGGTCCTCGACGGCTTCGTGCTCCACTACTTCCTCCACGCCGAACCCACCGGTCCGCTGCCCGACGACCCCCGCACCCGCGCCGACGTGCTGGCCGAGGAGAACAAGCTGCGCCGCGTGACGGGCAAAGAGGTCTCGTTCGAGGTCAAACGACTGCTGGAGAAGGGCCGTGTCGTCGGTGGTCCCGCCGCCGGTCTCGAGTCGGCCGGGATGCGGTGATGGCCGACCACACCGAACGCGACATCGTCATCGGCGCCGACGCCGACGCCATCCTCGCCGTCATCGCCGACTTCGAGCACTACCCGGAGTGGGTGACCGCCGCCCGCGAGGTCGAGGTGCTGCGCACGGATGAAGCCGGCCGCGCTCTCGAGGTCCGGTTCGTGCTCGACGCCGGCGTCCTCCAGGACACGTATGTGCTTGCCTACGAATGGGATCGGAACGCCCCCGCGGTGTCGTGGCGCCTGGTGTCGAGCGATCTGCAGAAGGATCAGCGCGGACGATACGTGCTGACCCAACAGGTCCCGGGATCGACGAAGGTGACCTACGAACTCATGGTCGACCTGCAGGTGCCCATGATCGGGCAGCTGAAGCGGCGAGCCGAGAAGGCGATCACCGATGCCGCGCTGAACGACCTCAAGAAGAGGGTCGAAGGCTGATCGATCTCACACCCATCCACATCGTGCTCGGGCCGGGGGGTTCCGGTGTCTCCGCGGTCGCGGCCGCCGGCGCGACCCAGCGTCCCGGCACCTCCCGGGCGGCCAAGGCCGTGCCCCGGTCGGGCCTGTCGGCAGCCGAATCCGACACGCTCCTCATCACCGTCGACCGCTGGTCGCCGGTTCCCGACTGGGCACGGGTGTACCGCCGGCCCGGCGAGCCCGTCGCGGTGTCCAAATACCTGCACCTGTTGACCCTGGACCGACTGGACCTCACCGAACGCACATGGTCGGCGTTCGTCGAGGTGCTCGAGCACACCGTGAGCCGCAGCAAGACGGCCCTGCCCGGCGTCGGCACCCTGGCCGGGATCGACGCCGCCGAGCTCACCTCGTTGCCCGGGATCGACGACTTCCTGCTCCTGCGCCGTATCCGGGACGAGGCGATCAGCGGCCGGTGGCAGCGGATCGTCGTCGACTGTTCCGGGTGTGGTGACCCACTCCAGTTCCTCCGTGGCGGAGCAGTTCTCAGCCAGGCCCTCAACCGGTTCTGGCCGCGTCACCGACGCCTCGCGATGGCTTCCGAGCGTCCGATGGTCGCGCAACTGACGGCCGCGGTCGACGCCATCGACCGGGACTGCCTCGACATCGCCGAACTGTTCGCCGATCCGCATGCGGTGGCGGTGCACCTCGTTCTCGCCGCCGACGACCGAAGCCGACGACTCACCGGCCACCATCTCGCCGCCGCCGACCTCATGGGCCTGCCGCTGGCCTCGGTCCAGGTCAACGCGGGCGTCGGCGCCGAACCGGCGGCCGAGGTCGCGGACATGGTGCGGGCCGAACTCGCCGGTTCCGACGGTTCGCGTTCCGTCGTCGTCGAGGTGGTCGAGAAATCGCCTGGTGCGATCGATCGCATGGCGCGGCTCCGCAAGCTCTCGGTCTCGTTGCCGGCACCGCACGGCGTCCCCCGGGGTTCGGCGGCGGCCGAGGTCGAGGCGGGCCAGGGGCGCGTGAGCGGAAAGCCGGCTGGTCCGGTGTACCGGTTGTCGTGGCCGCAGCGCCTACCGGATCCGGATTCGCTGGCTCTCGGGCGCAGCGGAGACGACCTCCTGGTGACGATTGCGGGGTTCCGCCATCCGGTGCGGCTGCCGTCGGTGCTACGACGTTGCACGGTCGTCGACGCCGACTGGGACGGCACGACCCTGGGCATCGGCTTCGTCCCCGATCCGGCGGTGTGGCCCCGGCCGCAGAACTGAGCTGGTTCCTCGGCCCGGTACGTCGGCGCCGCCCAGTTCCCGACGGCCAGGTGGGACGGCGGTGGTGGAATGATTCCGCCCGGGCGGGGTACGTTCGCCAGACCGCACTGTTCGAGACGGCAGGGTACGGTGCCGATGACCCCGACGACAGACACGCGGGTGGGTGTTCGCGCGGGGCCGGGAAAGGGGAAAGTTGGCGATGGGCACGGACGACGAGACGTTCCGGCAGGCCGGTGACGGGTCCGCGGACGGGCGTCGCGACGGACCCGCCGATCCGGTGCGCGACCTGCTGCTCGGACTGGCCGCCCAGATCGACCACCTGGCCGCGCTCTTCGCGCCGGCTCCGCAGTCGGCCACCGCCGGTGGTGCGGATGCAACGGGGACGCGCCCCGGTTTCGCCGCTTTCGCCGACGGTGGTCCGCTCGGGCATGCGCTCTCCGGGGCGTCGGGGGAGATCACCTCGTTGCTCGCCGAGATCGGCGATCTGGTCGCCCGGCTGATCGCGGCGGTCATCGCCGTACTCGAGGCCATCGCCGAGGCGCTGCGTTCGTCGCCGACCTCATCGGCGACACCACGCCAGTACGAACCGATTGCAGTGCGACTCAACGGACCGGCCGCCGGGCGCGAGGCCGGCACACCGCGACGCGGTGATGCCTCACGGCGGGCCACGCCGCCCCCCGGACCCGGCCCCGGGCAGGAGAACTGATGGGCGACCTGACGATCGGCATCGACATCGGCGGCACCAGCGTGCGCGCCTCGGTGGTCGACGACCGGGGGACGATGCTCGACACCCTCCGCGCGCAGACCCCGCCGACCGCGGCCGCGCTCGAACACTGTCTGGACCGGTTGGTCGGCGAACTGACCTCGCGCTGGGACGCGAAGGCCGTCGGGCTCGCGATCGCCGGCTTCCTGACCACCGACCGCAGCATCGTCCGGTTCGCGCCGCATCTGCCCTGGCGCGAGGCGCCGGTCGCCGAGGAGATGACCCGCCGCGTCGGGATCCCGGTCTTCGCCGAACACGACGCCAACGCCGCCGCGGTGGCCGAATGGCGGTTCGGCGCGGCCGCCCGTGGACACAACACCGTCGTCCTCGCGATCGGGACCGGGATCGGCGCCGGGTTCGTGATCGACGGGGAGATCTATCGCGGAAGTTACGGCGTCGCACCGGAACTCGGACATCTGACGATCGTCCCCGACGGGCGCGCCTGTGCCTGTGGCAAACGCGGCTGCTGGGAGCGGTACTGCAGCGGCACAGCACTCGTGGACACCGTGGTCGAGTTGCTCGCCGACGGCGACTGGGGGCGCAGCCAACTCGCCGCCGATGTCGCCGCGGACCCCGGGTCGCTGACCGGCCGTCGGGTCGCCCGCGCGGCCGCCGACGGGGACGCCGTCGCGCTGGCCGCGTTCGCGCGGTTCGCGACGTCGCTCGGCCAGGGGCTCGCGATGATCGCCGACATCTTCGACCCCGACCTCATCGTGCTGGCCGGCGGCGTCGGCGCGGCGTCGGGGCTGTTCCTCGACGAGGCCCGGGAGCACTACGCCCGCCAGGTCACCGGTGCCGGACACCGTCAGCTCGCGCGTATCCGCGGTACCCAGCTCGGCGAGACCGCCGGCGTCGTGGGCGCGGCCGAGGTTGCGCGACAGGCGATCCGGACGGCCGCACGCCCTCTGGTCGACCCGCACCCCGAGACACGGCCGGTCTCCGGGCTCTGAGTGCTCCCGGCGAGACCCCGAGCGGTCCCGTCCGGACGGTAGAGTGCGACGCGGGTAAGGTCTTGGCGTCGGGACACTCCTCGGTTCCGCGGTCTCCGCGGCGCGGTTGTCCGGCGGTGGTCATCGGGTCGGTGTGCGCGGCGAGGAGATTCTCATGTGGTACTGGGCGTTCAAGTACATCTTTCTCGGTCCGATCCTGCGGGTCCTCGGCCGGCCGACGATCGAAGGACACGAGAACATCCCGACCGACGGCCCGGCGATCCTGGCGAGCAATCACCTCGCGGTGATGGACAGCTTCTTCCTGCCGCTGATGGTGGATCGCCGCATCTACTTCCTCGCCAAGAGCGAGTACTTCACCGGTACGGGGCTCAAGGGTGGCTTCCAGCGCTGGTTCTTCACCGCGGTCGGTCAGATCCCCATCGATCGGTCGGGGGCCGAGGCCGCCGAGGGTGCGCTCACCGCGGCACGCCGCCAGCTCGACAAGGGCAAGCTGATGGGGATGTACCCCGAGGGCACCCGATCGCCCGACGGACGCCTCTACAAGGGAAAGACCGGTCTCGCCCGGCTGGCCATGGACACCGGGGTGCCGGTCATCCCCGTCGCGATGATCGACACTCACAAGTTCAACCCGCCGGGCAGTATCCTGCCGCGACCCACTCGGGTGTCGGTGCGCATCGGCAAGCCCTTGGACTTCTCGCGCTACGAGGGCATGGAGGGCAACCGCTACATCGAACGCGCAGTCACCGACGAGATCATGTACGAGCTGATGCAGCTCTCGGGTCAGCAGTACGTCGACGTCTACGCCGCGAGCCTGAAGAACCAGGCCCCGCCGGTCGAGCCCCCGGCGGCCGACGCCGCCGCTTGAGGAAGTCTCTGACCTCCCTCTGCTCCCTGAGGTGCGAGGAGCGCTAGCGACGAGCCACGAAGGGTTGGCGACGCATCTCACCAGGACCCTTCGTGACGCGCCCTCCGCAAGCTCCGGGCGCTCCTCAGGGAGCGGTGGTTGGTTGCGCCCTCCGCAAGCTCCGGGCGCTCCTCAGGGAGCGGTGGTTGGTTGCGCCCTCCGGGCACTCCTCGGGGAGCACCCGCCGCAGTCGGTCAGCCGGCGTCGCCGACGCGGGTGCCGTCCAGGACGGCGCACAGCTCCGGAATCCAGTCGCGATCTGCCGGGACGATCTCGGCGGCGTCGAGGTGTCGTAGCTCGTCGGCGGAGAACCAGCGCACGTCGAGGTGCTCGAGCGCGGTCGGAGTCCCCGAGCGCAACCGCGCCACGTAGGCGTGCAGGGTCAGGACACCGGGCAGCGCGACCGGGGAGCCGACGCCCTCGCCGGCTTCGACCTCGGCTCCGAGCTCCTCGCGGATCTCCCGAACCAGCGCCGCCGCATGGGTTTCCCCCGACTCGACACGACCGCCGGGCAGTTCCCACAGACCGGCGAGTTCGGCGGGACGGGACCGCTGCGCCAGCAGCACCCGGCCGTCGGCGACGATCGCCGCGGCGACGACGTCGCGCGGTCGGGTGTCGCGGGGTTCGTCGCGCGCGGCGCGCGTCGCGATCATCCAGGCGAAGGTGACGAAGGTGGCCGCCGGCCACGCGGCCCCGAAGACCGCCTCGAGTGCCGCCGGGGGATGGGGACCGTACTCTATCGTGACCCGGAGCAACCACGGAATCCCGAGGCCCGCGACCACGATCCACATCCCGAGGACCGCCCGCGCGCCCCGGCGCCGCGAACCGGTGCCGTGCACGAGCCAGATTCCCAGCGGGATGATCCACACCCAGTGATGCACCCACGAGATCGGCGACACCAGGAGTCCGAAGAGCTGGACCACCAGCAGGATGCCGAGGGCGTCGGACACCGCACGGCCGGCGAACACCGCCACCACGACCGCGACCAGGACGCCGACCATCCAGATCCAGCCCGACCCCACGTCGAAGCCCACGAAGCGGGACAGGGTGCCACGCAGGCTCTGATTGATCACCGCCTCGACGGGACCGATGCGCTCGGCATCGCCGAGCAGGGTCCCGTAGTAGGTGCGGGTGACGTCGGGGAAGAGCAGCAGGCAACCGAGGACGGTGAAGACGAAGGCGACCGCGGCGGCCAGGGCGCCCAGGGGTTTGCGGGCGGCGAGATACCAGAGCCCGGAGATCGCCGGGGTGAGCTTGACCCCGGCCATCAGACCGATGAGTGCGCCGCCGGCGAGCACCCCGCGGTCGCTGCGCGCCCAGGTGACCGCCAGCAGGGTGCCCAGCATCAGGAAGACGTTGATCTGGCCGTAGTCCAGCGTGACCCGGACCGGTTCGCACCAGATCGCGGGGGCGGTCCAGAGTGCGGCCACGGCGTAGACGTCGGTCGTCGACCCGCACAGGCGTAAGGCGAGGACGACGCAGGTGTACAGAGCTCCGAACGTCGCGAGCTGCCAGCCGATGGCCACCAGGTCCCATGGCACGAGCGACAACGGGTACAACACGACGGCCGCGAACGGCGGATACGTGAAGGGCAGGGCGAAGTCGGTCTCACCGGCGTAGGTGAAGAGATAGAGCGACCCGTCGGCGAGACCCGCCGAACCGTCGCGGTAAACGTGCAGGTCCACGAAGTTCCTGCCGTTCACGGTCAGCGTGTCCCAGACGAGCCGCGCGATGATCGACGCCGCCAGGAGAGCGGTCGCCAGCACGGACCTGGAGCGCACGAAATACCAGGGTAGACAGCCGGAGGGCGGTATGGCGAAACGGTGCGCGGTGAGCGGGTCGGCACGAGTGTGTGTGAATACTTGACCCATGCGTTTCTTCTACGACTCGGAGTTCATCGAGGACGGCACCACCATCGAGCTGGTCTCGATCGGGGTCGTCGGTGAGGACGGCCGCGAGTTCTACGCGGTGTCGACCGATTTCGACCCCGGCCGGGCGGGGGACTGGGTGCGGGCCAACGTGCTGCCGAAACTGCCCTCGCCGTCGTCGTCCGCGTGGCGGGACCGTCGACGCATCCGGGAAGATCTCCTCGAGTTCCTCACCGCCGACGGCTCCGACATCGAGCTGTGGGCCTGGGTGGGCGCTTACGACCATGTCGTGCTGTGCCAATTGTGGGGTCCCATGACCGCGCTGCCGCGTGAGATCCCGCGGTTCACCCGTGAGCTGCGGCAGCACTGGGAGGCCGCGGGCCGACCGGCGCTGCCGCCCACGCCGTCGGACGCGCACGACGCGCTGAGCGACGCCCGGCACAACCTGCGCCGGTGGGAGGCGATCGAGAAGGCCCGCGTCTGACCCGCGGACGAATCCACTCCCCACGTCTCCTCTACCCTGGACGGGTGGTGAACTGGACCGTAGACGTTCCGATCGACGACCTTCCCGAGCTCCCGCCGCTTCCGGGGGATCTCCAGACGCGTTTCGACGACGCGATCAGCCGCCCGGCGGTACAGCAGCCGAGCTGGCCGGCCGACGAGGCGCGCAAGATGCGGACCGTCCTCGAGTCGGTCCCGCCGATCTGTATGCCCGCCGAGGTCCAGACGCTCGCCGCGCAGCTGGCCGACGTCGCCGAGGGGCGTGCATTCCTCCTGCAGGGCGGTGACTGTGCGGAGACGTTCGCCGACAACACCGAACCGCACATCAAGGGCAATATCCGCACGTTGTTGCAGATGGCGGTCGTGCTCACCTACGGCGCCAGCATGCCGGTGGTCAAGGTCGCCCGGATCGCAGGCCAGTACGCCAAGCCGCGATCATCCGACACCGACGCCCTGGGGCTGCCCTCCTACCGCGGCGACATGGTCAACGGATTCGTGGCCGACGCGGCGGTGCGGGCACACGACCCGTCCCGGCTGGTGCGCGCCTACGCGAATGCCGCGGCCGCGATGAATTTGGTCCGCGCCCTCACCCAGGCCGAGGCGGATCTGAGCCGTGTGCACGACTGGAACCGCGAGTTCGTGCGTACGTCACCGGCCGGCGCACGCTACGAGGCCCTGGCGTCCGAGATCGATCGCGGCCTGCGGTTCATGGACGCCTGCGGCGTCACCGATTCGAATCTGAACTCCGCCTCCATCTTCGCCTCGCACGAAGCGCTCGTCCTCGACTACGAGCGCGCCATGCTGCGGCTGGCCGACGACCCCGAGGGTGCCGGCAAGGTCCTCTACGACCTCTCCGCCCACTTCCTGTGGATCGGGGAGAGGACCCGCCAGCTCGACGGCGCCCACATCGCGTTCGCGGAGCTCATCAGCAATCCGATCGGCGTCAAGATCGGGCCCACGACGACGCCCGAGCAGGCCGTCGAATACGTCGAGCGTCTCGATCCGCACAACGTGCCCGGGCGACTCACGCTCGTCGCGCGGATGGGCAACGGCAAGGTCCGCGACGTGCTGCCGGCCATCGTCGGCGCCGTCGAGGCGACCGGCCACAAGGTCATCTGGCAGTGCGATCCGATGCACGGCAACACCCATGAGGCGTCGACCGGCTTCAAGACCCGGCACTTCGACCGCATCGTCGACGAGGTGCAGGGGTTCTTCGAGGTGCATCGCGCGTTGGGCAGCCATCCCGGTGGCGTGCACGTCGAGTTGACCGGCGAGGACGTCACCGAATGTCTCGGTGGCGCACAGGAGATCTCGGATCTCGACCTCGGGGGACGCTACGAGACCGCCTGCGATCCGCGGTTGAACACGCAGCAGTCGCTCGAGCTGGCGTTCCTCGTCGCGGAGATGCTGCGCGGCTGAGGGAGCAGGGCATCAGCCGATCGCCAGGAACGTGCTGCCGACCCAGAAACCGAGGGCGCCGAGGCCGCCGACCAGCACCAGCACGACGACTATCCAGACCAGCGCGCCGAGCCGGCTGCCGCCGATGAGTTCGGGCTCGACGGCCATCGGCCGTGAGGTACGACGGGTCACCGGACGCGGCGCGGAGCCGACGTCGTCGCGCTCGGCCGCAGGTCGCTCCACGGGTGTGGCTGTGTCCGCAGGCCGCGCCGGGCCGGGCACCGACTGGACCCGGGTGCCATGGCCGCCGGGATCGGGGCCCCGGTAGCGCGACACCGTCTGACGCTCGGCCGACCGGCGCGGCGCGGGCACCGTGAACGGCGGGAGGTCGAGTTCGTCGGCGACGGCGAGCAGGGCCCGTTGCATGTCGAAGCCGTCGGCATATCGATCGGCGGGGTCGCGTTCGGTCGCGCGCAGCACGATCTCGTCGAACTCCTCCGGCACCCCCGGGATCACGTCGCCCGGCGCCGGCACGTCGAAGCTGAGTCGCTGGTAGGCGAGGGCCAGGGGTGAGTCGCCCGAGAAAGGTGTTCTGCCCGTGAGGAGTTCGAACATCATCACACCCATGGAGTAGACATCGCTGCGAGCGTCGGCGTGGGTGGACTCGACCTGTTCGGGGGAGAGGTAGGCAGCGGTCCCGAGGATCACGCTGGCCGAGGTCACCCCGGCCTCGGCCACGGCTCGCACCAGTCCGAAGTCCGCGACCTTCACCTCGCCCTCGTCGGAGATGAGCACGTTCTCGGGTTTCACGTCCCGGTGCACCAGACCCGCGGCATGTGCGGTGCCGAGCCCGCCGAGTACCGGCGCGGCCACCGCGACGACGGCATGGGGTGGCATCGGGCCGCGCTCGCGCAACAGTTCGCGCAGGCTGCCCCCGTCGACCAGTTCCATCACCAGGAACGCGATGCCGTCGTCGATGCCCTGGTCGTACACCGAGACGAGCCCGGGATGTTTGAGGCCGGCGACCGCGCGTGCCTCGAACTCGAAGCGGCGCAAGAACTGTGGGTCTCCCGAGTACCGGGAGTCCATCACCTTCACCGCCACGTCGCGTCCCAGCCGCAGGTCGACGGCGAGGTAGACCGCCGACATGCCGCCTCGCGCGATGGGCGCGTCGATCCGGTACCGGTCCTCGAGGACGGTCCCGAGCATCGTGTCGACGGGGGAGTTCACGCTGCCGAATCTACCTGCAGCCCGGGCCGGTCGAGAGCATCGGCACGATGCCGACCGAGGGCGTCGCCGCCGGGGCGTTCGCGGGTCTCGTTCGTCATGTCGTCGCGACCCGACGGTTTCTCCCGCTCCCGACTACCGGCTACCCTTTCGACGTGGGTTCCCTACCGTTGTCGCCTGACACTCTGCCTTCCGACACCGAGTTCCTGTCGATCGACGATGTCGCCGACCGCCTCGGGGTGTCGACCAACCGGGTGCGGACACTCATCCGTGACCATCACCTGCTCGCGGTCTCCCACAACGGATACCCGGCGATTCCGGCGCTCTTCGTGGACGAGGGCGGCGTCGCGAAACACTTCTACGGGCTCGTGGCGGTCCTGATCGACGGCGGTTACACGCGCGACGAGGTGATGGAGTGGCTGTTCACCGAGCAGGAAGATCTCGGACTCCACCCGGCGGCAGCGCTGCACACGGATCTCGCCCGCGAGGTCATCCGCCGGGCGCAGGCCCAGGCTTTCTGAGCGACGCCCCGGCCCCGAACCCCCGGGGTCCGGACTCCCGGTGCTCGGCCTCGGCGCGCCCCGACTCCTCGACGCCCGTCTCCGCGAGGACATCCGACGCGAGAGTGCCCTCGCCGGCCGGGGTCGCGCCCCACGCCCACCTCCCGAACCGGCCCAGCTGCAACGGGTCCCGACGGGTCAGCGACCAGGCCGCGACGCCGGCCAGTGCGGCCGCCAGCGTCACCTCGACAGGTTTGTAGAAGACGATCGCGTCGTCGGGCTGGAACACGATCAGCAGGAACGTCGAGGCACCGACGACCGTGGCCCGCACCCACATCGGCAGGTCGAAGGCCACGGCGATCACCAGCACCCACGTGTAGTACCAGGGCAGCGTCGACGGCTCGAGCAGGAGTACAGCCAGCATCGCCCACGCCATCCCGGCGACCGCGTCCCGCACGTCGTGGCGGTGGCGCCACCAGAGCGCGACCAGCGTGACCGCGAGGACCACCGAACCGATTGCCCGCGTGACCTCCAGCACCGGTTGCAGATTGAGGGCGACGAACGGCGCCGCGACGAGGGTCACGACATGGGCGGCGAGGGTGGGAATGGTGAACCAGTTGATGATGACGTCGGCCCACCCCAGGCCGGTGAGCCAGCCGAGTCCCAAACCGATCACCAGGGTCCACAGGCCGAACACCGCGACCGCGATCCCGACGATGGATGCGAACACCGTCACCACGTCGCGGGCGGTCACCGGTCGCCGGGAACGGATGTGCGACAGCCAGATCCACAAGACGAACGGCAGTGCGATGCCGGCGGTGATCTTGATCGACACCGCGAGCGCCAGGACGGCTGCGCCCACCACGTGCCGGCCGTCGACCACCAGGACGATCCCGGTGACGAGGACGCCCATCATCAGCAGCTCCACGTGCGGTCCCGCCACGAGATGGATCAGGACCAGCGGGTTGAACAGCACCAGCCACAGCCCGGCTTGCGGGGAGGCCCCGAACCGCTCCGCCAATCGGGGTATCGCCCAGAGGGACAGGAAGAGTCCGGGCAGCAGCACCAGCCGGATGGCCAGCACGCCGAGGACGACCTGGTCGCCGGTGATCTCGGTGACGACGCGCAGCATGCCCATGAAGAAGGGGCCGTACGGTGCCGTCGTGGTCGCCCAGACCTGCGCCATGCTGTCGACGAGCGGACCGGGCAGGTGGGCGGGACCGTCGGCATACGGGTCGAAACCGGCGCCGAACACCGCGCCCTGGGCGAGATAGGCGTAGACGTCGCGCGAGTACACCGGCACCGCGACGAGCAGGGGAGCGGTCCACACGAGCACCCATCGGCTCAGCGTCCGCGTCGTCGGCGCGGTGTCGGTGGTGGAGGAGATGATCCGACGCCCCAGCCGGACCCACCCGAACACCATGAGGAACACGCCCAGCCAGAACAGCGTCCCGAAGACGTTCTTGCCGTGCCCGTACGTGATCCAACTCAGACCCAGATCGGAGAGAAGAGCGGAGTTGCGCGGCGGGTCGCCGACCCCGAAGCTGCCGAGACAGACCAGCACGGACCCGATCGCGCCGAGGATCAGATCGCCCCGACCGGCCGTGGCGGCGCCTGTCACGGAAGTGCTCACGCCTGACGGTGCGCGACGCGATCGGCGACCGCGATCAGCTCGGCACGGATGTCGTCGCCGATGTCGGCGGCGTCGAGTGCGGTCAACGCCGACCCCAACAGCTCGTCGATCGAGTTCTCCACCTCGGCCACCGCGCCGAGCTCGACGAACAGGTCTCGCGCGGAACCCAATTCGTCGCTGTCGAGCCGGCGGCCGAAGTAGGAGCGCAACCGCGCGCCGAGGGCCGGGTCGGCCGCATCGGCGCGTTGCAGCGCGATCGCGCGCAGGGCCGTGTGCTTGTCCGAGACCAGATCGTCCCCGGACGGTTTACCCGTGCGTTCGGGATCGCCGAAGACGCCGAGCAGATCGTCGCGGAGCTGGAAGGCGATGCCGAGGTCGTGCCCGATCGCACGCAGCGTCGACACCAGCTGCTCGGACGCACCGGCGAGTCGCGCACCCAGCTCGAGTGGTCGCGCGACGGTGTAGGCGGCGGTTTTGAACTCCATCACCCGGTAGGCGGCCTCGGTCGAGTCGTCGCCGCCGGCCTCGTTCACGATGTCCAGGAACTGGCCGCCGAGCACCTCGGTCCGCATCGCCGCCCACGTCGCGCCCACCTCCGCGGGCAGCGGGTGGTCGCCGTCCCTGCCGGTTGAGCGGTCCCTGCCGGTGGAGCGGTCCCCGCCGGTCGAGCCTGTCGAAACCCCCGGCCGGTGACCGTGGACCAGGTCGTCCGCCCAGGCGAGCGCGAAGTCGCCGGCGAGGATCGCGGCCGCGACCCCGTGGGCGCCGGAGTCCCCGGCCCACTCCGCGCTCGCGTGCCGTGACTCGAACTCCCGGTGCACGGTCGGGTACCCGCGCCGGGTGTCCGACCGGTCGATGATGTCGTCGTGGATCAGGGCGCAGGCCTGCACGAGTTCGAGTGCGGCGCAGACGCGCAGCGCGTCCCGCGGGCCGGGGGCGTCGTCCTCGGCTGCGGCCCCGGCGACGGCACGGTCCGACGACGACGTCCCGCAGCGCCACCCGGCGAAGGCGAAGACCGGTCGGATGCGTTTGCCTCCTCGCAGAACGAACTCCCGGATCAGTTCGGCCGCCTCACCGACCACCGGTGCGATCGCGGCGGCGGCCGGGACCGCGTCGTCGAAGAAGGCGCGTAATTCGGCCTCGACGGCGCCCGGAACCGCATCGAGCGAGTTGGGCGTGGGGATCGTGGAGGTCACCCTGCCAGGCTATGCGACCTGCTCCGTACACTGTGCGGGTGACCCCAACCGCTCCCGCACCCTCGATCGTCGAACGCCTGTCCGCTCCGCACCGCGGCCCGGTCCCGTTCTCGGTCGAGTTCTTCCCGCCGCGTGACGCCGAGGCCGAGTCCCGGCTGTGGCGGGCGGTGCGCATCTTCGAGCGGTTGTCCCCGGCGTTCGTCTCGATGACCTACGGTGCCGGCGGTTCGACGCGGGATCGCACGGTGCGCATCACCGGTGAGCTCGCCGCACAGACCACGCTGCTGCCGGTGGCCCACCTGACCGCCGTCAATCACAGCGTCGCGGAACTGCGCGCGCTCGTCGGTGCCTACGCCGACCAGGGCATCACCAACATCCTCGCGCTCCGCGGCGATCCGCCCGGCGATCCGCTCGGCGAGTGGGTCGCCCATCCCGACGGCGTCGAGTACGCCGAGCAACTGGTCCGGCTCATCGATACCCTCGGCGACTTCCACGTGGGGGTGGCGTCGTTCCCGGAGACGCATCACCGGTCGCCCGACATCGAACACGACACCCGCACACTCGTCAGCAAGTTGCGGGCCGGGGCCGAGTACTCCATCACCCAGATGTTCTTCGACGTCGAGCACTACTTGCGGCTGCGCGACCGGGTCGCGGCCGCCGACCCCGAGCAGGGACTCAAGCCGATCATCCCGGGCATCATGCCGGTGACGTCGCTGGCCACCGTCCGTCGCATGGTCGAGCTGTCGGGATCGGTGATCCCGCCCGACGTCGAGGAGCGGTTCGCCAAAGCGGCGGGCAACGGCGCCGAGGAGGACCGCGCGTCGGTCCGTGCCGTCGGCATCGACTTCGCCACCGAGATGGCACAGCGACTCGTCGCCGAGGGTGCGCCGTGCCTGCATTTCTGCAGTCTGAACTTCGCCAAGGCCACGACGGAGGTCCTGGGCCGACTCGGCGTGGACGTCGACGCCGCGCTGCACGTCCCGGCCTGAACGGCCGAAGCTGTTCCGCCGGACCGGTGTCGACGCCGGTCCGGCGCGGCATCATGTGCCCGCGGGTGGCTTTCGATCCGCGGGCGGCGATGCCGATGACGGACCCGACACGGGATCGGCGGCAGCCGCGAGTCCTTCACCCGAGATCGACGAAGGGTTTGTCTTCGCCGCGACCGGACGTCCGGGCCGCGGTCCGCGATACCGCTTGGAGTAGGCGATCCGGACGATCACCAGGACGACCACGACGCACAGCAACGCGACGAACCACGACCAACTGCTGACCGCGGCGGTCGCCGGGTCCGGATAGGTGGCATCGGCGCTGAAGTCCGACGGTTCACCCGGAGCAGGGGTCCAGGTCACGGTGGACTCGCCGACCTGCTCGCCGTTCGTCGCGGTCACCGGACCGCCGAAGGTGACGGTCAGCTGCACGTAGTCGCGGTCCGGGACCAGCTCGGTCAGATCGGCGTCGCCGCGGAACCGCACCACCTCCCCGCTGCGCTTGGCGGTGAGGTCCATCGTCAGCGAGGTGTCGCCGTAGGCGTCGGCCACGATGTCGCCCAGCTGGGCGAACTGTCCCGCGGTGAGATCGCTGAACGACGCCCGCGTTCCGACGCGCGTGGCGGGATCGTCCTCGGCGGGGTTCTCGTCCGCGCCGGCCTCGTCGTTTCCGGCGGGCTCGGAGGGGGAGGGGGAATCCGCCGTGTTCTCGGGTCCGGCGCCCGGAGACGACGGCGCCTCGGGACGATCGGGCACCTGTTTGTAGTCGGTCACCGAGACCTGCCCCACCATCGACTCGGGGAGGTCGAACTGCGGTGTCCCGCGCGGATTGTCCGGGGTGGTCGCCACGACGACGCTCCCCGAGTAGCGATCTCCCACCGTCGTCGACCGTTCGAGACAACCGGCCATCAGCGGGGAGAGGGCGACGAGAGCGACGGCCACCGCGGACGGCAACAGGCGCCGGGCTCGGCGGGACCCGGGCGCACCCGGTACGGGATTCGACGAACGCACGGTGCTCATCGTGCCAGACCCCGGCCGGACCGCGGGGCACCCGTCACACCGCGCCGCGTCGGGTGTCGGCGGTGTCAGGGCCGACGGCCGAGACCCCGACGCCCGCGTCGCAGCGCCAGGTGGGCGGCGATGTAACCGCTCGCGCCGGTGACACCTCCGCCGGGGTGAGTCGACGCTCCGGCGAGGAGCAGGCCGTCGGCACCGGGGACGCGGTGTCCGGCGAGGTCGGGGGTGGGACGCCACATGAACATCTGGTCGATGGACATCTCGACATGCATGATGTTGCCGCCGATCAGGCCCAGCTCATCGGCCAGATCTCGCGGCGTCTGGACGTACCGATGCGCGACCGACTCGGCGAAACCGGGCGCGTGGCGGTCCACCTCGTCGACGACGGCCTTCGCGGCGCGGTCCGCCGCGG
Source organism: Gordonia sp. SCSIO 19800 (assembly GCF_018132775.1). Taxonomy (NCBI): domain Bacteria; kingdom Bacillati; phylum Actinomycetota; class Actinomycetes; order Mycobacteriales; family Gordoniaceae; genus Gordonia; species Gordonia sp. SCSIO 19800. The sequence continues at coordinate 105,336 of NZ_JAGRQM010000008.1, read as the reverse complement.
CCGGCCAGTCGCCGTCGGCCAGCCGGTACGGATGCCACTGTGCCCAGAGATTGATGACGGAGCGGCCCGGGGGCGCGAGCGTCGGATCGATCGCCGAATAGCTCATCGCGACCACAGCCGGGCGCGGCGGGAGCTCGCCCACCGACGCCGCGGCATGGGCTCGGGTGAGGTGGGCGCGGTCGGTGACCAGCAGTCCGAGAGCCGAATGGACGCCGTGCTCGGGCAGGTCGCCGGGCAGCCCCTGGTAGTCGGGCAGGCCGGTCGTCCCCAGGCGAACCGCCATCCCGATCCCGCTGCCCACGACGATGGCGCGTCGCCAGCGGTCGATGACGCCCGCGTCGAAACCGCCGGCGGCGAGGAGGTCGAGCGTGGTGAGCACGTGGCAGGCGTGGATGACTGTTGCGGCACAACGGGATTGACCCGTGCCGGTGAGCACCCGCCAGTGGTCGCCGCAGCGGGCGACGGAGACCGCGGGGTCGCCGCAGGAGACACGGCCGCCGTCCTGGTGGATTCGGTGCACGAGGGCCTCGGTGAGGGCGCCGCTGCCCCCGATCGCGCGTCCGGGCGGGATTCGGTGCATGAGTGCGGCGAATCCGATCATCGGCGCCGTGCCCGGTGCGCTCATGGGCGGTCCGGACTGGGCGCCGAACCACGCGAGTCCGGCCTTGAGCTGTTCGGACTCGAAATACTCGTCGAGGAGGGAATCGCCGGAGGCCATCAACTCGGCGGTCAGGTTCAGCACCCGGCCGCCGCGCCGGCCGAACAACCCCGTGCGTGCCGTGGCGGCGGTGCCGCCGAGCCCGCCGAAGGCCCGGCCGAACTTCCCCATCGTCGCGGGTTGGTAGAACGCATCCATGACCGCCCGCGCCCGCGGCGTCCACGTCTCCACGAACCGTCGATATGCGGCGGCATCGGCTGCACCGCAGGCGTTCTCGATGGAAGCACACGTCGCGTCGAGGTCGGTGCGGAAGACGATCGGCGGGGCGGTCGCGGTGGCCGGGACGAACGCCCACGGATCGCAGTCGACGTAGCGCAGGCCGTGCGCGGCGAGGTCGAGGTCGTCGAGGACGGGGGAGTGACGGATCATCAGATGCGACGACGACCCCCGGTCGACCCGATGGCCGGGGAACCGTTCGACGGTGGAGACCGCGCCGCCGGGGATGTCGTCCCGCTCGAGTACCTCCACATCCCGTCCGGCCTGTGCCAGGTAGGCCGCGGCGATCAGGCCGTTGTGGCCCGCGCCGATGACGACGGCGTCACGCCGGGTGCCGTGCATCGTCAGCTCCCGGTACCGGCGCGGCGGGCGGCGGCCGGGGGTTGCAGTTTCAGGGGGAGCGGACGGCCGAGGAACGCGAACGGACGCGGATCGCCGGTGAAGGTGAAGTGGCGCAGGACGTCGGTGAAACCCATCCGCCGGTACAACGACCACGCGCGGTTGTCCTCGGCGGGGATCTCCGGGGTCGACAGCAGCACATGGCGTTCGGGCCGATCGGCCAGCAGCCGGGCGAGGAGCGCCTGTCCGATCCCACGGCCCTGGGCGGTCGGGTGGACGTGCAGCTCGGTGAGCTCGAAGTAATCGCGCGCGATCGCCTCGACCGTCTCGGGCGGTCGGCCCGTCTGGCGGAGTCCGAGCCGCAGCTGCTGGTTCCACCACTGACCGGTCGCGCCGGTGTAGCCGTAGGCGATGCCGACGAGCAGGTCGTCGGGTCCGAAGCCGACCGGTGGACCGACCCGGCGCCGCGCGGCCGGCATGGTCCGCGCCTCGTATGGGGTCACCGTCTCGACCGCGCCCACCGCACGCCATCCGGGCCGCGCGATGTGTTCGCGCCAGAGCCCGGCCCGATGGATCTCCGTACCGCGCGGATAATTCATCGCGGTCACGTAGATCTCCAGGGCCGGCTCGAGCCAGGCCCGGGCGTCCTGGCCACTCAGGCTCACCAGGCGGATGGTCAACGGATTTCCGTTCTCTGCATCGTTCGTCCTGCGTCGTCGACCTGCGGACGAGGTCGGCTGCCGCTGGGGCGGGCCGCCCTCTGCCGGGGGCATCGCGTCGCAGGCCACTTCCGGGAATTGTCCTATCGATGATGCACACTCGGCAGGAATCGGCCCGCAGGTGGTGGCGTTGTACTCCCCGGCGGGGGTTTCGGGTCACAGATGTCTTGAACGCCGACGCCGGGATAGCTATATTGAACGTGTCGAACGGATGTTCGATGAATGTGCCTCCGCAAGCTGTTCGCGTTCATCCGACGACACGGTCCGGCGGCGGACGAGGGAAGCGTCTGCCGCCGGACACAGCCCATACGCACGAGGAGGACGACATGGCCAGACACCGCAGCGCCACGGCTCTCACCCACGCGGCGCCCGTCGACCCGGTGATGGTCGGTCGAGCGCGCGATCTCCTCGAGCGTGCACACGTGCTCTTCGACAATGCCGACGGCGTCGACGACGACGTCGAGCGGTTCCGTCAGCTGTACCTCGTTGCCCTCCGCGCCTCGGGCGCGGCCCTCGCCGTGCACGAACCGGTCGGGACCGTGCGGCGCAGGACGTCGAACGCCTGGACCCGCATCGGTGTGGTCGCCCCAGAGCTGGCGCCGATCGCCGCCCGGTTCGCCGCGCTGTCGCCGGTTCGGATGAAGATCGAGTCCGGGATCATCCGCACGATCGACCCCGACAGCGTCGCCGGCATGCGGCTGCTCGTCCTCGACTTCCTGCGTCGGGTCGAGACGATGGTCATCGCCTACGAGCAAGGAAAACTCGGTGCCGAAGCGCCGCAGATCGGCGCGACGGCGTGAATCCGGCCACACTTTGCGGTTTCTGGCACCGCCCGGTCGTCGGCAACAGCGAGTAATGGTGGTCGCGGTCGATTTCACCTCGTATCATGGGACGATATAGGCGCAGACGCCTTTCCGGTCGCGGGTGACCTTCGTCGGCGTCACGGATCAGTGAGAAGGAGGGTCGGTGCCACTTTCGGAGCACGAGCAACGCATGCTCGAACAGATCGAGAGCGCGCTGTACGCGGAAGACCCCAAGTTTGCGTCCAGTGTCAAGCGTCGGCGCCTTGGGAAGTCGAGCGGTCGTCGTCGCCTGCAGGCGGCAGCGGTCTTCGTCGTCGGCCTGGTGATGCTGGTCGGCGGACTCATCGTCAACATCAACATCGGCGGATTCCCGATCGTGAGCCTCCTGGGCTTCCTGGTGATGTTCGGGGCCGGCCTCTTCGCTCTCTGGGGAGACAACAACACCGCCGAGGCGGGCTCGTCGTCGACCAGGTCCGGCAAGAAGCAATCGGGGTCGTCCGGCGGCAAGCGCAAGCTGTCGGAACGCATGGAGGAGCGATTCAATCGTCGGTTCGAGCAGGAGTGATCCGCTGATCCCGACTCCGCGTTCGTCGATCGGCTGACCGACTCCCACAACTCCGCATACGACTGAGCCGCGTGCCTTCGGGCACGCGGCTCTTTCATGTCCTCGATCGCTCTCCAGAGCACGCTGAACGGGTTGGGCGCACGGTCGACGGATTCGGGCGCACGGTCGACGGATTCGGGCGCACGGTCGACGGGATCGGACGCCCAGTCAGCGGTCCTCGCGCTTCCGTACTGGCGATCCCCACTTCTCCCCACCGGCGATCACCACTTCTCCCCACCGGCGATCCCCACTTCTCCCCACCGGGTCGCCCCACTTTGCCCCACTAGAGGATTTACGCCTGGGTTTCCCGCCTCTCTGACCTCATCGGTATCTCTGGTCACACGCTTGTTGCCCTTCTTTCCGCCCATGACGCGCCGGCGACACGCGCGTTCACCGTCATCTTGAGCTCCTTGAACTGGGAATTTGCTGTCAGTGGGTGAATGCGGGGGCGGTGGGGGTGGAAAGTGGTGGAAAGTGGGGTACTGTGGCAGCACTGGGTGAGGCGAGATACGACGCGGAACCCGGTGGGCAGGAGGTGTCGACGTGTCCGTGCGATTCGTCGGTACCTACACGCCCAAATTGGACGACAAGGGGCGGCTCACGTTGCCCGCCAAGTTCCGCGATGCACTGGCAGGAGGGGTAGTGGTCACCAAAGGTCAAGATCACAGCTTGTCGGTGTACCGGACCGAAGAGTTCGACGCGATAGCCGCTCGGATCGTCGAGGCGTCTCGGAACGACCCTGATCTGCGCGCGTTCCAGCGGACGTTCTTCGCCGGTTCGGAAGAGCAGCGACCGGACGGTCAGGGCAGGATCAGCCTGTCCGGCGACCATCGCGTGTACGCGGGGTTGTCCAAGGAGTGCGTGGTGTTCGGCAGCTTCGATCACCTCGAGATCTGGGACTCGGCCGCATGGAACGAGTACCAGACGCGGCACGAGGAGAACTTCTCGGCCGCCAACTCCGCCGCGCTGAACGCGGTGCTGTAGCCGGAGGACCGGCCCGCCACACCGCCGAGACAGCAACACCAACGACAGCAACCGACCAGAAACCGACCGAAGAGACAGCAACCGATGGGCGAGTTCGGTGCCCAGCGGCTTCGGGTGGCACGAGGCCCCGGCCCGGTGGCGACCCTGGCGTACTTCCCCAACGCCAGGTGCGTGATCGGGTCGGGACCCCGCTCCATCCGACCGCCTGCTCTCGCCGATCCGAGGCATCCGCCCACCGCCGATACCGCATACATGCCGATGGGGGGTCTTCATCATGGTCGATGCCGAGGACGAACCGCGTCGGTCCGGCGAGTTCGGCCACATCCCCGTCATGGGTGCGCGCATCGTCGAACTGCTGGCCCCCGCGCTGGATTCCGACGATCCGCGCGTCTTCCTCGACGCCACGCTCGGCGCGGGCGGGCACAGTCAACTGGTTCTCGAGTCGTTCCCGAACGTCCGCGTGGTCGGCATCGATCGGGACGCCTCGGCACTCGAGATCGCCCGCGAGCGCCTGGCGTCGTACTCCGACCGGATCTCGCTGCACCAGGCCACCTTTCACGAGATCCGCGACGTGATGGACGCAGCGGGGGAGTCGGTCATCGATGCCGCACTGTTCGATCTCGGGGTGTCGTCGATGCAGCTGGACCAGGCCGGACGCGGTTTCGCCTATGCGGTGGATGCGCCGCTCGACATGCGCATGAACGCCGACGACCCGCTCACCGCCGCCGACGTGCTCAACACGTACTCGCACGGCGAATTGGCCCGTGTGCTCTCCGATTACGGGGAGGAGCGCTTCGCCGGCCGGATCGCCTCGGCGGTCCTGCGGGAGCGGGACAAGGAGCCCTTCACGACCAGCGCGCGTCTCGTCGAACTGCTCTACGACGCCATCCCGGCCGCCACCAGGCGGACCGGCGGGCACCCGGCGAAGCGGACGTTCCAGGCGCTGCGCATCGAGGTCAACCATGAATTGGACGTCCTGCGTGAGGCTTTGCCCGCTGCGCTGGACGCGCTCGCCGTGGGCGGACGGATCGCCGTGATGAGTTACCAGTCTCTCGAGGATCGGATCGTCAAGCGCGAGTTCGCGACGCGCACATCGTCCACCTCACCTCCCGGGCTCCCGGTCGAGTTGCCCGGCACGGCACCGGAATTCCGTCTCGTCACGCGGGGCGCCGAACGTCCGGACGAGAACGAACTGGCCACCAACCCGCGCTCGGCGCCGGTACGTGTCCGCGCGATCGAACGAGTCGAGAAGAAGGGCTGAGCATGACCATCCTGCACGAGGCCCCGTCGCGGTCCGCCGGCGACGAGCGCGATTCGCGACGGTCACGCCGAACCCGCATCGAGTCCGAACGTGCGACGCGATCGAGGGCCGCCCAGCGGGCACTCGACCGTCGACACCGACGCTCCGCGGCGGGTCGTGCCACGCCGCCGCGTCGTACCGGCGGCGGACTGTCCATGACCGGGGTGTCCCTGCGAGAGCGACTGCAGCACACCCCGTTTGTCGTGCCGGTGATCGCGTTGCTCGTCCTCGGACTCGGTCTCAGCCTGTGGTTGTCGACCAAGGCGGCGCAGGATTCCTACAAGCTGGGAATCGAGCGGACGCAGAACCAGTCCCTCATCGATCAGCGCGACGCGCTCAAGCGCACGTACGAATCGGGCAACTCGGCGCCTGAATTGTCGGACAAGGCAGCACGTCTCGGCATGATCCCCGCCGACAACCCCGCTCGGATGATCGTCGACGACCCGCGACGCCCGCGGGTGGTGGGCAAGCCGGAGCCCGCGTCCGGGCGTCCGATGGGGAGCCTGAATCCCGATACCGCACCGGATCCCGCGGAATCGATCGACCCGAGCCAGGTCGACGACTCGATCGGGCTGGGCGGCGGATCGGGTTCCGCGGGACCCGAGGCGGGTGGGACGTCCACACCGCAATCCACACCGTCGCAACCCACATCGTCGCAACCGGCATCCGGCGAACCGGCGGCCGGCGGACCGTCTCCGTCGCAGACCGCACCGCCGGGCGCGAATCCGCTCCCGTCCGGTGCGAGTCCGGCTCCCTCCGGGGCCGGTGCCGTGCCCCCGGCCGCGCCGTCGACCCCGACTCCGGCGCCGAATGTGGTGCCCACCCCGTGAGTTCGCCCCGATCCGCGCTTTCGAAGTGCGCTGGATCTCCGGCGCCATCTCCAACCCGCCGGGGTCAAATCCGGGGTAACCACGTTGAAGCGGTGAACAATTGACGACCATGACACGTGCGACCTTCGAGCGGCTCGGCGCCGGCCCGTCGCGTCCGGGACGCCGACCCGGGCGTGGACCCGGAGCGGGGTCGGGAGGATCGGATCGGAAGGGGTCCGGCGGGCGGAACGGCCGTGGGCCGCAGGGTTTCGTCTTCCGTGCGCGCGCGGCCGGCGTGGTTGTCCTGCTGGTCGTTCTCGCCGTCGCGGTCAAGATGATCGTCGTCCACACGGTGCAGGCGAGTTCGATCTCTGCCGAGGCCGCACAGCAGCGCGAGTACACGCAGGTCCTCACCGCCAAGCGCGGTGCGATCCTCGACCGCAACGGGCGCCCGCTGGCCTACACCGACGAAGCGCGGTCGTTGACGTTCCTGCCCAAGGCCGTTCGCAAGACGATCGAGGAAGAGCACCGCAAGAACCCCGCGCTTCCCGACGTCGAGACCAGGCTCGAGGAGATCGCGAAGGGGGTGTCGGTGGCCCTCGGTGGTTCGATCAGCGAGGAGGATCTCCTCGAGAAGGTCACCGGCGAAGACACTTTCGTGTACCTCGCGCGGTCCGTGAGCCCCGACGTCGCGTCCCGGATCACCGAGGACTTCCCGGAGGTCGGTGCCGACCCGCAGAGCATCCGCCTGTACCCGGGTGGGTCGCTGGCGGCGAACGTGGTCGGCGACGTGAACTACGACGGCAACGGACTCATCGGGCTCGAGGCGTCGCTGGACTCGATCCTGTCCGGGACGGACGGCTCGCGGACCTACGACCGGGGATCGGACGGGGCCGTCATCCCCGGCAGCATGCGCAACGTGCACCCGGCTCTCAACGGGGCGACGGTACGCCTCACCCTCGACTCCGACATCCAGTGGTTCGTCCAGAGCCAGGTCATGAAGGCCAAGCAGGCATCGGGTGCGCAGGGCGCGTCGGCCGTGGTGCTCGATGCCAAGACCGGTGAGGTGCTGGCGATGGCGAACGACGGGACGTTCAACGCATCCATCCCGTTGTCCGATCAGCCCGATGCCGAGCTGGGCAACCCCGCCGTCACCTCGCCGTTCGAGCCGGGGTCGGTCAACAAGCTCATCGCCGCCGCGGCCGCCGTCGAATACGGCATCACCCGGCCCGAGACGGTGCACCGTGTTCCGGGCAGCATCCGGATGGCAGGGGTGACGGTGCGCGACGCCTGGGAGCACGGGGTCGAGCCGTACACGACCACCGGCATCTTCGGTAAGTCGTCGAACGTCGGCACCCTGATGCTCGCGCAGCGGATCGGCGAGGAGCGCTTCGCCGACATGGTCAAGAAATTCGGTCTCGGTCAGCGAACCGGGGTCGGCCTGCCCGCGGAGAGCGCGGGAGAGGTTCCCGCCCTGAGTCAGTGGTCCGGTGGCTCGTTCGCCAACCTGCCCATCGGACAGGGCCTTTCGATGTCGCTGCTGCAGATGACCGCGATGTACCAGGCGATCGCCAACGACGGCCTGCGCATTCCGCCGCGCATCCTGGCGTCGGAGCAGCGGGACGGGTCGGCGCCCGACGACCGGGCGCGGCCCCAACCCGTCCGGGTGGTGAGCGAGTCCACCGCCCGGACCGTCCGGGACATGTTCCGGTCGGTGGTGCAGGACGACCCGACCGGTGAGCAACAGGGCACCGGGACCAAGGCGGCCGTCGACGGCTACCAGGTGAGCGGCAAGACCGGCACCGCGCAGCAGGTCGATCCATCCTGTGGGTGCTACTCGAACTCGCGGTACAACATCACGTTCGCGGGCATCGCCCCGGCCGACAACCCGCGCTACGTCGTCGGGATCATGCTCGACAATCCACGGCGCAGTTCCGACGGGTCGGGCGGTCAGTCGGCGGCTCCGCTGTTCTCCACCATCACGTCGTGGATGCTCCAGCGCGCCCAGGTGCCGCTGTCCGCGCCGACGCCCCGGCTGACCCTGACCGCACGGTAGCGCCCGCGGAGTCCGTCGCCGATCAGCCGGACACCCGGACAGGTGCGGCCACGGGCGCACCGTGTGCTGTGGCGTCGGGGCGGGTCGGTATCGTGAGTGCGATTCTGCGCCTCCCGACGAGGCACCGACGCACCTCGCGGCACAGCCCGGTCCGACGTCCTGACACCGACACCCGTACCGAGCAGTCCCGCACGACCAGCACAGTCCCGAGGAGCGAGCATGTTCGCTCGCCCGTGGGAAACGCCGAGAGAAGAACCGAGGAGGCGAGGAGCACCGATGGCGTCTCGTCGACCATCACCCGACCGGAGTGGCGGACCCATCCGTCCGCGTCATGTCACGCCGACACCGGTGTCCGTGTTGTCCACCGCCACCGGGGCCCGACTCGACCTGGTCGGCGGCGCCGACGCCGAGACCCAGGTGACCGGGGTCGTCCTGCGGGCGCAGGACGTCCGGCCCGGTGACCTGTTCGCCGCTCTGCCCGGGGCCAGCACGCACGGCGCGAAGTTCGCCGATCAGGCCGTGGCGGCCGGTGCGACGGCCATCCTCACCGACCCCGCCGGCCGGGCCGAACTGGCTCGCGTCCTGCCGCCGGAGACGGCCGTCGCGGTCCTCATCCATCCCGCTCCCCGCACGGTTCTCGGCAATGTCAGCGCCCGCGTGTACGGCAATCCGTCCCAACGACTCAAGCTGATCGGCATCACCGGCACGTCGGGCAAGACCACCACGTCCTATCTGGTCGAGGCCGCCCTGCTGGCCGCCGGGCACTCGGTAGGGCTCATCGGCACCGTCGAGACCCGCGTGAACGGCGTCGCCCAACCGAGTTCGCTGACCACGCCGGAGGCGCCGACCCTGCAGGCCCTGCTCGCAGCGATGCTCGAGGACGGCGTCGACATCGTCGTCATGGAGGTGTCGAGTCATGCGCTGGCGCTCGGTCGCGTCGACGGTGCGCATTTCGCGATCGGCGCGTTCACCAACCTCTCGCAGGACCACCTCGACTTCCACCTCACGATGCGCGCCTACTTCGACGCAAAGGCCCAGTTGTTCGTCCCGTCCGCCCCGACGCACGCGGTCCGGGCGGTCGTGTGCGTCGACGACGAGTGGGGTCGGCGAATGGCCGAGCTCGCCCGGCGGCCGGGCGAAGCTGCCCATCTGCAACCGGTCCTGGTGTCCACCGGGCCGACGTCGGCCCACTGGCATGCGGGTGAGTCGTCGCTCGCCGACGACGGCTCGTCACGCACCCCGTTCACCGAGCCGGACGGTGAGCACGAGCTCCTCATCCCATTGCCCGGCCGGTACAACGTGGCCAACGGGCTCCTGGCCGTCGCCGTGGCACACGCCGCCGGGGTGCCGGTGCCCACCGCACTCGAGGCGGTCGCGTCGGTGAGCGTCCCGGGACGCCTACAGCGCATCGATCGTGGACAGCCGTTCCTGGCCCTCGTCGACTACGCGCACAAGCCGGGCGCGATCGAGGCGGTGCTGGCGACACTGCGCGGGCAGACGACCGGACGGGTGGCCATCGTCGTCGGTGCCGGCGGCGATCGCGACACCGGCAAACGGCCGCTGATGGGGGAAGCGGCCGCGCGCGGTGCCGAACTCGTGGTCGTGACCGACGACAACCCGCGTACCGAGGACCCGGGTGCGATCCGGGCCGAGGTGCTCGCCGGTGCACAGGCCGTGCCCGGAACCGAACGCCCCCGCGGCGCGGAACCGATCCGGGAGATCGGCGATCGCGCCGCCGCGATCGAGGCGGCCGTCGCCTGGGCACGGCCCGGCGACGTCGTGCTGGTCGCCGGCAAGGGACACGAGGCAGGACAGGAGATCGACGGCGTGAAGCATCCGTTCGACGATCGAGAGGTCGTCGCCCGTGCGCTCGAGTCCCGCGCAGCCGAGGCTCCGGGTGCGGTCGCGGAGAGCGAACGATGACCACCGGAGCGGTGACGGTCATCCGCGGCGATGCGCCGGTGTCGGTCGACGACGCCCGCCGGCTGATCCGGCGCCTCGCCGAGTCCGCCGGCGCCGGCCGCACCTGGGCGGTCATCGCCGAGCTGGCCTCGCCGGCCGGCCTGACCGAGAACCAGCGCGTCGTCGAACACGATCTGCTGGGTCGCCTGGCGGTCCGACTGGCCGTCGACAAGACTCTCTGCGTGGGGGATTCACGATCGGTGCACGCGCTGCACCAGGGCGCGGTCATGGAGGGTTCGTGGGGTGACGAGGCGCTTATCGTCGAGTCCGTCGACGCCGCCGCCCGACTCGCCGACACCGAACCGGACTGGCAGCCCACCGCCGGCGACGTCATCCTGCTGGCCGCGGCCGGCGCCGATCTCGACTCCGTGATCACCGCGTGGTCCGAGCGGGGCGGATGGCGGGTCGTCGACGCCCCTGCCGGCGACGAGGCGGCACCGTGAGCGCTCGCGCGGGCGTGAGTGGGCCGACGATGCCGCTCCGCCGCGGGGTGTCAGGCAGGTTCGGGAAGATCGCGGTCGGGAACAGACCGGTCGCGTACGGAGAGGATGCGGGGGCAACGCGGTGACACAGATACTCCTCGCGGGGGCGATCGCGATCGCGGTGTCGATCCTGCTGACGCCGGTCCTCATCAAGGTGTTCTCCCGGCAGGGCTTCGGGCAGGAGATCCGGGTCGAGGGCCCACAGAGCCACCAGACCAAGCGCGGGACCCCGTCGATGGGCGGCGTCGCGATCCTGGCCGCCCTCTGGGCCGGCTATTTCGGCGCCCACCTCGTCGGGGTCTTCACCGATGCCGGGAACGGGCCGACCGCCTCCGGACTGCTCGTTCTGGGGCTGGCGACCGCGTTGGGCGTCGTCGGGTTCCTCGACGACATCATCAAGATCCGCAAGCATCGCAATCTCGGTCTGAACAAGACCGCGAAGTCCATCGGGCAGTTCATCGCCGCCATCCTCTTCGGCATCCTGGTGCTGCAGTTCCGCAACGACTACGGCTACACGCCGGCGAGCACGAACCTGTCCTACGTCCGCGACATCGATGCGATCACGCTCGGGTCGGTCGTGTTCGTGGTGTTCTGCTGGCTGGTGGTCGCGGCCTGGTCGAATGCGGTGAACTTCACCGACGGACTCGACGGCCTGGCCGCCGGCTCGATGGCGATGGTCCTGGGCTCCTACGTCCTGGTCACCTTCTTCCAGTTCGTCAACGCCTGTGCGGGCGGCGCGAAACCACCGAGCGAGATCCCCACCGGCTGCTACCAGGTCCGTGACCCCCTCGACCTCGCGCTCATCGCCGTGGCCGGCGGCGGCGCCTGCCTCGGCTTCCTCTGGTGGAATGCGGCGCCCGCCAAGATCTTCATGGGCGACACCGGCTCGCTCGCCCTCGGCGGCATGCTCGCCGGTCTGTCGATCACCACGCGAACGGAGTTGCTCGCGGTCGTCATCGGCGCGCTGTTCGTCGCCGAGATCATGTCGGTGGTGATCCAGATCGCCTTCTTCCGGACCACCGGTCGTCGCGTGTTCCGGATGGCGCCGTTCCATCACCACTTCGAACTCGGTGGCTGGGCGGAGACCACGGTGATCATCAGATTCTGGTTGCTCACCGCCATCGCCTGTGCGCTCGGCCTGTCGCTGTTCTACGGCGAGTTCCTGACCACCAATGGCTGATCGCCCGGCGGCGGTCCCGACCCCCGGGGGGCCCGACCCGCGCGAACTGGCCGGCCGGACCGTGGTGGTCGGCGGGGCCGGGACCGCGGGGTTGTCCGCCACCCGGTTCCTGGTGACGCTCGGCGCGCATGTCCTGCTCGCCGACGACCGGTTCGCCGGTGCTGACGCGCCGCCCGTCGACCGGAACGCCGCGGCTGCGGCGGTCGCCGGGGTCGCCGAACTGATGTCGCAGGGCGTCGAGCCGGTTGCCGTCGCGGATCTGCTCACCGGTCCCGGGCGACTGGCGACGGCCACGGTCGTGATCGTGTCACCCGGCTTCGCGCCCACCCACCACCTGGTGGCGGCCGCGGCCACCGCCGGCGTACCGGTCTGGGGCGAGGTCGAACTGGCCTGGCGCGTGGACGTCGCGGGACTGCTGGGCGAACCACGCACCTGGCTTGTCGTGACCGGCACCAACGGCAAGACGACGACCACGTCGATGCTCGCCGGGATCGTCGAGGCATCGGGCCGCACGGGTGCGGCCTGCGGCAACATCGGGCTCCCGGTGCTCGACGCGATGCAGGCCGAGCCCCGGGTGGACGTGCTGTGTGCGGAACTGTCGTCATTCCAGCTGCATTGGGCGCCGTCGGTCCGTCCGCATGCGGGAGTCGTGCTGAACGTGGCCGAGGATCACCTCGACTGGCACGGGACCTTCGAGGCGTACGCACTTGCCAAGGCGGGAGCGCTGCGCGGTGCGGTGAGTGTCGTCGGACTCGACGACCCGGTCGCGTCCGGCCTGCCCGCCGCGGGCCGCCGCATCGGTTTCACGCTGCGCGAGCCGCAGCCCGGACAGCTCGGCGTCGCGGACGGTGTGCTGATCGACCGCGCCTTCGACGCGGGCCGGTTATACGACGCCGACGAGGTGCGCCCGGCCGGACCGTCGGGTGTCGCCGATGCGCTGGCCGCGTCGGCTCTCGCGCTCGCGGCCGGCATCGGGCCGGAGGCGATACGGGCGGGGCTGGCGTCCTTCCGGCCGGCCGGTCATCGCGGCGAGGTCGTCGCCTCGCGGAACGGGATCGACTTCGTCGACGACTCCAAGGCCACCAACCCCCACGCAGCCAAGGCGGCGGTCGCCGCCTTCGACCGAGTCGTGCTGATCGCGGGCGGTCTGCTCAAGGGTGCGTCGATGGACGAGATGCTCACCGCGGTGGGCAGTCGGCTGGCCGGGGTGGTCGCGATCGGCCGTGACCGAGACCTGGTGATCGAGGCGATCGCGCGACACGCCCCAGAAGTCCCAACAGTCACAGTATTCACAGGGGACGATGGCACGGTGAACGTGCATCGTCCGGGACAGGCCGGTCCCCAAGCCTCAGCAGTTGATCTCCCGGGGACGGGCTCCTCGACATCGGTGGCGGTCATGGACCGGGCCGTCGAGGAGGCGTGGGTGCTCGCGGAGGCGAGCCCGTCCGCGCCCGACGCCGTGCTGCTCGCACCCGCGGCGGCCTCGCTGGACATGTTCGCCGGATACGGCGCGCGCGGTGACGCGTTCGCCGCCGCCGCGCGTCGGATCGCCGGCTCGCCCGACACCGGACGCTGAGTCGGATGAGCAGCCGGAACCCGGCCGCAGACAACGACCCCGTCGACGATGCCGATGACCGCAGCGGTCTCGCCGGCGTGGGAGACGATGGTGTCCCTGCCGACAACGGGAGCGCTGATGTCGAGACCGGCGGGGACGCCGGTGGCCGGACGCGCACGAAAAACGAACGGCAGAGCGTGAAGCGCGGGACCGGTGGCAGGTCGGCACCGGACGACGCCTCGGGCCGCTCCGCGGGTGCGGCAGCAGCGAACGCCGCGTCGATCCCGGCGATCGTGCTCGACGCCATCCGCAACCTGTTGGCACGTCCGCTGGCGTCGTATCAGCTGATTCTCACGATGTCGTTCCTGCTCACCACATTCGGCCTGGTGATGGTGCTCTCGGCGTCGTCGGTCGAGGGGTATTCCAAAGAGGGTTCGGCGTACGGGCTGTTCGCCACGCAGGTGATCTTCGCCCTGCTCGGCCTGGTGGTCTTCTACTTCATGCTGCGGATTCCGGTGCGGCTGCTCCGACGGTTCGCCGCTCCCGCGATGTTCGTCGCGGTGGTGCTCCTGGCGCTGGTCCTCATCCCCGGCGTGGGCACGCTCAGTCAGGGCGCACGCCGCTGGTTCGTCATCTACGGCCTGTCGGTGCAGCCGTCGGAGCTGGTGAAGGTCGCGTTGTGTATCTGGGGTGCGCACCTGCTGGCCTCGCGCCGGCGGGACAACGCCTCCCTGCGCGAGCTGCTGGTCCCGCTCGTCCCGGTGGCCATGCTCGTGTGCCTGCTCATCATCCTCGAGCCGAACCTGTCGACGACGATCACCATCGCGATCATCGTCGGTGCGCTGTTGTGGTTCGCGGGACTGCCGGTCAAGGTCTTCGTCTCGTTCGCGGTGTCCGGCATCGCGCTCGCCGTGATCCTCGCCCTGGCCGAGGGCTACCGCTCGCAGCGCGTGATGAGCTTCCTCGGCAACGTCGACGACCCGCAGGGGGCCGGCTATCAGGCGCGCCAGGCGACCTACGCGCTCGCGAACGGCGGGGTCTTCGGCGTGGGCCTCGGCCAGTCGAGTGCCAAGTGGAACTATCTTCCGAACGCGCACAACGACTTCATCTTCGCGATCATCGGCGAGGAGCTCGGGCTCCTCGGCGGGCTCATGGTGGTGTTCCTGTTCGTCGTCCTCGCCTACATCGGCTTCCGGATCGCATCCCGGTCGACCGATCCCTTCCTGCGCCTGATGTCGGCGACCATCACGGTGCTGATCACCGCGCAGGCGTTCATCAACATCGGCTACGTCATCGGATTGCTGCCGGTGACCGGAATCCAGCTGCCGCTGATCTCGGCCGGTGGCACGTCGACGCTGACCGTCCTCGCGATGCTCGGTCTGCTCGCCAACGCCGCGAGGCACGAACCCGAGGCGGTCGCGACGCTCACCGGCGGGTCGCCGAGCCGCGTGGCACGGTGGCTGCGCCTGCCGACGCCGGTGGCCTACCGGCAGACACGGGCGGAGTCGCTGCGCGATCGACTGGACCAGCGTCGCACGGCCGGTCCGCGTCCGACGGCCGGTGCCGGTCGCGGCGGCCGGGGACCGCAGTCGCGTCGCCGTCCGCCGAGCGGGCCCGCGCCGTCGGCCGATGCCGGACGTGGCCGTCGACGCTTCCCGTTGCCCTGGCGGCGTGCCGCCGAGACGTCGCAGCGGCGTGCCGCCCCGTCGCAGTCCGCGCGGGACGAGCGGCGGCAGGGTCGGTCGTCGACGCGATCCGGTGCCGGCGACACCCGAGGAGCCCGGTCGGCGGCCTCCGGCCGGGCGGGTGTCCCGCGCGGGCGGGCCCGGCCGGGGACTTCTTCGCGGAGCGGCGTCGACTACGGTGTCGGGTATCGGGGGAGCGGGTCGTATGTACGCGGCGCCGGGAGCGGAGCGAGCGGGCCGTATGTACGCGGCGCCGGGAGCGGAGCGAGCGGGCCGTATGTACGCGGCGCCGGCCGTCGGTGACCGGCGGCCGGGGCGGCTGAGGTGCGGGCCCGCGACGGGAGATCTCCCGGCCAGAAGCCCGCGACGATTGTGATCGAAAGCTGAAATGGAGTGACGACGCCGGTGAGTTCGGGTGCGGTACAAGCTGATACGACCGGACGGCCGAACGGCCGGCCGTTGTCGGTGGTGGTCGCAGGCGGCGGCACGGCCGGTCACATCGAACCCGCCCTCGCCGTCGCCGACGCGGTCAGTCGCATCGATCCGACGGCCCGTATCACGGCGCTGGGTACCAGTCGGGGCCTCGAAGTCGATCTCGTCCCGGAACGCGGATACGACCTGCAGCTGATCCCGCCGGTGCCGTTGCCGCGCAAACCCGGCCTCGACCTGGCGCGCACCCCCGGCCGTCTGCTGGGTTCGGTGGCCGCCACCCGCAAGGTTCTCGACGAGGTGGACGCCGACGTGGTCATCGGTTTCGGTGGCTACGTCTCCGTGCCGGCGTACCTCGCGGCGCAGATGCACCTGCGCCGACGCAATCGGATCCCGATCGTCATCCATGAGGCCAATGCCTCGGCCGGCATCGCCAACAAGGTCGGTGCCCGGTTCGCCGATCGGGTTCTGGCGGCGGTCGACGGTTCCGGGCTCGATGCGACGGTCGTCGGAATCCCGGTGCGCGGTGTCCTCGCCGAACTGGACCGGCCCGCCCTGCGGGCGAAGGCGCGCCACTACTTCGGACTCGACGACGATGCGCCGACGCTGCTCGTCTTCGGCGGCTCGCAGGGCGCGCAACGACTCAACGACGCCGTGTCGGGCGCGGCGAAGACATTGGGTGAGGCCGGCATCGGCGTGCTGCACGCCTACGGTCCCAAGAACTCGATCGACCCCGCCGTCGTCGACGACGCGCCGCCCTACCGCGCCGTCGGGTATCTCAAACGGATGGATCTCGCGTACGCCGCCGCGGATCTCGTGATGTGCCGGTCCGGCGCGATGACCGTCGCCGAGGTGTCGGCGACCGGGTTGCCCGCGATCTATGTCCCGCTGCCGCACGGGAACGGCGAACAACGACTGAATGCGCTCCCGGTCGTGGAGGCGGGCGGGGGACTGCTCGTCGACGATGCGACGGTGGACGCCGACTGGGTTGCCCGCGAAGTGCCTGCGCTGCTGACGGATACAACTCGGCTGCACGAGATGTCGATCGCTGCTGCGGGCACCGGGCATCGGGACGCCGCGGCAGCGGTGGCCACCGCCGCCATCGAACTCGCGCAGGATTTCCGGGCTGGACGTCGTCGCAGTGGGAGGTCGGCCTGTGAACGATGAGGCCGTGAGCGAAGCGACGGAGACGGACGAGACGGCATCGGCTCCGGGGTCGCTGCCCGATGAGCTGAGCCGCGTCCACATGGTCGGCATCGGCGGCGCCGGGATGTCGGGACTGGCCCGGATCCTGCTGGCCCGCGGGGGACAGGTGTCGGGGTCGGATGCCAAGAACAGTCGCGGCATCCTCGAACTCCGGACCCGCGGCGCCCGGGTGCAGGTCGGGCACGATCCGTCGGCGCTCGACCAGATCCCCGGTGGCCCGTCTGTCGTGGTGACCACTCACGCCGCGATCCCCAAGACCAATCCCGAACTCGTGGCGGCACGGTCGCGCGGCATCCCGATCCTCCTACGGCCCCGCGTCCTGGCCCAGCTGATGGCGGGTCAGCGCAGCCTGCTGATCGCGGGCACCCACGGCAAGACCTCCACGACCTCGATGGCGGTCGTCGCGCTGCAGCATGCCGGGACCGACCCGTCGTTCGCGATCGGCGGCGAGCTGAACGAGTCGGGGACCAACGCCCACCACGGTGGCGACCCGATCTTCGTCGCCGAGGCCGACGAGAGCGACGGCTCGCTGCTGGAGTACACACCCGACGTCGTCGTCGTCACCAACATCGACGCCGACCACCTCGACTTCTTCGGTTCCATCGAGGCCTATGTCGAGGTGTTCGACCGGTTCGTCGCGCGCATCGCGGGCGGCGGGTCGCTCGTCGTGTGCCTCGACGACCCGGGCTCGGCCGCCCTGGCCGGCCGCGTCGCCGAGTCGCTCACCGCGCGCGGGGTGGAGGTCCTTGGATACGGACGGGGGACCCACGCCGCGCTGGCGCCGACCGTCCGCAACGTCGCGACCATGACGTCCTGGGAGCCGCGCGGAGGCGGCGGAGCCGCCACGGTCCGGTTCACCTCCCCGCTCTGCCCGGATGTCGAGGATCGACCGATCGTCCTCCCGCTCCCGGGCGAGCACATGGCGCTCAACGCGATCGCCGCGGTGATCGGTGCCGCCCGGGTGGGTGCGCAGCCCGGCGTCGCGACATCCGACCCATCGACCGGGGCCGGACGGCTCGACGCCATCGTGGCCGGGATCGGCGCGTTCGGCGGTGTCCACCGCCGCTTCGAGTTCCGCGGCCGGCGCGGCGGCGTCGAGGTCATCGACGACTACGCCCATCATCCGACCGAGGTGCGGGCCGTGCTCTCGGCGGCGCAGGACATGGTGTCCGCCCGCGGCGGGCCGAGCGGTTTGCGCGGGCGCGTGATCGCGGTGTTCCAGCCGCACCTCTACTCACGCACCGTCGAGTTCGCCGATGAGTTCGCCGCTGCTCTCGACCTCGCCGACGCAGTGGTCGTCGCCGATGTGTACGGGGCCCGTGAGGCCCCGATCCCGGGAGTCAGCGGGCGCACGATCTCCGACAAGCTGACCGTGCCGGGGATTTTCGCCCCGGACCTGTCGCGGCTGGCCGCGCAGGTCGCGCGACTGGCGCGGTCCGGGGATGTCGTGCTGACCCTGGGGGCGGGCGACATCACCATGCAGGGTCCGGAGATCCTCGACGCCCTGGCCTCGACCTCGACGACCGCCGACACCGCCACCGTGACGGGTTCGGGCGCGACTCCGACCGACGGCCCGGCGGACTCCGACGGCCGGACGGGGCGGGTGTCGTGATCCGCTGGCCGCAGCGCCGCCGGTCGCGCGTGGTCCTCGGCACGCTCATGGTGGTCGCGGCCGGCGTCGGGTTGGTGCTCATCGCCTACCTCACGCCGCTGATGTCGGTGCGCGGCACCGACGTCCGCGACAACGGGTCGATTCCGGCCGACGAGATCCTGCGGGTCGCGGCAGTGCCGTCGGGCACCCCGCTGCTGCAGGTCGACACCCGGGCGGTCGCGCAGCGTGTCGCCACCATCCCGTCCGTCGAATCGGCGCGCGTGCAGCGGAGTTACCCCTCGTCGCTGACCATCACCGTCGTCGAGCGGGTCCCGGTCGTGATCGTGAACAACGGCGACGACGTCCACGTGCTCGACAAGTCCGGGGTGGCGTTCCTCGACTACGACCGCACGCAGGGCGTCCCGCCCGAGGTGCTCAAGCTCCCGGTTCTCGACACCCCGAACCCGGGGCCGGCGGACCCGACCACCAGGGAGACCATCGCGGCGGTGGCGGGCTTGCCCGAATCGTTGGCGCGGCAGGTCATCCGGGTGACCGCGACCTCGCCGGTCGACATCGAGTTCACGCTGTCGGAGAAGCGCACCGTGGTGTGGGGGGACAGCGACCGCGGCGCCGAGAAGGCCCGCACACTGACGCATCTGCTCACCCGCGAGGCGCGGATGTACAACGTGTCGAGTCCCGAGTTCCCGGCCTATCGGTGACGCACGCCGGATCCGGCCGACCCCGAAATCACCGGTCGGGGTGAGGCGGACCCGCGAGACGGAACCGGACGACCCCCGTGGGGCGGTGAAAAGCTGAGGGTTCCGGCGGATTTCGCCACGACTTCCCGACACGCCGAGCGCGGATCTGGATACCGGGGCCTGCGATGCCTAGCGTCATCACCACAACGAGTTACTTGACATAACTCTAAATCTATGGTTCAGGTTTAGGGTTTGTCGCGAGCGGGACGTGGACCGGCCGGTTCACACAGGACATATCGAGACCAGAACTCGAACAACGAGATCGACCACACAAGGAAGGCGAGCGCATGACGCCACCGCACAACTACCTGGCCGTCATCAAGGTCGTCGGCATCGGCGGTGGCGGCGTGAATGCCGTCAACCGCATGATCGAACAGGGACTCAAGGGAGTCGAGTTCATCGCGATCAACACCGACGCCCAGGCGTTGTTGATGAGCGACGCCGACGTCAAGCTCGATGTCGGGCGCGACTCGACACGGGGTCTCGGCGCCGGTGCCGATCCCGAGGTCGGTCGCCGCGCCGCCGAGGACGCGCGCGACGAGATCGAGGAACTGCTCAAGGGCGCCGACATGGTCTTCGTGACCGCGGGCGAGGGCGGCGGGACCGGAACGGGTGGTGCACCCGTGGTCGCGTCGATCGCGCGTAAGCTCGGTGCGCTCACCGTCGGCGTGGTCACCCGGCCGTTCGCCTTCGAGGGCAAGCGGCGCGGCGGACAGGCCGAGGCGGGCATCACCGCTCTGCGCGAGTCCTGCGACACGCTGATCGTGATCCCGAACGACCGTCTGCTGCAGCTCGGCGACGCACAGGTCAGCCTGATGGACGCGTTCCGCAGTGCCGACGAGGTGCTCCTCAACGGCGTGCAGGGCATCACCGACCTCATCACGACGCCGGGCCTGATCAACGTCGACTTCGCCGACGTCAAGGGCGTCATGAGCGATGCCGGCAGCGCGCTGATGGGCATCGGTTCGGCCCGCGGCGAGGAGCGTGCGCGCAAGGCCGCCGAGTCCGCGATCAACTCGCCGCTGCTCGAGGCCTCGATGGAAGGCGCCCGCGGTGTGCTGATCTCGATCGCCGGTGGCAGCGACCTGGGTCTGTTCGAGATCCACAACGCCGCGACCCAGGTGCAGGAGGCCGCGCACGAGGACGCCAACATCATCTTCGGCACGGTGATCGACGACAACCTCGGTGACGAGGTCCGGGTCACGGTCATCGCCGCCGGCTTCGACGGTGGCTCACCCAAGAAGCGGACCGACGTCCCGGCCGCCGCGGGGCGTTCCGCGGTCGGTCAGGGCCAGGCCGGCGCCGTGGCGTCGCCGCCGAAGAACGATCCGCTCTTCGGGGACATGCCGAAGGGTGCGGGCGATCCGTTCGAGCAGGAGCCGGAGCCGCCCCGCCGCAACACCGTTCGGCTCGACGACGACGATGTCGACGTGCCGTCGTTCATGAAGCGCTGAGCCCGCGCATGCGGGTGCGTCGTGTCATCACCACCCGTGCCGGCGGGGTCTCGGTGTCACCGTACGATTCGTTCAATCTCGGTGATCACGTCGGAGACGATCCGGAAGCCGTGGCGGCGAACAGGATTCGGCTGGCCGAGCAGATCGGGGTGGCGGCCGGGTCGGTGGTCTGGATGGAACAGATCCACAGTCGCAACGTCACCGTGGTCGACGGACCGGTTCCCGAGCCGGTGCCCGCCACCGACGCGCTGGTCACGACCACGCCCGGTCTCGCCCTCGCCGTGCTGTCCGCCGACTGCGTCCCGGTACTCCTCAGCGACGACGACGCCGGTGTGATCGCGGGGGTCCATGCGGGCCGCGTCGGCGCCCGGATCGGCATCGTGCCCGCCACCCTGCGCGCAATGGTCGAACTCGGCGCCCGGATCGGGTCCATCGGCGCCTTCCTCGGTCCTGCCGCGAGCGGAGACCACTATGAGGTGCCCGCCGACATGCAGGCCGACGTAGAGAAGCATCTGCCGGGCAGCGCCGTGCGTACCAAGAAGGGCACGGCCGGTCTCGACCTGCGTGCCGGCTTGCGGCGGCAGTTGCTCGAGGCCGGCGTCGCCGGAGTCGCGGTCGACCCGCGGGACACCATCGCCGACCCGAGCCTGTTCAGCCATCGCCGGGGCGCACCCACGGGCCGCCTGGCCTCGGTCATCTGGATGGACCCCGATGGCGATGCACACGGCGACGATGCACCCGGTGAGCGGCGCCCGCTCGGGGAGTGACCCGGTGGCGAGAAGGATGGGGACATGACCGGGTCATCTGATGCGCGCACCGCCGAGCTGGGGGAACGGTTGGCCGCTGTGCGTCGGCGCCTCGACGCCGCGGTCGAGGCCGCCCATCGGCCGGCGGGCTCCTGTCACCTCCTCGTGGTCACGAAGTTCTTTCCCGCGGATGACGTCCGTCGGTTGCTGCAGCTGGGGGAGCGCGCGTTCGGCGAGTCGCGCGAACCCGAGGCCGGCCGGAAGGTGGCGGAGGTGCTCAGGGACTGGGAGTCCCCGGAGCCCGGCGACGTCCCCGTGTTCGACATGATCGGTTCGGTGCAGTCCAAGAAGGCCCGGTCGGTGGCGCGGTGGGCGCGCGCGGTGCACTCCGTCGACCGCCCGAAGGTCGTCGACGCGCTGGACCGTGCCGCGGTCGCGGCACTCGACGAGGGGGAGCGCGCTGATCCGCTCGACATGCTGCTCCAGGTCAGCCTCGACGGCGATCCGCAACGCGGCGGCGTCGTCGAAGACGATCTCCCGGCTCTGGCCGATCGGGTCGTCGAGGCCGACTCACTGCGGTTGCGCGGGCTCATGGTGATCGCCCCGCTGGACGGCGAACCCGGGCACAGGATGGCCGAGGCCGCACGCATCCACGAGGCGTTCCGCGGGCGATTCGACGGCGCCGTCGAACTGTCCGCGGGCATGTCCGGGGACATGGAGGAGGCGGTCGCCGCGGGCTCGACATGCGTGCGTGTCGGAACCGCGATCATGGGCGATCGGCCGCTAATCTCTCAGTAATCACATTGGTAACACCAGAACCAAGTGACACACGAAGCGCAGTTAGCTCACTGACCACAGATGCACCATCCGGCACGGCAGCAACCGGCGTCGCACTACCAGAGAGGCCGTCAATGACCACGATGCAGAAGTTCAAGGCTTACTTCGGCATGGTGCCGCCCAGCGAGTACGAGGACGACTACCTCGAGGAGTCGGCCCCGCCGCTGCGGGAGCGGTCTCGTGAGCGCGCCTACCGTGACGACTACTACGGTGACTCCTCCTACGATCCCGGATACGAGCCGTCGTTCCGGGACGCCGGCTACCGCGACGAGATCGCGTACCGCGACGAGCTGTCCGACCGCCACTACGACGCCGGCTTCGACCTGGCCCCGGAGTACGCGGCGGAGTTCGCCTACGCCGGCAGTCGCGCGGTGGGCGAGGGGCCGATGCGGGCGCCCGCCCGCCTCGAACCGCTGCAGCGTTCGTCGAGCGCCGCCCTGCGCGCTGCCACCGCGCCGCGGTCGACGGGTGCCGACCCCCGCGAACTCGAGCGCGTCTTCGCCGACAGCCCGCTGCAGAAGATCACCACGCTGCGCCCGTCGGACTACAGCGAAGCCCGTACCATCGGGGAGCGTTTCCGCGACGGCAACCCGGTCATCATGGACCTCGTCGACATGAGCAACGACGACGCCAAGCGCCTCGTCGACTTCGCCGCGGGTCTTGCGTTCGCGCTGCGCGGATCGTTCGACAAGGTGGCCACCAAGGTGTTCCTGCTGTCGCCCGCCGACGTCGACGTGTCGCCCGAAGACCGCCGCAAGATCGCCGAGACGGGCTTTTACAACCACTCCTGACCGGCGTCGGGTACCTCGGTTCGCCGTCGTCCGAGATGTTCAGGCACTCTTGACGCGTGGCTGCGATTTTGTTGAGCGTCTTGTACTACCTCCTGCTGATCTTCTGGTTGCTCCTCCTGGGCCGGCTGGTGGTCGAACTGGTCCGGACCTTCGCGCGTGAGTGGCGTCCCACCGGGATCGCGGTGGTCGTCATCGAGATGGTCTTCACCGTGACCGACCCCCCGATCAAGGCGCTGCGTCGCGTTCTCCCCCCGATCCCACTCGGTCCCATCCGGCTCGACCTGTCGCTCATGATCGTGATGCTCGTCGTGATCATCGGCATGAACATCGTCAACGGCCTACGCGCCGACGCCCTGGCCGAGTCGCTCGCGATCGCCGGACACCTCGTCCGCCCCTGACGCCGGGTCCCGGAGCTTGCGGAGGGCGCGTCCCCCTGCTCCCTGAGGAGCCCCGGGAACTTGCGGGCGCGTCCCCCTGCTCCCTGAGGTTGCGGAGGGCGCGTCACGAAGGGTCCGTCCCCGGCGGGCGCACCCGATCGGGCGGCGGGTACCCCGTGCCACGGCGATGGTCTACCGTTATAAGTCATCTTCGGATGACTGTTTCATTTCAACAGCGCATCGCAGAGATGCGACCAACGGTTCGCGTGTGACAGGATTGGACGCCAGTTACAATTTTTGACTGGTATGAATAGTTAGTGACAACCTGTATCGGTCGAACGACTCACCGTCGCGCGATCCGGGTTGGACGGCCCGCCAACTGAACACAAGTTCACCACCAGACATGAGGGGAACCGACATGCGGCTGACTCCAGCTGATGTGCACAACGTCGCGTTCAGCAAACCGCCCATCGGTAAGCGCGGTTACAACGAGGACGAGGTCGATCAGTTCCTCGACTTCGTCGAAGCCGAACTCGCACGGCTGATCGAAGAGAACACCGACCTCAAGCAGCGCGTCGAGGAGCTCGAGAGCGAGCTCGCCGATGCCCGTTCCGGTGGTGGCGCCCAGGCGGACGACCGGACCCAGATGTTCGCCAAGCCCGCCGCGGCACCCGAGCCGCCCGCCCCGGCGCCGACGCCGGCTCCGCAGGCGACCAACGACGACGCCAACGTGCGTGCCGCACGCGTTCTCGCGCTCGCCCAGGACACCGCGGACCGGCTCACCGGCAGCGCACGCGCCGACGCCGACGCGATGCTGTCCGACGCCCAGACGCGCGCCGACACGCTGGTCTCCGAGGCGCAGACCAAGTCCGATGCCATGCTCGCCGATGCCCGGCAGCGCTCGGAGGCGATCCTCGCCGACGCGCAGACGCGGTCGGAGGCGCAGTTGCGGCAGGCACAGGAACGTGCTGATGCCCTGCAGAGCGACGCCGAGCGCAAGCACAGCGAGATCATGGGCACGATCAACCAGCAGCGCGGTGTGCTGGAAGGCCGGATCGAGCAGCTCAAGACCTTCGAGCGTGAATACCGTACGCGTCTGAAGACCTACCTCGAATCCCAGCTCGAGGAACTCCAGCAGCGTGGCAGCGCGGCGCCTGTCGAGGGCGGCCGACCCGATCAGTCGTTCTCGAACGATCCGGGTAACGGTGGATTCAGCAGCTACTCACCCAGCTGACCTGGGCGGATCGGTGCGCACTAGGCTGGTGATGTGCTGACCTTGGCGCTGGCCGCGACCCTTCTGGGGTTCGTGCTGCTCATCCTCGGTCTCATCACCGGGACCGTGTGGCTGGCCGTGGCCTGCATCGTGGTCTGTCTGGTGGGCCTCGGCTTCCTCCTGGTGGACGTGTTCGCCGGTCGCAAGGGCGAAGCGGCCCGGTCACTGGAAGACATGGTCCCGGGCGCCGGTCGCGACACCGATCCGTCGCACGACGCCGATGACGACGCTGTCACCCGGCACGACCCGGCCGGCGATCGCGGCGACGATACACCGACGCGTCGGTACCCCGCCGCCGACGCCCCCGGTGTCGGCGATTCCGAGCCAGCCGGCTATCGGCCCGGGGCCTTCGACCCCGGAATGGCCGCGCCCGCTGGTTCGGTCCCGCCGAATCGTCCTGCTCCCGAGCGTCGTGAGGGCAACCTCGAGGACTATCTGCGTTCGGTCGGCGGCGACAGTCCGAGTGGTGACGGGCCGCCCCGCGGGGCCTCGCCCACCGGTGTCGATGTCGCCGGTGGTGCCCAGGGTCGCCCCGGCCCGCCGCCGGGTTCCCGACCGCCCGGTGTAGGACCGCAGAGCCGACAACCCGGGGTCGGTCAACCATCGTGGACACAGCAGCAGGCCCGGCCGCAGCAGGGGCAATTCGGTCCTCCGCAAGCCGGCGCGCCTCCGACCAGGGGCCAACGGCCTCCGGTCGGCCCGCCGTCGGCTCCGCGTCCGTTCGACCCGCAGTCCTCGGGGTGGGCCCCCGACGACGTGCCGGGCGGCGACGCCGCCGGCCCGGACGACTGGACAACAAGTCCCGATGAGTCCGCGCCGCGTCGTCGGCGTGCGGATTTCGATCCGCTTGATCCGAACTGGCATCCGCCGCCGGACTGAGCGCACCCGGGTGGCCGCACACCGGTCGACAACCCATTGGCCCGACCGGGTCGGTCGTCGCTACACTGGTTCACGCGTTGATCCGGCCATCACCGGGGAGCACCCGGAAGAACGGTGTCATCGAGTGCGGCGTCCAGTGGACGGTGCGAATGCGTGACTCTCAGTAGAACCGGGCGGGCGTGGCCCGTGACAGCCACAGGATCGTACGGTCACCAACCGTCGCGATTCGTCGAGTGGCGTCGGATCTCCGACGCAAGCGGGGTGGTACCGCGCAGACCTCCGGTGTGCGTCCCCGTGCCGATGAGACATCACCAGGCACGAGGAGACGAGCCGTGAGCGACGCGACCGACCCCACCCAGTCCGCCCCCACTCAGTCCGGGCGGGTGTATCCCAAGGTCGACATGACCGGGGGCACTGGGCGCAGCGCCCCCGACTTCCCATCCGTGGAACAGCGGGTCCTGCAGTACTGGGACTCCGATTCGACCTTCGCCGCGTCGATCGAGAACCGGGCCGACGCCGAGGAGTTCGTCTTCTACGACGGTCCGCCGTTCGCGAACGGCCTGCCGCACTACGGTCACCTGCTGACCGGTTACGTCAAGGATCTGGTACCCCGGTACCAGACCATGCGTGGCAAGAAGGTGGACCGCCGATTCGGCTGGGACACACACGGTCTGCCTGCCGAGCTGGAGGCCGAACGCCAGCTCGGGATCACCGACAAGTCGGAGATCGAGAAGATGGGCATGGCGAAGTTCAACGAGTACTGCCGCGACTCGGTGCTGCGGTACACGGGGGAGTGGCGTGACTACGTGACCCGCCAGGCCCGCTGGGTCGACTTCGACAACGACTACAAGACACTCGATCTCGACTTCATGGAGTCGGTGATGTGGGCGTTCAAGGCGCTCTACGACAAGGGGCTCATCTACCAGGGATATCGAGTGCTGCCCTACAGCTGGTACGAGCAGACGCCGTTGTCCAACCAGGAGTCGAAACTCGACGACGCCTATCGGATGCGCCAGGACCCGGCGGTCACCGTCACGATGCCGCTCTCGGTGCCCGACGGTCCGCTGTCCTCCCTCGACGGTGTCAACGCGCTCATCTGGACGACGACCCCGTGGACCCTGCCGTCGAACCTCGCGATCGCGGTGAACCCCGAAGTCACCTACGCCCACGTGAAGGCCGCCGACGGCCGGGAGTACCTGCTGGCCGAGGCGCTGCTCGGTGCGTACGCCAAGGAGGTCGCCGATCCGGAGGTGCTCGGCACGCACCGCGGAGCGGATCTGGCGGATCTGTCGTACGCGCCTCCCTTCGACTTCTTCGCCGGTCACCCGAACTCGCACCGGGTGCTGCTGGGCGACTACGTGACCACCGACAGCGGCACCGGGATCGTGCACCTCGCACCGGCTTTCGGCGAGGAGGACATGGACCTCGCGACCGCCAACGGCATCGAGGTTGTGCAACCGCTCGACCCGGGCGGACGCTTCACCGCGCAGGTCCCGCCGTACGAGGGCCTGATGGTCTTCGACGCAAACCCGGTGATCATCAAGGACCTGAAGGAAATCGGGCGCATCCTGCGGCACGAGACCATCGAGCACTCCTACCCGCACTCGTGGCGGTCGGGCCAGCCACTGATCTACATGGCGGTGCCGTCGTGGTTCGTCGCGGTGACGCAGTTCCGCGACCGCATGGTCGAACTGAACAAGCAGATCACCTGGGTGCCCGAGCACATCCGGGACGGGCAGTTCGGCAAGTGGCTCGAAGGCGCCCGGGATTGGAACATCAGCCGCAACCGGTATTGGGGTGCGCCCCTGCCGGTCTGGGTGTCCGACGACCCGGAGTTCCCGCGCGTCGACGTCTACGGTTCGCTGGACGACCTGGAGCGCGACTTCGGGGTGCGTCCGGACAACCTGCACCGGCCGTTCATCGACGACCTCACCCGGCCCAATCCCGATGACCCGAGCGGGAAGTCGACCATGCGTCGGGTACCCGAGGTCCTCGACTGCTGGTTCGAGTCGGGTTCGATGCCGTTCGCCCAGGTGCACTATCCGTTCGAGAACCGGGACTGGTTCGACGGTGGTGACTCCGCGCACGCCCCGGCCCACAACCCGGGCGATTTCATCGTCGAGTACAACGGGCAGACCCGTGGCTGGTTCTACACGCTGCACGTGCTGGCCACCGCGCTGTTCGACCGGCCGGCCTTCAAAACCGTTGCTGCGCACGGGATCGTGCTGGGTGACGACGGGCAGAAGATGTCGAAGTCGAAGCGCAACTACCCCGACGTCAACGAGGTCTTCGATCGCGACGGATCGGACGCGATGCGGTGGTTCCTGATGGCCTCGCCGATCCTGCGCGGCGGCAACCTCGTCGTGACGGAGCGAGGTATCCGGGAAGGGGTGCGTCAGGCGCTTCTGCCGCTGTGGAACGCCTACAGCTTCCTGCAGCTCTACGCCGAGCGCCCGGCGACCTGGCGGACCGACTCGCAGCATGTGCTCGACCGCTACATCCTGGCCAAGCTGGCGACGACCCGCGACACGATGACCGCGGCGCTCGACACCTACGACATCGCGGGGGCGTGCGACGCCTTCCGTGAGTTCGTCGAGTCGCTCACCAACTGGTACGTGCGTCGTTCCCGGGCACGCTTCTGGGCCGGCCAGGACGAGGACACCGACGCCTTCGACACCCTCTACACCGTGCTCGAGGTCGCCTGCCGGCTGGCCTCGCCGCTGCTTCCGCTGGCGACCGAGGCCATCTGGCGGGGTCTCACCGGGGAGCGGTCGGTGCACCTGACGGACTGGCCGACGAGCGATGAGCTGCCGGCCGATGCCGACCTGGTCATGGCGATGGACCAGGTCCAGGCGGTGTGCTCGACAGCGTCGAGCGTCCGCAAGGCCAACAAGCTGCGGGTCCGGCTGCCCCTGTCGGGTCTGACGGTGGCCTCGCCGACCGCGGCCGCGCTCGAGCCGTTCGTCGACCTGATCAAGGACGAGATGAACGTCAAGGACGTGACTCTGGCGGCCGATGCCAGCGAGTACGGGCGTTACGAGATCGCGGTCAACGCGCGTGCTGCCGGCCCCCGCCTGGGTAAGGACGTGCAGCGTGCGATCAAGGCGGTGAAGTCGGGCAACTGGACTGCGGGCGAGGGCGCCGACGGGTCCGAGATCATCGTCGCCGACGGCATCGAACTCCACGACGGGGAGTTCACCCGACGGCTGGTGGCCGTCGAACCGGACTCGACCGCGGAGCTGCCGGGCGGGAACGGCCTGGTCGTCCTCGACACGGCGGTCACGCCCGAACTCGAGGCCGAGGGGTGGGCGAAGGACCGGGTTCGCGAGCTACAGGATGCGCGCCGCACCCTGGGACTGGACGTCTCCGACCGGATCACGGTGCGACTCGTCGTACCGGCCGAACGTCTGGACTGGGCGAGGACGCACGCCGACCTGATCGCCGGCGAGGTGCTCGCGGTGCGGTTCGACGTGACCGGCGATGGTGACGCGGGCAGCATCGAACTGGGCGACGGTGTGACCGCCGACGTGACGAAGGCGAACTGATCCGCTGACCCGGGCACCGCGCGGACATCCCGGCCGGGTGTTCGCGCGGTGTCGTCGTCGGCCGCGCGGGGAGGTCGGACGAGACGATCTGGGACACCACTCGCAACAGTCGCACCCTGGTGGTGCTGCGCCACGTACGGTGTGGAGACTGCCGCGACCCGGCCCCGCGGGGTGAGCACACACCCGAGCGCGTCGTTCGCCGCCGAACCATATACGAGGGGGCAGACCCCGATGACCCGCATGGACGTGGACCCGATCCCGGCGCGATCCGCCGCGTTCGAACCGCTGCTGTTCACGGTGGCCTACGAGATCCTGGGCTCGGCTGTGGACGCCGATCATGTTGTCCGACACTGTCTCTGGGATCATCCGGCGAGCGCGCCGGTGGACGCGTTCGGCCCCGGGTCGGCCCGAGCGCACCTCATCGCGCAGGTCGCCCGGCGCGCGCTCGAGACGCTCACTGCGCGTCGACGTGTTGCCGGGGACTACGTCGGACCCTGGCTGCCCGATCCCATCCGGTTCGACGGCGACGTCCTCGCCGACGCGGGTCTCGCGGAGTTCGCGTCGACCGCGATGCTGCTCGTTCTGGAAGAACTCGAGCCCGCTGAGCGGACGGTGTACGTCCTGAGTGAGGTCTTCGGATTCGCCGACGACACGATCGCCACGATGCTGTCCTGGTCGCTCGACGAGGTGGGGATGCTCGCGGAACGGGGCCGGTCGTTCGTCGAGCGTCGGCGCCCCCGGTTCGATCCGATGGACCGTGCCCGCGCCGCGGAGGTCGTCGAGACGTTCCTCGACGCGGCCGAGTCGGGCGACGCGGACGCCCTCATCGCCCTCATGGCACCGGAGGTGGTGCTGACCTCGGACAGCAACGGCAAGACCACCGCGGTACGGCAGCCCATGCGCGGGGCGCCCGCGGTGATGCGGGTGCTCTCGGGGTTCGCCCGGATCGGTGCCGTGCTCGAGGATTACCGCGCCGAGTTCGTGGTCTTCAACGGTCAGCCCGGGATGATCCTCTACTTCGACGGCCGGCTGCAGACCGCGATCACCCTCCGCGTCGTCGATGGCCTGATCGTCGACATCTACGTGATGCGCAACCCCGACAAGCTCGTCGGGGTCGAGCTCCGTCGGCCGGTCACCCGCTGATCCACCCACCGCGCGGAGTGCGGGATCTGTACCGGAAACCGGTACGAATACCGCACTCTGTCCGATCTCAGGCGAACAGGCCCGACAGTGTCTGCTCGATCTGGAGCCGGAAGAGCTGCTCGGGATGCGCGAAGGTGTCGGTCCCGTACTGGCCGAAGGTCTCCAGGCTGATCGCGCCGACGAGTACGGCCCACAACGTGGTGGCCGCGGCCAGGACCGCGGCGGGGGTGTCGAGGTCGAACTCATCGCGGATCGCGTCCATGTCCGCGGCGACATCCGGTGTGGGAGAGGGGAGGTCGGCGCGTAGCAGGCCTTCGGCGTGGGCGGCCGAGCACTCGCGGAGCAGCCGCACGGGAATGCGTGTGCCGGGCCCGATGGTCCGCTCGCCGGGGGCGGAGTAACCGGGCACCGGGCTTCCGTAGATCAGCGCCCATCGGGACGGCTCGGCGAGAGCCCAGGTCCGCGCGGCCGCGGCCGCGGCCGCGAGTCGATCGCGCCGTCGGGAGGTGGCGATGGAATCGGCCGCGGCATCGACGGCGTCCGCGACATCGGTGTAGGCCTCCACCAGCAACATGGTCAGCAACTCGTCGCGGCTCGGGACGTACCGGTACACCGCCGAGGAGACGACGCCCAAGTCGCGGGCGATGGCGCGCAACGAGAGCCCGGCGGCGCCGTAGGTGGTCAGGTGTTCGCGTCCCAGTCGACGGATCTCGTCGGTCATCATCGCGCGGTTCTCCGCGCGCGTTCGTCCGGTGGCCATGCGACGATCCTGCCACAAACCGAGAGCGGTGCTCTTGATTTTCTGGCGGCGTGGCTGCATACTCAACTGCGAGAGCACCGCTCTCGAAAGTGTCACCTCGACGAAAGGCCCGTCATGACCGCGACCACCCATTACAAGGCCCCGAGCGGATTCGACGCCGCCTTCAACCGCGCGGTGCGCTGGCTCGCCGACCGCGGGGTCAACCTGGCCGGGGCGCAGACGCTCACCGTCGTCGGCCGGAAGACCGGCACGCCGCAGCGAGTCCCGGTCAACGTCCTGCGGCTCGACGGGGCGGAGTACCTGGTGGCCGTCCGGGGCGACACGCAGTGGGTGCGCAACGCGCGCGTGGCCGGCACGGTGGAACTTCGCCGTGGCCGACGTCGAGCCGTCGTCACCCTCACCGAAATCGACCCCGCCCTTCGGCCGCCGGTCATCCGGGAGTACCTGCGCCGCTGGGGGTGGGAGGTCGGGCGGTTCCTGCCCGCGGGCCTCGAGCTCGCGTCGTCGGACGAAGATCTCGCCGCCCACGCCGGGCTGATCCCCGTCTTCGCCGTCACCGCTGCTCACTAGACTCGGTGAGGTGTCACGCCTCGAACCCGAACCGTCGCGCCCGGTCGGTGCGGTGTCGGGGCGGGGGTTCGAACGCAGCCCGCGCTGGGTGATGCACCTCGACATGGACGCGTTCTTCGCCTCCGTTGAACAGCTCACCCGCCCGACGCTGCGTGGCCGCCCGGTATTGGTCGGCGGGTCCGGTGGGCGCGGGGTGGTCGCCGGCGCCAGCTACGAGGCGCGCGTGTTCGGTGCCGGCTCGGCGATGCCGATGCACCAGGCGCGTCGGCTCATCGGGCCGAGCGGCGTGGTCATCCCGCCGCGCGGATCGGTGTACAGCACGGTCAGCAAACGTGTCTTCGCCATTGTGCGCGAAGCGGTTCCGGTCATCGAGACGCTGTCGTTCGACGAGGCGTTCGGCGAGCCGGAAGAACTCGCGGGGGCGACCGTCGACGCGGCCGGCGAGTTCGCCGAGGAGCTCCGATCCCGGATCCGGAGCGAGGTCGGACTCGCCGCGTCGGTCGGGCTCGGAAGCGGCAAACAACTCGCGAAGATCGCCTCGGGGATGGCCAAACCCGATGGGGTGATGGTGATCCCACCGTCCGGCCAGCTGGAGTTCCTGCATTCGCTCCCGGTCCGCAAGCTGTGGGGCATCGGGCCCGTGTCCGGCGATCGGCTGGCGCGGCTGGGGATCGCGACCATCGGTGACCTCGCGGCGATGTCGCCGGTCGAGGTGGCCTCCGTGCTGGGCGCCACCGTCGGTCCCGCGTTGCATCGCCTTGCCCACGGCATCGACGACCGGCCGGTCGCCGAACGTGCCTCCTCGAAGCAGATCAGCGCCGAGTCCACCTTCGCCGAGGACATCGTCGAACTCGACGCGCTGCGTCCCGCCATCCGCAAGGCCGCCGCCGGAGCTCACCGCCGACTGCTCACCGACGGCCGGGGAGCGCGCACCGTCGTACTGAAACTGAAGAGATCCGACATGTCGATCCTGACGCGCTCGGCGACGACCGCGGCGGCCACCACCGACTTCGACGACCTCGAGCGGACGGCGCAGCGGCTCGCGCTCGATCCGCGTTCCATCGGGGCGATTCGCCTTGTCGGCGTCAGCTTCTCGGGGTTGACCGCGGTGCAGCAGTACGCCCTCTTCGACGAGCTGGGCAGCGAGGGGCCGGCCGATGTCGAGACCACCCACCACGACACCGCCGCAGGCCACGGTGCGGAAGCGGGGGGTCGCGCCGAGGTGGCGACGTCACCGGACCCGGCCGGGGCCGAGGCGCCGATCGTCCAGGTGGCGGACTCGGCGCCCGAATCCCCGCGGTTCGCGCCGGGGGGAAGTTCGATGCCGGTCGGCCGCTTCGGCCCCGGCGCCGACGTGACCCACCCCGACCACGGGCACGGCTGGGTTCAGGGGAGTGGACACGGGGTCGTGACCGTGCGATTCGAGACCCGCACGAGCGGGCCGGGGCGCACGCGCACGTTTCCGGTCGACGATCCGAACCTCCGTCCGGCGGATCCGCTCGACAGCCTCGAGTGGGATCTTCCGGGCGACGGTTGACCGATCGGGCACGGTATCGACCGGCCGTGACCGCCACCCGGCGGGTGCCGGTGGCAGCAATCAGTCCTGTTGTGCGACAAAGAAATCGGTGATCAATTCGAGATCGTGACCCGAGGTCAGCAGTGCGATGAGCGCCATGCGCGCCTGCGGTGCGCGCAGCCAGGGTGACACGATCGCCCCGGCCCGCCGCAGATCGACTGCGCCGCCGCCCCCGCCGTAGGTCGCGGTCACCTCGCCGTACGGGACGCGGCTGGTGACGACGACGGTCACCCCGCGCTGGACGGCGAGTGCCACCTCGGCGGTGATGTCCGGGTGGGTGTTCCCGGAGCCGGTCGCCGCGAGGACCACGCCGGCGGCGTTCTGCGCGACGGACGCGGCGATCAGTCCCGGTGACACGCCCGGGTAGAGGGTGAAGGCATCGACGCGTGCCGGCCGGCCCACCGGTATCGGTCCGGCGAGCACTCGTCGCGGCACCGGCGGGTCGTCGGCCCGACGGGTGCCCTGCACGGTGTCGAAGGCCGCCGGGTCGGTGGTGGAGACCTTGAACAACCCGCGTGCCGGCAGGAGCCGGCCCCCCATGGCCACGAGGACTCCTCGACCGCGAGCGGCCGGGTCGTCGATCGCGGCCAACGCGGCGGCGAGATTCGACGGCCCGTCGGCGCGAGGAGAATCAGACGGCAGCATGGCCCCGGTGAACACGACCGGCCGCTCGTCGGCGGCGTACAGGTCGGCGAGGTAGGCCGTCTCCTCCATCGTGTCGGTCCCGTGCGTGACCACCACGCCGCGGACGGCGGGGTCGGTCAGGGCGTCGGCGATTGCGCGGACCACCGCGAACTGGTCGGCGACGGTCATCGCGGAACTGTCCACCGACATGAGGTCGACGGTGCGGGTGGCCGACGGAGTGCGCGACGTCCCGTCGTCCCCGGCCCCGATGTCGGTCCCGATGGTGACTTTCCCGGCGGCGGAGAGGAGAGCGGCCGAGCCGAGCGCCGGGACCGCGCCGTCGTCGGTGGTCTGGGCGGCGATCGTGCCTCCGGTGCTGATCAGCACGGTGACTCCGGCGGCCGCGGGCGGGGTGCCTGTCATGGTGCCCAAGGGTCACCGGAACCAGGTCGGCCCGTCAAGCGTTGCCTGCTCGGCGCCGCCGGCCGGACGGATCGTCGACGCGTGTCGCCGGGCACCGGGGACCCCTGGTGCCTGCCGTTTGGCATAGTGGTGTGGGCCGTCGCCGGGGGGAACCCGGCACACACGTCCGGCTGGGGGTACACCCCGGCAGACACGTCCGGTCGGGTCGAACCCGGCAGACACGTCCGGCATCGCGGTACGAGAGCGCCCGCCGGCGCACCCCATGCCCGAGAACACAGTGAGGGAGATCGTTGAAGTATCGGAAGTTTCTGGGCGCGACCATGATCGCGGCCGCGTTGATGACCACCGTCGCGGCCTGCGGGAGTGACGACAGCGACGCCCCGCCCGCACCGACACTCACCAGCACCACCGCCGCCGCGAGCGGCGATGGCTCCGAGATCACCGACGGCAGTAACCCGCCGTCGATTGCCGCCCTCAACGAGATGGTGGATCAGGCCGTCGACCCCGACATCCCGCGGGCCGAGAAGGTCGAACTGGTCGAGGGTTCGGAGAAGGACCCGGCGATCTTCGACGAGCTGGTCAAGGCGCGTGCCGAGAACTCCGACGTCGACTGGGTCCTCGTCAACCCCGTGATCAGCGCCGGCCCGAACAAGGCCCGCGTCAAGGTCCGGATCGAGACCGCGGGCAACCCGCCGACCAACGCCGAGTCGACCATCGTCTTCGACGACGGACGCTGGAAGCTCTCGAACGAGACCGTGTGCAACCTCCTCGGCCTCTACCAGGTCGAGAGCGCCATGTGCGCTCCCGCGAGCTGACCACTCGCCGCACAGCATGATCCGCGGCCCCGCGTCGCCGACCGAAGTCGGTGACCCGGGGCCGTCGGCGTTCAGCGCCAGGCCACGGCCAGTCCGGTCCGCTGCACCAGCGGCCGGTTCGGGTCCGCGCCGACCAACTCGCGGGCGCCCCGATAGGTGGCCTCGCCGGCGATGGGCAGCCCCCGGGTCAGGTCGACGGTCACCGACCCCTGACCGGAGTAGCTGTAGCGGCTGATGGTGAGGCTGTCACTGCCGCCGGGGATCGCGAACACCGAGTTCACCGGGGTCTCGTCGGCGGTGTACTCGATGGTCAATCGGTTGCCGTCCCAGGCGGTGAGCCGTGCCTCGATGGTCTGGGTGACGGTCGCCGCGGCCGCGATCACCCGCTCGCTCCGCCACGTCGCACCCACCGCGACCGGTTCGGTCGGGAGCACGACCGCGGCGTTGAACGCCGACACCAGCGCCTGCTCGACCGCCAGTCGCGCCTCGCCGCCGGCCGGCTCCGGCGGCGCGATCCGCAGCGACACCGGCGCCAGGCCCGGACCGAGCGTGAGACCGGCTTTCGCGCCGGCCATCGCCGACAGTTCGTCGTTCAGCGTCGTGTCGGGGGACGTGACCGTGCCGAGGTCGAGTTCGAGGTCGGCGGGGTCGGCGCACTCGAACCGCGCGGTCAGCGGCATCTCGACGGTCTGCGCGTCCGAGGTGCCCGGCGACGCAACCTCCGAGGTCGTCACCAGGGTCACCGACTGGGCGGTCGCGACGTCCGGCGCGGCCGTCGGCACGCGGCGCTCCCCGGTTCCCGCGTCGACGATCGTCACCGTTGCCGGTGCGATCGGGACCGGCGCCGCACCGGCGGCGCGGGACGGCGAGTCGGTGCTGCAGCCCGCCGATGTGCTCGCCGTAGGAGCGCCGGGCGTCTCGTCGGGACCCGATGCGCATCCCGCGACCAGTACGGACAGCGCGGTCACCGCCCCGATCGACGAGACGACGGACCGGAGGCGACGGGGATGCGGGGACACGGGTAGCCAGCGTATTCGACGTGTCGTGGACAATGATGCTGTGGATGACCAACCCCTGACGGATCGAGAGCACGTGGACCCGCCCGACCGTGTCGAACCCGGGGCCGACCGCGGACCCGATGACACCGACGCCGCCGCACGTCCCGGCCGTCGGGTGCCGACGGCGACGATCGTGGTGCTCGGCGTCGCGCTCGTGGTCCTGGGACTCGACCAGCTGACGAAATCGATCGCGGTCGCCGCGATCGACCCGATGCGCCCGGTGGAGATCATCGGCGACTTCGTCACGCTGCGTCTGGTCCGCAACAGCGGCGCGGCCTTCTCCATGGCCACCGGATACACCTGGGTGCTGTCGATCATCGCCCTGGTGGTCGTGCTCGTGATCATCCGCTACAGCAGCCGGCTGCGCTCCTGGTGGTGGGTGGCGGGTCTGGCCCTCGTGCTCGGCGGCGCCATCGGCAACCTGACGGACCGCATCTTCCGTGCCCCGCAACCACTTCAGGGCCATGTCGTCGACTTCGTGTCGGTGGGGTGGTGGCCGGTGTTCAACGTCGCCGACTCCGCCGTGGTGTGCGGCGCGATCCTCCTGGTCGTCCTCTCCGCGCTCGGTTTCGACTACGACGGCACCCGCACGGGCTGGGCGGCCCGCCGCGAGCAGCGCGACCCGGCCGGCACCGAGGGCGGCGCGCATGCGTGAATCGCGGTTCCTGCCGGTGCCCGACGGCCTCGACGGGATGCGCGTGGACGCCGGTGTCTCCCGGATGCTCGGGCTGTCGCGCACCGTCGTCGCCACCCTGGCCGAGGAGGGCGACGTCGTCGTCGACGGCGTGGCGGTGGGGAAGTCGCACAAACTCGCCGCGGGCACGATGCTGCACGTCACGCTGCCCGAACCGGAGGAGCCGCTGCGCGTCGAGCCGACCCCGGTCGAGGACCTCGAGGTCATCTACCACGACTCCGACATCGTCGTCGTCGACAAGCCGGTGGGTGTCGCCGCGCATCCCTCGCTGGGCTGGAGCGGCCCGACGGTCATCGGGGCCCTCGCGGCTGCGGGTTTCCGGATCTCGACCTCGGGAGCGCACGAACGTCAAGGGATCGTCCACCGTCTCGATGTCGGCACGTCGGGGGTCATGGTGGTCGCGGTGTCCGAACGGGCGTACATGTTGCTCAAGCGGGCGTTCAAACAGCGGACCGTACACAAGGGTTACCACGCGCTCGTC
The DNA here is from genome assembly GCF_018132775.1 of Gordonia sp. SCSIO 19800. NCBI lineage: Bacteria > Bacillati > Actinomycetota > Actinomycetes > Mycobacteriales > Gordoniaceae > Gordonia > Gordonia sp. SCSIO 19800. The sequence continues at coordinate 67,894 of NZ_JAGRQM010000008.1, read as the reverse complement.
CAGGGGCACCTCGATCCGCCGTCGGGGACCATCGATGCGCCGATCGGCCGCCACCGCGGCAACGACTGGAAGTTCGCGGTGACCGCGAACGGCAAACCGAGTGTCACCCACTACGACACCCTGGAGATGTTCGCGTCGGCGTCGCTGCTGGACGTTCACCTCGAAACCGGTCGCACACACCAGATCCGGGTTCACTTCTCGGCCCTCCACCATCCGTGCTGCGGTGATCCCACGTACGGCGCCGATCCGGTGCTGGGCAAGAAGCTGGGTCTGGAACGCCAATGGCTGCACGCGCGGTCGCTCGGGTTCGCCCATCCGGCCGACGGCCGACAGGTGGAGTTCACCTCGTCATACCCCGAGGACCTGCAGCACGCGCTCGAGGTCCTGCGCGCGACCTGACCTCACGAGGCGCCGGGAGCGGAGCGAGCGGGCCTGAGGCCTCCCGCGACCAGGCCGTTCGATCGACTATTTCCGAGACACACCGCTAGATTGGGGGAGTGCTCGAGCCGGGAACCCTCGTCGCCGGGTACCGCGTCGAACGGGTACTCGGCAGCGGCGGCATGGGTGCGGTCTTCCTCGCCCGGCATCCGGAGCTGCCCCGGTACGACGCCCTGAAGGTGCTGAAGGCCTCGGCCGGGCTCACGGACAGCAACTTTCGCCGGCGGTTCCTGCGTGAGGCGGAGGTCGCGGCCACGCTCGACCACCCGAACATCGTCACCGTGTTCAACCGCGGACGTGCGAGTGTGCCGGTGGCGTCGAGGCCGGACAAGTCGGCGGAGGCCGATCTGCTCTGGATCGCCATGCAGTACGTCCCGGGAACCGACTGTGCGCGCGAACTCGCCGGACGCGGCCGCCTCGCCCCGCGTCGCGTGGTGCACATCGTGTCGGAGGTGGCGCGGGGGATCGACCACGCCAACCGGCGCGGACTGCTGCACCGCGATGTGAAACCCGCCAACATCTTGCTCGCCGAGGTCGACGAGGATTCGTCGTTCGACGAGCAGCGGGTCCTGCTGACCGACTTCGGGGTCGCCAAACTGTCCGACGAGACCGAGGCGCTCACCTCGGTCGGCACGGTCCTCGCCACGCTGTCGTACGCGTCGCCGGAGCAGCTGACGGGTCGTCGACTCGGTGGCCGGACCGACCAGTATTCGCTGGCGGCCACCACTTTCCACCTGCTCACCGGACGCGTGCCCTTCGACGACCGCGACAACGGCGCCGTCATCGGAGCACATCTGAAAGAACCCGTACCGCGGGTTTCCGAGCTCGTGCCCGGACTCTCGCCCGACGCCGACGCGGTCATCGCGCGTGCGATGGCGAAGTCCCCGGACGAGCGCTTCGCCAGCTGCCGGGAGTTCGCCGATGCGCTGGCGACGGGTCTGCGGAACGTGCGGCCGAGGTCGGCCGCCGACCTCGACGCGGAGACGGTCCGCGGCCTCCCCGGTCGGATGGCCGGCGGCGCCGTCCCGGGTCCGCGCACGCCGGACATGCCGGGACGGTTCGACCGGCCGACACCGCCGCCCGCCGGTCGCGCCGCGACCCCCGACCGACCACCCGCGGAACGTCGATCACGGCCGGGGCCGGCCGAGCCCCGCCGACCCGGGCCCGGCCGTCCCGCGGCGAACGTGGACCCGGCACATGAAGCGACGCAGCGCGCGGCCCCGGCGCGGGGCGGTCCGCCGAACGCCCCACCGGGTGCGGCCACGCCGTCCTCCGGCCCCGCGCCGGGCTCGCGGGTGCCCGGGCGCGGCCCGAGATCGAGGCCGACGACCGGTGCCGATCCGGCGGTGTGGCAGCACCTGCCGTCGAATCCGTTCCGGCAGAGCAACGACCACCTGCGGCCCGACCGGAGCCGCCCGGGCGGCGTCGGCCCGACACCGGCCGGCACCCCGCCGCGCGGCCTGGATGCCGCGGGACCCGGCGGGCTGCCCGGTCAGGGTGCCCGGGGCTGGGCCGGGCCGGCGGGTCCGACTTCATCGACGCCGTCGTCGTCGAACCGGTTGCCCATCGTGCTGGCGATCGTCGCCGTGGTGTTGCTGGTCGCGATCGTCATCGTGTTCATGGCCCTGTGAGCGCGGTGAGCGAACCGGCTCCGCTACCACAGCTGTCCCATCCGTCACGACGCGGAGTGGGAGCCCGGCGGTGTCGGTGCACGCGCCTAGAGTGGACCCGGACTCGGACCCGCCCGACCGCCTTCGGGCGCACTCTCCGGGTGCCGATGACCGCCGACCGAACCGACATCTGACGACTGACCCGACATCTACCGACTGATCTCGACAGAAGAGGCGCCGTGACGGACTCGTTTGTACACCTGCACAACCACACCGAGTACTCCATGCTCGACGGTGCGGCGAAGGTGTCCCCGTTGTTCGCCGAGGCAAAACGTCTGGGGATGACCGCGATCGGCATGACCGACCACGGAAACATGTTCGGCGCCAGCGAGTTCTACAACACGGCGGTCAAGAACGACATCAAGCCGATCATCGGCATCGAGGCCTACATCGCCCCCGGCTCGCGATTCGACACCAAACGAATCCAGTGGGGCACCCGCGATCAGAAGAGCGACGACGTCTCCGGCTCGGGTGCGTACACCCACATGACGATGGTCGCCGAGAACGCGACCGGGCTGCGCAACCTGTTCAAGCTGTCGTCCCTCGCGTCGATCGAGGGGCAGCTCGGCAAGTGGTCGCGGATGGACGTGGACCTGATCGCCGAGCACGCCGAGGGGATCATCGCGACGACGGGATGCCCGTCCGGTGAGGTGCAGACCCGACTCCGGCTCGGCCACGACCGCGAGGCGCTCGAGGCCGCGGCGAAGTGGCAGGAGATCTTCGGCAAAGACAACTTCTACCTCGAACTCATGGAGCACGGGCTCGAGATCGAGCGGCGCGTGCGCGACGGTCTGCTCGAGATCGGTCGCAAGCTGGGCATCAAGCCGATCGTCACGAACGACTGCCACTACGTGACCAAGGAGCACGCCGCGGCGCACGAGGCGCTGCTGTGCGTGCAGACCGGCAAGACCCTCTCCGATCCGACCCGGTTCAAGTTCGACGGCGACGGTTACTACCTGAAGTCCGCGGCCGAGATGCGCGAGCAGTGGGACTCGATCGTCCCCGGGGCGTGTGACAACACCCTGGAGATCGGCGAGCGCGTCGAGTCCTACAAAGAGGTCTTCACCCACCGCGACCGGATGCCGGTCTTCCCGGTCCCCGACGGTGAGACGCAGCAGACGTTCCTGCGCAAGGAGGTCGCGAAGGGACTCGCGGAGCGCCGTTTCGCCGGCACCGAGGTGCCCGAGGAATACCTGCAGCGCGCCAACTACGAACTCGACGTCATCATCCAGATGGGGTTCCCGGCCTACTTCCTCGTCGTCGGCGACCTCATCCGCCACGCTCTCGAGGTCGGCATCCGGGTCGGCCCGGGCCGTGGCTCGGCGGCCGGTTCGCTCGTGGCCTGGGCGCTGGGCATCACCAACATCGACCCGATCCCGCACGGCCTGCTCTTCGAGCGGTTCCTCAACCCCGAGCGGGTGTCGATGCCCGACATCGACATCGACTTCGACGACCGTCGTCGAGGCGAGATGGTGCGGTACGCGACCGACCGGTGGGGCAGCGACAAGGTGGCCCAGGTCATCACGTTCGGCACCATCAAGACGAAGGCCGCGATCAAGGACTCGGCGCGCGTCCAGTTCGGTCAGCCGGGATTCGCGATCGCCGACCGCATCACCAAGGCGCTGCCGCCGCCCATCATGGCCAAGGACATCCCGGTCTGGGGTATCACCAACCCCGAACACGAGCGCTACAACGAGGCCGCCGAGGTCCGCACGCTCATCGAGACCGATCCGGACGTCAAGAAGATCTACGACACCGCGATCGGACTGGAGGGTCTGATCCGCAACGCCGGTGTGCACGCGTGTGCGGTGATCATGTCCTCGGAGCCGCTGACCGACGCGATCCCGGTGTGGAAGCGCGCGCAGGACGGCGCCATCATCACCGGCTGGGACTACCCGTCGTGTGAGGCGATCGGCCTGCTGAAGATGGACTTCCTGGGTCTGCGCAACCTCACCGTCATCGGTGACGCCCTGGAGAACATCAAGCTCAACCGGGGAATCGATCTCGACCTCGACTCGCTGCCGCTCGAAGACGAGAAGACCTACGAACTGCTCGCCCGTGGTGACACCCTCGGGGTGTTCCAGCTCGACGGCGCCGCCATGCGCGAACTCCTGAAGATGATGCAGCCCACCGGGTTCGAGGACATCGTCGCCGTGCTCGCGCTGTACCGTCCCGGCCCGATGGGTGTGAACGCCCACACCGACTACGCCAAGCGCAAGAACGGTCTGCAGGAGATCCGGCCGATCCATCCCGAGCTGGAGGAGCCGCTCAAGGAGATCCTGTCGGAGACCTACGGTCTCATCGTCTACCAAGAGCAGATCATGCAGATCGCGCAGAAGGTCGCCGGGTACTCGCTCGGACAGGCCGACCTGCTGCGTCGCGCGATGGGCAAGAAGAAGAAGGAGATCCTCGACGAGGCCTACGACGGTTTCGCGGAGGGCATGCGCAACAACGGTTTCTCCCAGGCCGCGATCACCGCGCTGTGGGACACCGTCCTGCCGTTCGCCGGCTACGCGTTCAACAAGTCGCACGCCGCCGGCTACGGGCTGGTGTCCTTCTGGACCGCGTACCTCAAGGCGAACTATCCCGCCGAGTACATGGCCGGCCTTTTGACCTCGGTCGGCGACGACAAGGACAAGGCCGCGATCTACCTGGCCGACTGTCGCAAGCTCGGGATCACCGTGCTGCCGCCCGACGTCAACGAGTCGCAGCGGAACTTCGCCGCGGTTGGCAAGGACATCCGATTCGGTCTCGCCGCGATCCGCAACGTCGGCTCCGGCGTCGTCGGTTCGATCATCGCCGCGCGCGAGGAGAAGGGAAAATTCACCAACTTCTCCGACTACCTCGGCAAGATCGACGTCACCGCCTGCAGCAAGAAGGTGACCGAGTCGCTGATCAAGGCCGGCGCCTTCGACTCACTCGGACACCCGCGCAAGGGTCTGTTCCTCGTACACGGGGAGGCCGTCGAATCGGTCATCGGAACCAAGAAGGCCGAGGCGATCGGACAGTTCGACCTCTTCGGCGACGCCGGCGGTGCCGACGACTCGATGGCCGAGGTGTTCGCGGTCAAGGTGCCCGAAGAAGAATGGGACACCAAGCACAAGCTCGCCATCGAGCGGGAGATGCTGGGGCTGTACGTGTCCGGCCATCCGCTCAGCGGCGTCGAGCATGCGATCGCCGCGCACACCGACACCTCGATCTCGACGCTCCTCGAGGGCAACGTCGCCGACGGCGCCCAGATCACCATCGGCGGCATCATCTCCTCGGTGACCCGGCGGGTGAACAAGAAGGGCGAGCCGTGGGCCGCAGTGACCCTCGAGGACATGGTCGGTGGAGTCGAGGTGTACTTCTTCCCGCGGGCCTACGTCGCGTACGGGATGGACATCGTCGCCGACAACATCGTCCTGATCAAGGCGCGCGTCAACCTGCGCGACGACAGCATGATGATCAGCGCGAACGATCTCGCGGTGCCGGATCTGGAAACCGCGGGGGCGACCAAACCGGTGGCCCTGACACTGTCGGCGCGACTCTGCACCCCCGACCGCGTGGCGGCGCTCAAGCAGGTGCTGACCCGGCATCCCGGCATGGCCGACGTGCACGTGACGCTCGTCAGCGACAAGCGGCAGACCCAGCTGAAACTGACCGAGTCGTTACGTGTGGCCCCGAGTTCGGCGCTGATGGGCGACCTCAAAGCCCTCCTGGGACCAAGCTGTCTGAGTTGACGCGGCTGAAGTGAGGGTCGCCTGCTCGACCGACTTCACCCGGCCGTGACCCAGGATTCGGGTCGCCGAACATTTTCGTTCGTTCTGCGCTACACTCGACGGCACGTCCAGCGCACCCGGCCAGTGAGGGAGTGATCCGACATGGCGACTCTGATCGACGTCGACCCCGGTCGTCCGGCATCGCGACAGCCCCGCACCGTCGATGTCCTGGGTGCGCAGTGGCCGGTCCACAAGGCGCACGCCGTCGCCGCCGCGGTCGTGGTGGCACTGGTCAGCCTCGTTCTCCTCGGCTCACTCGCGGTCACCGCCTGGGCGAGCGGATTGACGCTGCTCGCGGTGTGGTGGGGCGAGCGCTACCTGCCTGGGACGGCGGCCGTCGCGCCGGCATCGAACCCGCCGGGGATCTCGTAGATCCGTCCGTCGAATCCGGCGCGGAAGAGACGTCCGGCCGAGAACCCGCGGTCGCCTCGCCCGTAGGACACGATGCTCGAGGTCGGTAGGCCCGTCGCGAGCACGCAGTAGCTTCCGGGCGCCGTCACGCGCACGATCTCACCCGTCGCGTTGAACGGCACCACCGGTCGGTCGCGTGAATCGAGGGTCAGTCCGTCCGGCGTCGACGGCGCACCGACGTTGAGCAGGTTCTGCACGACGCGCGGATTCGCGGTGGAGATCCGGCTGACGCCCGGGTTCACGAAGGTCCTCGACACGTACAGCCACCCGTCGCCGCGTCCGAGAACTGCTCCGTTCGCGCTCGGCAGCGCTCCCCAGGCAGCCTGCACGGCGCCGGTGGGGCTCACCCGACCGATGAGATTGCCGAAGTCGTTGGTGGCGTACACATTTCCGCGCGCCGACACGTCCATCCCGTTGGCCGCCGAGAGTCCCGTCACCCAGGGCCGCAGTGCGCGGGTGTTGATGTCGAGCCGGGCGATGGATGCGTGTCGCAGCGCGTCGCCCACGAAGACACGCGGGTCGGCGCCGTATCCGACCAGCAGGGTGCCGCCGGGGGTCCACGCCAGCGCGCCCGCTCCGCTCCCGCCCGGCACGCGTGCGATCGGAACCGCAGGTGCGCCCGGTCCGGCCAGGCGATACACGCGACCGGTGATCAGGTCGGTGGTGTAGAGGCGTCCGGCGGCGTCGACGGTCAGGCCCTCGAGCGCCGCGCCGGGCACCGACCCGACGAGTCGCGCCGGCTGTCCGGCACCCGCACACACGGGGGCGGCCGAGGCCGGGGCGGGGTCGACGGCGGCTGCGAGCCCGACCGCCAGGGAGGCGGCCGCGCCGAGCGCGGCCAGTCGCGACAGGCGTCGCGTGCGGGGTGGGAAGGTTCGACGAGTTGTCATGGCTGCTCCCTGGTCGGTGAGGCTGGTCGCCGTCGGCGATGGCTGGGCGAGACGGTCGTCGGGAAGATTCCCGTCCGGCCCGCTGTCAAACGCACCCGTCCAGTGTTACGCCATCGGGTGCGCGAATGTGCCGCGACGCTGATTCGTCCGGCGCCGCCATGCCACGACCCACGACGCGGTCGCGGACGGGCGTCGGAACCCGCGACATCGGATCACCGGCAGACAGTGAGAACATGGCTGTCGTGAGTACGCACCACGTCCCGGTCCATCAACAGGCGTTGTCGGTAGACGCGATCGAAGCCGCATCGATCCGTATCGCCGACGCGGTGGCGCGTACCCCGCTCGAGATCTGCCCGCGGCTGTCCGCCGACACCGGGGCCGAGATCTTCCTCAAGCGCGAGGACCTCCAGGCCGTCCGTTCCTACAAACTGCGCGGTGCCTACAACGTGATGGCGCAGCTGTCCGCCGAGGAGCTGTCGCGTGGCGTCGTCGCGGCCAGCGCCGGCAATCACGCCCAGGGGGTCGCGTTCGCATGCCGGAGCATGCAGGTGCCCGGACGCATCTATGTCCCGACCACCACGCCCAAGCAGAAACGAGATCGAATCCGTTGGCACGGTGGTGACTTCGTCGATCTCAGGGCCGTCGGCGACACCTACGACGCCGCCGCGGCCGCTGCTCAGGACGACGTGATGCGTACCGGGTCCGCGTGGATTCACGCATTCGACGACCCGCGGACCGCGGCCGGTCAGGGGACCATCGCGCACGAGATCGTCGAACAGCTCGGTCGTGTTCCCGACGTCGTGGTCGCACCGGTCGGCGGCGGGGGATGCCTGGCCGGGATGGCCACCTATTTTCGCGGCCTGTCCGAGGACGTCACGATCGTCGGTGTCGAACCGACCGGCGCGGTGTCGCTGAGCGCCGCCCTCGTCAACGGGGGACCGGTGACCCTCGCCGAGATCGACCCGTTCGTCGACGGGGCAGCGGTGAAGCGCATCGGGACCATCGGGCACCGGGTGCTGTCGGAGATGGGCGCGACCGTGACCGATCACCCGGTGCTGGCGAGCATCACCGACGCCCCCTCCGCACGCGTGGTACCCGACGAACGCCACGCCCCCGTGCCGGGAACCGCGCACATCACCCACGTCGATGAAGGCGCCATCTGCTCCGCGATGCTCGGGCTCTACCAGAACGAGGGCATCATCGCCGAACCCGCGGGGGCGCTCGCCGTCGCGATCCTCGACAAACTGCAGCTGCCCGCGGACTCCACCGTGGTGTGCCTGGTCTCCGGCGGCAACAACGACGTGTCCCGGTACGGCGAGATCATCGAGCGCTCGCTGGTGCACCGGGGACTCAAGCACTACTTCCTGGTCGACTTCCCACAGGAGCCGGGTGCGCTGCGGCGTTTCCTCGACGAGGTTCTCGGACCCGACGACGACATCACGCTGTTCGAGTACGTGAAACGCAACAATCGGGAGACCGGCGCCGCCCTCGTCGGCGTCGAGCTGGGACACCGCGACGGGCTCGGCGACCTGATGGACCGGATGGCCCATTCCCGGCTGCACTGTGAGCGGCTCGAGCCGGGTAGTCCGGCGTACGCCTACCTGACCTGAGAATCGGGGCCGCGAAACTCCGGCGTCGACCATTCGGATGACTCACCAGACCACGGGAACATTCGCATCCGGTGCCGCCTCCAAGTACATGAACCGCCCAGAGGCAGTGCACCACCACAGCGCCTCGTCACTTGGAAGGACAACCCCATGAGCACCGAGATCCCCGCCGACGCCGTTCTGATCGACACCGATGGCGACGGAGCCGTCGACGCCGCACTCACCGATGTCGACGGTGACGGCACCACCGACGCCATCCTCGACACCGACGGCGACGGCCAGGCCGACTCCATCGCCTACGACACCAATGCCGACGGCGAGATCGACATCATCGAAGCCGACACCGACGCCGACGGCTACACCGACATCGCCGTCGCCGACACCGACGGCGACGGCACCTTCGACACCGCCGTCGACGACGAGGGCAACGTCGAGGTCGGCGACTTCGGCAGCATCGACGGCGGCGACGCCGTCTGACCCCACCCCCCGATCCATGGCCCGAAGCCGCGGTACACGCGGCTTCGGGCTAGGAGACGTTGCCGCGGCGGCCGATGACCACGTTGTGGCCCGGCGAGGTGAATCCGGCGCCGTCGGAACGGGCCGGCTCCCAAGCCATCTCGACGTCGAGTACGAGGGGCACGGTGGCCGGTTCGTCCCCGGGCACGCACACCACGGACCAGTCCCCGCGGTGCATCGCGAACCATCCGGCCGCCTCGTCGAAGTCGACGGACACCGACGAGAAGGCCGGATCGGACAGTGCGGCTTCGGCTTTCCGCAAGGCGATGAGGGCTCGGTAGAACTCGAGCACGCGCGCGTGCGCGGGATCGTCGAGTTCGGTCCAGTCCAGCTTCGACCGCTCGAACGTCGCCGGGTCCTGCGGATCGGGCACGTCGTCGCTGTCCCAGCCGTGCTCGGCGAATTCCGATTTGCGCCCCTCCGCGGTGGCTCGGCCCAGTTCGGGCTCCGGGTGGGAGGTGAAGAACTGGAACGGTGTCGCGGCCGCCCACTCCTCACCCATGAACAGCATCGGGGTGAACGGGGACAGCAGGACCAGCGCCGCCTTGATTGCCAGCTGCCCGCCGTCGAGGTAGGCGCTCGGGCGGTCGCCGATCGCCCGATTGCCGATCTGATCGTGGTTGCAGGTGTAGGCGAGGAGGGCCGACGCGGGCAGCCGGTCGGTCGGGATAGGTCGTCCGTGACGGCGTTTGCGGAACGACGAATAGGTGCCGTCGTGGAAGAACCCGCCGGTGAGAACCTTCTGCAGGCAGCCGTAGCTTCCGAAGTCGCGGTAGTAGCCCTGCCGTTCGCCCGACACCAGCGTGTGGATCGCGTGGTGGATGTCGTCGTCCCACTGCGCGGCGAGTCCGAGTCCGCTGACGCTGCGCGGGGAGATCATGCGGGGATCGTTGAGGTCGCTCTCGGCGATCAATGACAGCGGCCGTCCGAGTTCGACGGCGAGATCGTCGGTGGCGGCGGCGAGTTCTTCCAGGATGTGCACGGCGCGGTGATCGGCCAGCGCGTGCACCGCGTCGAGGCGCAGGGCGTCGACGTGGAACTCGGTGAACCACCGCAGGGCCGTACCGGCGATGAACGCACGGACCTCGTCGGAGTCCGGATCGGACAGGTTGACCGACGATCCCCAGGATGTGACGCCCTCGGAGAGGTAGGGCCCGAAGTCGGGTAGGTAGTTGCCGGACGGACCGAGATGGTTGTAGACGACGTCGAGGACGACACCGAGTCCCCGGGCGTGACAGGCGTCGACGAACCGGGCCAGCGCCGCCGGTCCGCCGTAGGTCTCCTGCACCGCGTACCAGCCGACGCCGTCGTAGCCCCAGTTGTGAACCCCGTTGAACGCGTTGACCGGCATCAGCTCGACGAAGTCGACCCCCAGGTCGACGAGATGGTCGAGCCGGCCGATGGCGGAGTCGAGCGTGCCCTCGGGGGTGAAGGTGCCGAGGTGGAGCTCATAGACCACCGCTCCCCGGATGTCGCGACCGGTCCAGTCGGCGTCGGTCCAGCCGGCGTCGTCGACGGTGAACAACGCCGACAGTTCGTGCACCCCGTCCGGCAGGCGCACGGCCCGCGGATCAGGACGCACCGGTCCGCCGTCGATCGAGAATCCGTAGCGCAGTTCCCCGACGGGTTCGGTTCCCGGTGCGGTGTCCACGTGCCACCACCCGCCCGCGGCTGCCGTCATGGCGATCCGGTCCGCGGCCGGGTCCTGCGCGGACGACCCGATCACCAGCTCGACGACCTGCGCGTTCGGTGCCCAGACCCGGACTTCGCCCAGTGATCGCGGTGATCGGAAGGGCTCCACATTGGAACGAAGTGGTAGGTTTTGTTCCCGCTGGTCGTCCGACCAAGTTATTGTGCTCTGGGCAACAGCGGCAGCGGTCGGGGGATTCGTCACATCATGCAAGGTATGTCGGACCTCGGACAGGTGCAGTCGGGCGCTAGTGTGAGGCCGGACACATTCGGACGAGGGGAATGGGGTATGTTACCCGCGGCGCTCATGCCCACGGGGGGCACGCGAAGCGGGTCTGCGGGAACGAGAACGCGCGTCGACGTCGACACGCGCCATCGCGACCTGACGGCCGGTGAACGGGTAAGCCGAGACGCAAGGGCAGGGATTGAGCACTAACGCAGTCACCTCGGACGACGAGGAGGTGGGTCGCAAGAGGCCGGGGGCGGTGCGGTCGTGGGTGGACGGCCATGTCGTCGCCTCGTTCGACACTTTCGGTCGCCAGCTCGGCATGTTCGTCGAGGTGTTCCGGACCCTCTTCGTCGATCTCTTCAAGCGACGGTTCCCGTTCGGGGAGTTCATCCGTCAGTGCGCCTTCATGGCTAGCACCTCGGTCTTCCCGACCCTCCTGGTCGCCATCCCGATCGGCGTCATCGTGTCGATCCAGGTGTCCAACATCGCCGGTCAGGTCGGCGCAACGTCGTTCTCCGGCGCGGCAACGGGTCTCGGTGTGATCCGGCAGGGTGCACCGCTGGTGACGTCGCTGCTCCTCGCGGGCGCCGTCGGCTCGGCGATCGCCGCAGACCTCGGATCCCGCACCATCCGCGACGAGATCGACGCGATGCGCGTCATGGGCGTCAACCCCATCGAGCGCCTGATCTCACCGCGACTGCTCGCGACGATGGTCGTCAGCTTCTTGCTCTGCGGGTTCGTCTGCTTCGTCGGGTTCATCACCGGCTACGTCTTCAACGTCTACTTCCAGGGCGGCACGCCGGGTAGCTACACCGGCACCTTCGCGTCCTTCGCCACCACCGCCGACCTCATGTTCGCGTTGGCCAAAGCCGTCATATTCGGCGCGATCGTGGCCATCGTCGCCTGCGATCGCGGCCTCTCGACGAAGGGCGGGCCCGCAGGTGTGGCCAACTCGGTGAACGCCGCAGTCGTCAACTCGGTCCTGCTGTTGTTCACGGTGAACGTGATCCTCACGCAGCTGTTCGCGATCCTGTTCCCGTCGAGGGTGGTGTGAGATGACCGCGTCACGGTATGTACCTCCGGCCCTGCGGCCGCTCGAGGCCGCCAAGGCGGTGTATCGCGGTCCGCGCGATGCGCTCGCCGCGATGGGCCATCTGATCACCTTCCTGGTCCGCTCGATCGCCGCGGTGCCGCTGGCGTTCCGTCACTACAGCAAAGAGGTGTGGCGCCTCCTCGCCGACGTGGCCTGGGGCAACGGCGCCATCGTCGTCGGTGGCGGCACCGTGGGCGTCATGGTGATCCTCGGCATCATGGGCGGCGCGACCGTGGGAATCGAGGGCTACACCGCCCTCAACCTGCTCGGCATGTCCCCGGTGACCGGCGGGCTGTCCGCCTTCGCGACGACCCGCGAGATCGCACCGCTGCTCGCCGCGACCGCGTTCACCGCGCAGTCGGGGTGCCGGTTCACCGCACAGTTGGGCTCGATGCGCATCGCCGAGGAGATCGACGCCCTCGAGGCGATCGCGATCCGGCCGCTGCCAGGTTGATCAAGAACGTCGCCATCGACATCGAACCGGCGCAGGCCGATGGCATTCCCGCCTCGGTGACCGCGCGTACGGTTCCGTCGAACCTGTTCGGCGTCAACTCCGTCGAGCTGGTGCCGCCCGCCGAGGTGGGTGACGACCGGCTGTCCGCCGGCGACGTGATCCCGGCCGACGACTCGCTCGAGACGATCAAGCTGCAGGACGCCCAGAACGAGCTGAAGCAGATCCTCGACGCGGTGCCGCCGGAGGAACTGGCGCAGGTGCTCGGCGTCATCGCCGACGCGCTCAAGGGCGGCGGCTCGGTGTTCGGGTCGTTCGTACCCGTGCTGCGGAACTACATCGACTCGATCAACGCCCAGTTCCCGCCGGGCGCGCCCCCGGGTTTCGACAACTTCGACGCCGCGCTCACCGGCCTCTCGCAATCGACGCCGCAACTGCTGGACACCCTGGGCCGAAGCGTGATCCCGGCGATCACCATCGCGGAGAAGCAGCGTGACCTGACCGCGGTGCTCACAGCGAGCGAGGGCCTGCTCGATCAGACCCAGTTGCTGTTCGCGCGCAACGGCGACAGCGGTCAGCGTCTGGTGACCGATCTGAACCGGATGCTGGGTGCGCTCGTCCTCGAGCCGAACTCGCTGCCGCAGGGCGTGATCGCACTGAACAACCTGGCCGCCCGGGTGCTGACGGTGTTCACCGGCACCAATGGCCACGTGCAGCTCAACATCGGCGTCAGCTTCGGCGCCTTCCAGCGCTACACCCGGCAGAACTGCCCGGTGTACGACGGCGGCCCCTACGGCACCCTGCGCGGCCCGGGCTGCGTGGGTCCCGGCACGGGCACGGGACCGACGATGTCGGGTCCGCTGGCGATCTATCCCTCCGACGGGATGCGCCGTAACAAGCCGGTCGGCAACGTCACCACCGATGCCGACAACAAGACGCTCGGCACCGTCCTGCGCCGTACCCCGTCGGCAGCGGACACGATCATGCTGGGACCGCTGGTCCAGACGCTCGACGTGCGCAACGCCGCCGAGGCGGGCCGGGGCGGCGAAGGTCAAGGAGGAGGACGATGAACGCGGCTTCGGGGTCGATCCGCAAACCGCTGATCGGTTTCACCATCTTCGGGATCGCCGCGTTGCTGGTCACCTACGTGATCTTCTCGACGCTGGAGCGCTCGGTGCCGGGGACGACGAACAGCTACACCACCTACTTCGGTGACGCGTCGGGTCTCGCCGCGGGCGACGACGTCCGGATGGCCGGTGTCCGCGTCGGTCGTGTGGACCAGATCGAATTGGCCGACGGCCGCGCCCGGGTCACGTTCGAGGTGCAGGACAACCAGCAGGTCTACACCAACACGCGGGGGGCGATCCGCTACCAGAACCTCATCGGGCAGCGATATCTGAACCTGACGCTGGTCCCGGACCGGGAGAGCCGGCCCCTCGACCCGGGGTCGACGCTCGAGCTGCCCTCCGAGGACTCCTTCGACGTCACCACGTTGCTCGCCGGGTTCCAGCCGGTCTTCGAGACTCTCGCCCCGGAACAGGTCAACGCCCTGTCCGAGGGCCTGATCCAGGCGTTCCAGGGCAACTCGGTGTCCTTGAGCTATACGGTCGCCGAAGTCGGCCGCCTCGCGGAGGACACGGCAACCGGGACGTCGTGCTCGGCGCGATCATCAACAACCTGAGCGCGGTCATGCGCGACCTGTCGCGCCAGGGCGGCCAGCTGGGCACCGTCATCGAATCGATGTCGGCGCTGATCGCCAACCTCAACTCGAACTCGGCGGCGTTCGGTAGTGCGGTGACCGACATCGGGCGCACCGCAAGCGGATTCGCCGACGTGCTGAGTGAGAGCCGGCAGAGTCTGGCCGACGCCGCCACGGACGGCCGGATCGCGACCAACACGCTGATCAGCAATGGCTCCAAACTCGATCGGATGGCGGTCGACGCGCCGATCTTCCTCGGTCATTTCCCGCTCGTGCTCGGTGAGGGCGCTTACTTGAACATCTATGCATGTGATCTCGACGTCGCGATCGGCGACGTCCTGCTACCGCCCGGGATCTTCAACAAGATCGGCGGCACGAATCACTCGGTGGTGTGCCGATGAGCTGGTTCCGCAGGAGTTTCCGTGACAACCGGCGCGTGTGGTTCGGCGTGATCGGCGCCGTGGTCATCGTCGCCCTGTTGCTCGGCGTGACCGCTCTCGCGACCGCGCATCTGGGCAAGAAGACCCTCACCGGCGACTTCGCCCAGGCCGGCGGTATCCGGCCGGGGGACAAGGTCCGCGTCGCCGGTATCGACGTCGGTGAGGTCACCGACACCGAACTCGCCGGACAGCACGTGGCCATCACCATGAAGGTCGACAGCGACGTCCGGGTGACGTCCAACGGTTCTGCCGAGATCAAGATGTCGACGCTGCTGGGTCAGCGCTACATCGATGTGTCGCTGGGGGATTCGTCGGAGGATGCACCCGACGGTCACATCGCGAAGACCGCCGTGCCCTACGATCTCCAGCGCACCATCGAGGCGGGCGCGCCGATCCTGACCGGGATCGACGACCGGACGCTCTCCGAGAGCATCCGCACCCTCAACCGGCAGCTCGCCGGCGTACCGGCGATCACCGAGCCGACCTTCGAGGCGCTCACCCAGATGTCGAAGGTCATCACCAATCGCAAGGACCAGATCAACCAATTGATCGCCGACACCAAGACGATCACCAACATCGTCAACGACAATCAGGCCCAGCTCGCCGTGATCGTGGGTCAGGGACGCGACCTGACCCAGAAGATCGTCGCGCGTGAAGAGCTGGTCACCCGGATGCTCGACGGCATCGCCGAACTCACCGAGCAGGCGACCGCGGTGGCCGGTGAGAACGCCAACCAGTTCGCGCCCATCATGGCGAACCTGAACACGATCACCCAGGGCCTGGAGAAGAACCGCAACAACCTCCGCAAGTTGCTGGAGATCCTCCCGGTCACCGCGCGCCTGACCAACAACGTCATCGGCGACGGGCCCTACGCGAACGGCTATCTGCCGTGGGGCATCTTCCCCGACAACTGGCTGTGCCTGGCCCGGGTGGTGGACGGATGCTGAGCCCGGAAACGATGAGCCCGGACACGACGGCAGGTACGACGATGCACGCCCACGGACTCCGCCGCCCGATCCTGCTGGTCGGGGTCGCGCTGCTCGGCATCCTCGGTCTCTCCGGCTGTTCGATGATCCCGGGTAGCTGGAAGGCGGCGGTCGGCCAGGCCATCGAGGTGACTGCCTACTTCGACAACGTCGCCGGGCTCTACGTGAGCAACGACGTAGCCGTCCTCGGCATGCCGGTCGGTCAGGTCACCGCGGTGGAACCGCAGGGCGAGCGCGTCAAGGTGACCATGACGATCGACAGCGACGTCCCCGTCCCGGCCGACGCCACGGCGGCGATCGTCAACACCTCGATCGTCACCACCCGCCACGTCGAGCTGTCACCCGCCTACGACGGCGGACCGAAGCTCGAGGACGGGTCGGTCCTGAAGGAGACGAAGGCCCCGGTGTCGGTCGGCGAACTGTTCGACGCCATCGACGGTCTGGTGGTGGCCCTCAAGGGTGAGGGAGAAGGACCCGGCCCGCTCGCGGAGATGATCGACATCACCTCCGGCATCGCCACCGGCAACGGCGAGGAGATCCGGGCGGCGCTCGACGAACTCGGAGGGGCGTCGGATGTGGTGGCGGGCAACAGCGATGCCCTCGTCGACATCCTCGAGACCATCGAGGGCCTGACCACCACCCTCGTGCAGAACTATCCGAAGATGACGGCGTTCTCCGAGTCGGTCAACCAGGTCTCGCAGCTGCTGGGCGATCAGGCACCCGGTCTGCTCGCCACCCTGGCCAACCTGAATCAGACGCTGCAGAACACCACCGTGTTCCTGCAGAACAACACCAACACCATGTCGGTGTCGTTCGACCGGTTGGCCGCACTGACCGCCAACCTCGGCGACTACTCGCGGCAGGTCGTCGAGACGATCGACGTCGGCCCGCTGCTCTTCCAGAACCTGAGCAACTCGATCTCGGCCGAACAGGGCGCGTGGCGCGCGCAGGTGCTGCTCGACAAGACGCTCCTCGACAACGAACTCCTCGCCGAGTTCTGTGAGGCGATCAACCTGCAGAAGGACGGTTGCCGAACGGGCAAGCTCAAGGACTTCGGTCCCGACCTCGGTATCTACTCGGCGATGCTGGAGCTGACGAAATGAGAACGGCGACAATGGATTCGCTGAACCGTTCGGACGGTCCCGGGCGCCCGGCGCGATCCCACGGCCGGGTCCGCCGAGGCGGGGTCATGGCGGTGCTGCTCGCGGCGCTCATGGGGCTCACCGGTTGCGGACTCCTCCCGAGTCTCACGGTGGAGCAGATCCCGCTGCCCGCACCGGGCGGCATCGGTGACTCGATCACGATCACCGCGAACTTCGCCAACGCGCTCAACCTGCCGGCGCAGGCGAAGGTGAAGCTGAACGGAACCGATGTCGGGCAGGTCACCGACCTCGTCGCCAAGGACTACACCGCCGTGGTGACCATGCAGGTCAGCAAGAAGACCAAGCTCCCGGTCGGGACCGGCGCCGAACTCCGCCAGGCCACACCGCTGGGCGACGTCTTCGTCGCCCTGCTGCCGCCGATCGAGGCGCGCGACGGTCTGATGGTGGACGGGGACACGCTCACCGGTCCGACGTCGGCCGCGGCGACGGTCGAGGATCTGCTGATCAGCATGAGCGGAGTCGTGGACAGCGGTTCGCTGAACTCGTTGACGATCATCCTCACCGAGCTGAGCAGCGCGGTCGCGACGAACCCGTCGGATCTCAACGGCGCGATCCGGGGCCTGACCACCGGCATCCGGAAGCTGAACGAGAGTTCGGCGGCGGTCGATCGGTCGCTGGCCGCCACGCGGGTGCTCAGCGGTCAGCTCGCCGACGGGCGTGCGCAGATCATGGCGTCGATCAACAAACTGGGTCCGGCGCTCGAGTCGCTGAACGGGCAGATCGCCACGATCCTGACCACCCTGGACAAGACCCAGCAGGTCACCGCGGCCACCAACGACTTCCTCGACAGCGATCAGGACAACCTGGTCGAGATGCTGGGCCATCTGTCGACGGTGCTGGCCGGGCTCCGGCAGGCCGCCGGTCCGCTCGGATCGCTGGCCGACAACCTGCACGAGCTCACACCGAAGTGGGTCAAGTCCACACCGGGTAGCGCGGCGGCGGTGTCGTCGAAGGTCTACTGGCTCAGCCCGGGTGTCGGCTTCGACTCGGCGAGCAGACTGCCCGAGATCCAGGACGTGGACGAGGGTTCGGCGGCGTTGCAGCAGACACTGACCCGTCTGCTGGCGCGGATCACGGGGACGAGGGGGTGTTGCGGATGAGCGGCATATTCGGTGTCCTACGCCGGAATTCGGTACTCGTGGGCAACATCGCCCTGGTACTGGTCATGGTCGTCGGACTCAGCTATCTCGCCCTGGGCATCCTGCGGTGGCAGCCGTTCGCCGACAAGTACAAGCTCACCATCCAGTTCCCGATCTCCGGCGGTCTGCAGGAGACGTCCGGGGTCACGCTGCGCGGCGCGCGCATCGGCGACGTCGACACCGTTCGGGTGCAACCGGATTCGGTGGAGGTCGTCGTCACGGTCGAGGACCGGTACAGAATCAACCGCGACACCACTGTTGCGGCACTGGGTCTGTCGGCTGCGGGCGAGCAGTACGTCGACTTCCAGCCGGACACCTCCGATGGCCCCTACCTGGAGGACGGGGACGTCATCCGGGCCGACCAGACCGAGGTCACCGTGCCGTTCTCGCAGCTGCTCGAGTCCTCGCTGGAACTGATCAACCAGATCGATCCGGCCAAACTCCGTTCCGCCGTGGACAATCTGAAGATCGCCCTCTACGACGAGGACGGCACGAACGACCTGTCCGTCATCTTCGACTCCGGTGGCACGATCTTCGCGAAGCTGTACACCGCACTGCCGGAGACCACCAAGTTCATCCAGAACGCGGGGACCATCTTCAAGACGACGGCACAGATCCAGCCCGACCTCGGCACGACGGTGGCGGGATTGAGTTCGCTGGTCAACTCGGCGGCTGCCTCCGACAAGGAACTCCGCGAGCTCCTCGACCGGGGTCCCTCGCAGTTCACGAGCCTGGCCGGGTCGATCAACCAGTTGACGGATCCGATCACCGATGTGACGAAGCAGTTCGTCGACATCGCCGAGCAGGGTGCGTTGCGTGCGCCGGCGCTCGCGACGCTGTTCCCCGCGATCCGCGATGCCAGTGTCAAGAGCCTCACCATGTTCCACGACGGTGCGTGGTGGGCCTTCGGGTCGGTGTACCCGCGTCCGAGCTGCAACTACCCGGTGACGCCGCGGCGGCCGACGCAGATCCTCGAGCTGACCATCCCGACCAATCTGTACTGTGTGACCGAGGATCCGCGTCAGCAGATCCGTGGCTCGGCCAATGCGCCGCGGCCACCGGGCGACGACACCGCGGGACCGCCGCCGGGTTACGACCCGAACGCCCGTACCGTTCCGCTCGACAAGTGATGGGCCGCTCGACGACTGACGGCCACTCGACGACGACAGACAAGTTGTGTGACCTGTAGATGACTGACCGGAATGACCCAGATCGTACTGATCCCGATATGAATCCAACGGACGAGAAGGCCGACAGCACGTCGCCCGAGAGCGGGGCTGTCGCAGCCGATCACACCGATGGGGCGACGAGCGCGGAGGACACGAACGACGCCGGGACCGCGGCGACGCCGCGGGGGAAGTCGGCTCGACGGAGCGGAACCGGCACGGTGGCGAGCACGTCCCAGACCGACGGTGCCGACGCCTCCGGTGCCGCGGGTGACCCGTTGCCGGCAGCATCATCGAAGGCGGGTTCGGATCGGCGCGAGATCTCGTTCACGGTCACCGGCGGCGGGATCAAGAAGGTTCTCGCCGCCATCGTCGCGGTCGCCCTCATCGCGCTGGTGGCGTTCTTCGGCTGGCGCGCCTACGACCTCCAGCGAGAGGCCGACGCGTTCGCCGACTCCAAGGCGGCCTCGGCCGACTTCGTCACGAAGCTCGTGACGACGCTCAACGCCGACAACGCGGGCAACTCGAAGGAACTGCTGGGTCCGCTGTCGACGGGGGAGTTGCGCAACCGCCTCGAGCAGGAACGGGCCGACACCGAGGCCAATGTGGAGTCCCTGAACATCGAGGTGTCCTCGACGATCAGCGTGGTCGCCGTCGAGACCGTCGATGCCGACACCGCCAAGACCGTGGTGATGGCGGAGGTGACCGGCCGCAGCGTCAAGTTGCCCAGCGGCGGTACCAGCCTGATGGTCTTCCGCTTGGACCTCAGCAAGGAAGACGGCAAGTGGCTGGTGTCCGAGGTCGACGGGCCGCCGGGGAGCCCCAGCGGTCAGATCGATCCGTCGCAGTCGCTGCCCGGCGCCGCAGGTGCGCCGGCACCCCAGCCGTCGCCGGCACCGCAGCCCGCGCCGGGCGGCTGAACCGGGCTGACACACTCACCGGTAATGGACGAGCGCGCCTCCGATTCGGGGGCGCGCTCGTCCATCAGTGGTGGGTGGACGTCACGTCCGGACGAGTATCGCCACGGGGTGTTCGCCACGGGCCGAGGCGAGGTCGACCGATCCCTCGTACACCGATTCCGTTCGGTCGTCGCGCCACCGGAAGCCCGGCGGCAGGGTGATCGACGTCGCGGCCGCGGCATCGTGGTCGAGGTTGTGGGTGAACCGGGCGGTCACCACGACGACCGAGGGGGTGTCGCCGGTGCCGCGCACGAACGCGATGGTGTGGTCGGCGGCGGGCCCGTCGGCGGTCAGCCGTTGATAGGTGCCCGCAACGCCGAACGCATCGGGATGCGCGGCCCGGGCACGTAGAGCTTCCTGGACGAGTCGGGTCTTCGGGTGCTCGGTCGACCGGCCGAAGTCGACCGGTCGTCGATTGTCGGGATCGACGAGGGAGTCCTCCCACCACTCGGTGCCCTGATAGATGTCGGGGACCCCGGGCCCGAGGATCGCGATCGCCTTGCGCGCCAGCGCTTCCTGCTCCCACGCCGGTCTGATGCGGTCGACGAGTGCGGCGACCGAGGATGCGACGTCCCCGCTGGTGACCTGGCCGATCCAGGTCTCGACTGCGGTCTCGAACTCCTCGTTCACCTCTGTCCACGTGGTGCGCAGCCCGGCCTCGCGAGTCGCCTTCCGGGCGTACTCGATCAACCGGCCCCGCAACTCGTCGGTGACCGGGGCGCCGGTGGGCCAGACCCCGACGATGTTCTGCAGGAGGAAGTAACCGGTCAGGTCATCCGGCACGTCGGTCTCGCGCCAGACCTTGTCGACGAGCTGGGACCAGCGGTCGGGGATCTGGGCGAGCACCGCGATCCGCGCGCGCACGTCCTCACCGCGTTTGGTGTCGTGCGTGGACGTGGCCGTCATGGCCAGCGGCCACTGTGCCGCGCGCTCGGTGTTGTGGTGGTGGAAGTCGGCCAGCGACAGCACGGGATTCGCGGGATCGCCACCGACCTCCTGGGCGGAGACGAGCCGGGCCGTCCGATAGAACAAGCTGTCCTCGACACTCTTCGCGGTCACCGCCCCGCAGGTCTGCGCCAGCCTCGATGTCGCCTCACCGGGCACCGCCGTCTGCCGCACGATGAGGTCGATCGCGGCACGCAGTTCGGGTTTCGCCTCGGCGATCCCGGTGGCGACGGCGAGCAGGCGTGGACGCAACGACGGGTAGTCCGCCCGGTAGACCCCGAGCGCGGCGATCAGTTCGGCGCAGGCGGTGGCGATCACGTCCGGATCCGCGGCCGGTGATCCCTCGACGCGCGCGATGACGGCGCGTACGAGACGTCTGAGCTCCGCCGGGAACGACTCCCGCACGGTGCGGAGTTTGCGATCGTGCTCGGCGGCCTCCACCCACCGCGCATCACCGCTCTCGCCGGTGATCCGTTCGTGTAGCTCGGTGAGCTGGGCGACGCCGGCCGGCGCCACGAACACGGCATCGATCACGCGCATGTGGTCGTACCCGGTGGTGCCCTCGACCGGCAGTGTCGGTTCGAGGGGCTCGTCCGGCGCCAGGATCTTCTCGATGTAGAGGAGACGATCGTCCCCGACGTCCGCACGAAGTCGGCGCAGATAGTCCTGGGGGTCCCACAGACCGTCCGGATGATCCACGCGCACACCGTCGATGAGGTCGGCGTCGAGCAACTCACGCAGCCAGTGGTGCGTCGCGTCGTAGACCTCCGGGTCCTCCTGGCGCAGACCGGCGAGTTCGTTGACCGTGAAGAACCGCCGGTAGCCGATCAGGCCGCTGTTCCATGGCACGAGCCGATAGTGCTGACGGGAGTGGACCTCGCCCGGTGTTCCGTCGCCGGTGCCCGGGGCGATCGGGAACGCGTGATCGTAGTACCGCAGATTCCCGTGCTCGTCGATCTCGAGCGGGCTCAGGTCCCCGTCGGCGGCGACGATCGGCAGGGCCAGCTTCCCGTCGGCGCCGTTGTCGTCGCCGAAGTCGGCGTCGAAATAGTTCGCGTACTCCGATGCCGGGCCGTGGCGGAGCAGGTCGGCGAACCACGGGTTGGCGAGTGCGTCGGCGACCCCGGTGTGATTGGGGACGATGTCGATGATCAGACCCAGCCCGCGTCGGGCTGCGGCGGAACGCAGTTCGCGCAACCCGTCGATCCCGCCCAGCACGGCGGAGACCGCCGGCGGCGGCAACCAGTCGTAGCCGTGCGTCGACCCGGCCGACGCCGTACCGATCGGGGAGAGGTAGACGTGGCTGATCCCCAACTCGACGAGGTGGTCGAGATGCGCTGTGGCATCGGCGAATCCGAAGTCGCCGTGTAGTTGGAGCCGGTACGTCGCGTGCGGGGTCGGGCGGTTGCTCATACGAGTCACGAGGTCTTTCGCAGGACCAGTACGGAGCGGGCGCCGACGGACACCGACTCGCCGGCGGAGGCCGTCAGTTCGCTGTCCCCCACGGGATGCGTCGTGTCCAGTTCGCCGACCCACTCGTTGCCGTACCACGTCGGCGGGAGGGTGAAGTCCAGGTCCTCGTAGTGGGCGTTGAAGCAGATGAAGAAGGAGTCGTCGACGACCAGCTCGCCGCGTTCGTCCTTCTCGCCGAGTCCGTTTCCGTTGAGGAACACGGCGAGGCTCTTGCCGAACCCGCTGTCCCAGTCCTCGGCGGTCATCTCCTGGCCGGCGGGGGTGAGCCACGCGATGTCGAGTGCCTGGTCGCCCCATCGGATCGGCTTCCCGCCGAAGAACTTACGACGCCGGAACACCGGATGCCGGGTGCGCAGCGCGATGGCCTTGCGGGTGAACGCCAGCAGGTCGGCGTTCTCCTCGGCGAGTGTCCAGTCCATCCAGGACAATTCGGAGTCCTGGCAGTAGACGTTGTTGTTGCCCTGCTGGGTACGCCCGATCTCGTCGCCGTGCGCCAGCATCGGCGTTCCCTGCGACAGGAACAGCGTCGCCAGGATGTTCCGCTGCTGCCGCGCGCGCAGTGCGTTGATCTCGGGATCGTCGGTGGGTCCCTCGACCCCGCAGTTCCACGACCGGTTGTGGCTCTCGCCGTCCCGGTTGTCCTCACCGTTGGCCATGTTGTGTTTCTCGTTGTAGGACACCAGGTCCCGCAGCGTGAAGCCGTCGTGCGCGATCACGAAGTTGATGCTCGCGAGCGGCCGCCGGCCGGTCGCCTCGTACAGGTCCGACGACCCGGTGAGCCGGGAGGCGAACTCGCCCAGGGTGGACGGCTCGCCGCGCCAGTAGTCGCGCACGGTGTCGCGGTACTTGCCGTTCCATTCGGTCCACAGCGGCGGGAAGTTGCCCACCTGATAGCCGCCCTCGCCGATGTCCCAGGGTTCGGCGATCAGTTTCACCTGACTGACCACCGGGTCCTGTTGCACCAGATCGAAGAACGCCGACAGACGATCGACGTCGTGCAGTTCGCGGGCCAGCGTGGACGCGAGGTCGAAACGGAACCCGTCGACGTGCATCTCGAGGATCCAGTACCGCAGTGAGTCCATGATGAGCTGGAGCGTGTGCGGATGACGACCGTTGAGACTGTTGCCGGTTCCGGTGTAGTCCATGTACATCTCGGGGTCGCCGTCGACGAGCCGGTAGTAGGCGGCGTTGTCGATGCCACGGAAGGACACGGTGGGCCCGAGGTGGTTGCCCTCGGCGGTGTGGTTGTAGACGACGTCGAGGATGACCTCGATGCCGGCGTTGTGGAACTCGCGCACCATCGCCTTGAACTCGGTCACCGCGCTGGCCGGCTGGTCCGGGTTCGACGAGTACTCGATGTGTGGTGCCAGGAACCCGAAGGTGTTGTAGCCCCAATAGTTTCGGAGACCCTGGTCGCGCAGGACGAAGTCCTGCATGAACTGGTGCACGGGCATCAGTTCGATGGCCGTGATGCCCAATTCCTTGAGGTGGTCGATGATCACCGGATGGCAGAGTCCCGCGTACGTGCCGCGCAGGTACTCGGGGATGTCGGGATGGGTCGCGGTCATGCCCTTGACGTGCGCCTCGTAGATCACCGTCTGGTGGTACGGACGGTTGGGCGACCGGTCGTTCTGCCAGTCGAAGTAGGGGTTGATCACGACCGAGACCATGGTGTGCCCGAGTGAGTCCAGCTGCGGCATCGGGTTGACCGGTTCGGGGTCGGGACCGGCATCGGGGAGGTTCTCGTCCTCGGCAGGGGCGGCGTCGGCGTCGGCCTGTCCTGCCTCGGTGGGTGCGACCTCGCCGGCGGCGGGATCGGCCGCATCGTCTTGTTCGGCAGCGTGCGCGGTCGCCTCGTCGGCGTCGTCCACCGCGACGTCGTCGCCGGTGTCGGCCGCCTCGGTCGCGGGGGTCTCGTCGGCGTCGTCACCGTTGCCGTCCGCGGCCTCGTCGGGCGGCGTCGGGAGCGGGTAGGAGAACAGCGACGCGTCGCCGTCGAAGTCGCCGTGGAAGGCCTTGCCGTACGGGTCGAGCAGCAGCTTGCTCGGGTCGCATCGCAGTCCCTGCGACGGGTCGTACGGTCCGTAGACGCGGAAGCCGTAGAACTGGCCGGGACCGACGTTGGGCAGGTAGCAGTGCCAGCAGTAGCCGTCGACCTCTTCGAGCCGGATTCGACGCTCATGACCCTCGCGGTCGATCAGGCACAGCTCGACGGCCTCGGCCACCTCGGAGAACAGCGAGAAGTTCGTTCCCACGCCGTCGTAGGTGGCCCCGAGGGGATACGGGGTGCCCGGCCACACCGGGATCGGCGCCGGCTCCGGTTGGACCAGCGCCTCGGCCTGGATCGGGTCGGTCGGCATCGGCACCGGGTCGCCGGACTCCGCGGTGGTGTCGGGATCGGGGGAGGAGTCGGGATCGCCAGGCTGTTCACCGGGGGCTGGCGGTTCGGTCTTACCCGCCTTCGGCGACGTCATGGGTCGACCCTAGTCGCGTTGCCGCGGCCGGTCATCTCAGGACGCGGCCGGTCGGGTCAGATGTGGGCTGCCCCACCTATCGCTCCCTGAGGAGGCCCGCAGCTTCCGCCGGCCGTCACGGTACCGCGGGACCGGCCCACGGCAGTTGTGCCTCCATCTGGCGCCCCAGCTCGTCGGTGAGGCTGCGGACGTAGGTCGCACTCAGGTGGTGCGGGTCTTTGTAGACGGTGATGTTGCCGACGATCGCCGGGCACCGCTCGGCGTCGCAGATGCCGTCGGACATGTCGAGAGGGTGGAAGTCGGGTCGCGTGGCGGCCAGCTCCGTCGCCGGGTCCGCGGGTGAGAGGACAGCACTGCGGCGCGACCCGCAGCTCTCGGCGTCGCCGCCGTCGGCGAGGCAGATCGGGGTGTCGATGGTGCCCTTCGCGTTCTTCGGCCACGGGGTGTCCCGCATACCGAACACCGGGACACCGGCGTCGAGGAAACGGTCGAAGATCGGCACGTAGTCCGGTGGCACCCAGTCGCCGGGTTCGTAGTCCCGCGGACGGGTCGAGTTCGTCAGGACGGCGTCCGGCTTGTCCGCGATGACGCGATCGATGACGCGCTGTCCCCAGTCGTAGCACTCCGGGTAGGGCACGCCGCGCTGTTTGGGTACCCGGTTCGTCGACAGCGGGCACCCCATCTTGAGGTAGGTCTTCACCTTGAAACCGTTGCGCTTGCCGAGGGTGTCCAGCGCCGAGATCCACATCTCGGCATGCGACCCGCCGGCGAGCGCGATGGTGCGCGTCGCGGTCGGATCGCCGTAGGTGCCGACGTGGATCTCGTTGTCGGTGAAGTCGCTCATGTACCCGTCGGTGGAGGTCTCGGGGAAGTCCTTGATGACCTCCAGCGCCGACGGTTGTGGGTCGAGGGCGGGCACCGGCCAGCCGTCGAGCAGTGCTCGGGCCCCCGGGTACGACCTCGGGTCGAGGTTCTTGGTGTCGACGACGATGTTCGCGACGTGCCGCTCCCACACGGTGATGCCGACGCCGGTGACGAGCGTCGCCACCACGAGGATCGAGGTGACGACCGACGTGTACGACAGCCACCGCGACCGTCCGTCGCGGCGGCCGCGGCTCAGCGCCGAACGATCGCCGCCGCGCAGCGGGTCCTCGATGTAGCGCTTGGTGAGCCACGCGAGCCCGACCGACGCCGCGAGGATGAGCACGCCCTCGACGAAGTTGGCATGGTTCTTGTCGCGCCAGGTCAGATAGAAGATCAGCAGCGGCCAGTGCCACAGGTACAGCGAATACGCGATGGTCCCGAGCCAGACCGGCCACCTGCTCGCGAGCCAGCGGTTCGTGACGGGCATCTCGGTGGCCGCGGCATGGGACCCCCGAGGTGGCTTCTGCAACGCCGTCGCGCCCGCCCAGATGATCAGCAGCGTCGCGCCGACCGGCACCAGCGCCATCGGACCGGGGTAGGCGTTGACACCGTCGATCCAGAACCCGCAGCTGACGATCAGCGCAAGAGCGAAGACGGTCGCGATGTTGCGCAGCCAGTTCGGGATTCGCAGGGACGGCAACCAGATCGCGAGCAGGCCGCCGGCCAGCGGTTCCCACAGACGGGAGATCGTGTCGTAGTAGTTGTACGGCTGGTTGATCGCCAGGCCGCGGTGCGCCCAGTAGAAGGACGCGAGTGCGACGACCAACACCGCGCCGCCGACGAGGAACCTGATGACCCGCGGGTCGGCGAACGGCCGGGCGACGCGGGCACCGACCTTGAGCAACGCCGCGAACGCGAGGGCGACGAG
Source organism: Gordonia sp. SCSIO 19800 (assembly GCF_018132775.1). Lineage (NCBI taxonomy): Bacteria > Bacillati > Actinomycetota > Actinomycetes > Mycobacteriales > Gordoniaceae > Gordonia > Gordonia sp. SCSIO 19800. The sequence continues at coordinate 40,903 of NZ_JAGRQM010000008.1, read as the reverse complement.
CAGGGTCAGGACGAAGAACTGGCCCTGCACCGACATCGACCAGATGTGCTGCAAGGGGCTGTTCGCCGAACTCGCGGCGAGGTAGTCCTGGGAGTTCTGCGCGAGATACCAGTTCTGGTAGTACAGCGCGCTCGCGATGACCTCGCGGCCGACATTGGCCCACCGGGTCTGCGGGAGGATCAGCAGGGTCAGCGCCGTGACCGCGATCAGGACGGTGAGCAGCGCCGGTAGAAGCCGTTTGAGGAGCCGTTTGAGACGTGGCCACGGGTTGAGGGTGTCGCGGAACGAGACGTGCGGAGCCTGGCTCGTGATCGCGTGCCGCAGCAGCGACCCGACGAAGAAGTATCCCGAGAGGGTGAGGAAGACGTCGACGCCGCCGGAGACCTTGCCGAACCACACGTGAAAGCAGGCGACGAGGGCGATGGCGATACCGCGCAGGCCGTCGAGGTCGGTGCGGTATGCGGGCGTTGTCGGCGTCGAGGGGGACGACTCCGGCGCCACTACTCGCGTCGTCGATGCCACAGGGCGTGTTCTTTCCGGTGGGGGACAGATCGGTCTCGGGGCCGGGATGACCGGCTAGCAATGTACTCGTCGAAGCTGTGAAACACCGATTCGGACGACCGCGACACTCGCGCACCGGTCTGCGGGGCCGCGCGGGGTTCACCGCGAGCGGCGCGTCCGGGCTCCGTCGAGGATGATGGCCAGCCCGTCGCGGAACTCGCCCGCGAAGTCGCGACCCGACGGCCCGGTGACACCCAGACGCTCCATCTGCGCGCGCGTCTGTTCCTCGATGGTGAGCCCGATGACCAGCTGACACAGTGCGGTGCTGACCGCCTCGGCGTTGCGGACGGACAGACCACCGGCCGTGCCGGCGGCGATGATGTCAGCGGTGATGGCTTTCGACGACAGGCCGCTCGCCCAGCTCGAGGACACGACCTCGGCACTGTCGGGCACTCCGAGGAGCGCACTGCGCATGTCGGTCGCGAGCAGATCGAGGCGCTCGTCCCAGGCCAGCGAGGTGTCGGGGATGGCGACCGCACCCAGGATGTCGTCGGCGAGTGCGGCCAGCAAGGTCTGCTTGTTGGGAAAGTGCCAGTACAGCGCGTTGGGACGGACGCCGAGTTCGGTGGCGAGGCGTCGCATCGACAGGTCGGCCAGGCTGTGCTCGCCCAGGATGTCGCGGGCGGCGCGCAGAACGTCGGTGCGACTGTTGCTCACCCGCGTCAGCGTAATGACCCGGCAGTGGGCATCGAACCCCGGGCCTGTACAGCGTTCAGGACGCCCTGTACGGTGTTCAGGACCCTGGACGGTGTTCAGGACCCTGGACGGTGTTCAGGACTGCCTAACGACAGGCCGGGAGGTGCCTCATGGATCACGACGCGATCAGTCGCATCGACGCCGACCACATCTGGCACCCCTACGGTGCGCTGCCGGCGGCCACCCGGCCGTTGGTCGTGGCCTCGGCCTCGGGTGTCCGCCTCGAACTCGCGGACGGCCGATCGGTGGTCGACGGGATGAGCTCCTGGTGGGCGGCGATCCACGGTTATGGACACCCCCGACTCGACGCCGCCGCGGCCGCTCAGCTCGGTCGGATGTCGCACGTCATGTTCGGCGGCCTGACCCACGAACCGGCCACCCGGCTGGCGCAGCTCCTCGTCGAGATCACCCCGGCCGGCCTGGAGAAGGTGTTCTTCTGCGACTCGGGGTCGGTGTCGGTCGAGGTGGCGGTCAAGATGGCGCTGCAGTACTGGCGCAGCCGCGGTCGGTCCGGCCGCACGCGTCTGCTCACCTGGCGTGGCGGCTACCACGGCGACACCTTCACCCCGATGAGCGTCTGCGATCCCGACGGCGGCATGCACGCGATGTGGAAGGGTGTTCTCGCACAACAGATCTTCGTCGACGCCCCGCCGGCCGAGTTCCGGCCCGACTACGTCGCCGAGTTCGAGCGCACCGTGCGCGCGCACCGCGACGAGCTCGCCGCGGTCATCGTCGAACCCGTGGTCCAGGGCGCGGGCGGCATGCGATTCCACGACGCGGCATATCTGCGTGCGCTCCGGGAGATCTGTGACCGCCACGACGTCCTGCTGATCTTCGACGAGATCGCGACCGGATTCGGCCGTACCGGAACGTTGTTCGCGGCCGACGCCGCCCCGGGGGCCGACGCGGCGCCGGGCGCCGGCGTCGCGCCCGACATCATGTGTGTCGGCAAGGCGCTCACCGGTGGCTACCTCACGCTCGCCGCGACCCTGTGCACGTCCGAGATCGCTCAGGTGATCAGTGCGGGGGAGGCGGGCGGACTCGCGCACGGCCCGACCTTCATGGCCAACCCGCTGGCCTGCGCGGTGGCCGTCGCAGCGATCGAACTGCTGCTGGAAACGCCCTGGGCCGAGCGGGTCTCGGCGATCGAGCGGGGGCTCCGCGACGGACTCGAACCGCTGCGTGATCGCCACGGCGTCGTCGATGTGCGGGTCCTCGGCGCGATCGGCGTCGTCGAACTCGATCGCCCGGTCGACATGGTGGCGGCCACCGACGCGGCCGTCGAGGCCGGGGCATGGCTGCGGCCGTTCCGCAATCTCGTCTACACGATGCCGCCGTTCATCTGCACACCCGAGGACATCGGGGTGATCGTGCGCGGAGTGTCCGCTGCCGTGCACGCCACGGTCGGCGATCGCGAGCCGGCAGTGGTGCGGTTATGACTTCGATTCAGGTGCAGCCGGATTCGAGGGTCGACGGCGATGCGCGGGTCAGCGGCGGGGGAGAGATCGGTCTGGCGTGGCTGGCCGGCGCCGCCCGTGCGCGCGCCGAGGCCGGCCTGCATCGCAGCCCACACGTCCGCAGGGCGGCCGGCGACGAGATCAACCTCGGTTCCAACGACTACCTCGGGTTGTCGACCCACCCCGCGGTGATCGCCGGTGCGCGGGCCGCCGCGGAACGGTGGGGAGGTGGCTCGACGGCGTCGCGCCTCGTCGTCGGCACCACCCAGGCACACATCGATCTCGAGCACGATCTCGCCGACTTCCTCGGATTCGATGCGGCACTCGTCTTCTCGTCCGGTTACCTGGCGAATGTCGGTGCGATCACCGCGCTGGCGACGCGCGGCGACCTGATCGTCAGCGACACCGGCACCCATGCGTCGCTGATCGACGGTTGCCGGTTGTCGCGTGCTCGGGTTGTGGTCGTCGACCGCGGCGATCACGAGGCGGTCCGGCGGGCCCTCGCCGAACGTACCGAGGCCCGGGCGCTCGTCGTCACCGATTCGGTGTACAGCATCGACGGTGAACCGGCGCCGGTCGCGGATCTGTATGCCGCGGCACGCGCGCACGGGGCCGTCCTGCTCGTGGACGAGGCCCACGCTCTCGGGGTACGTGGTCCGGGTGGTCGCGGACTCGTCGCCGAACAGGGACTTTCGGGTGCTCCCGATCTCGTCGTCACGACCGTGCTGTCGAAATCGCTCGGCGCGCAGGGCGGTGTGGTCCTCGGGTCAGAGCTGCTGCGCTCGCACCTCGTCGACTGCGCCCGCACCTTCATATTCGACACCGGCCTGAACCCGGCCGCGGTCGGCGCCGCGCATGCCGCCCTGGCGATCCTGCGGGCGCAACCCGGGTTGCCGGACCGACTGCGCGACAACGCCCGTCGCCTGGCGCTCGCGTGTGGCGTCGAAGAGCCCGCCGCGGCGGTCATCTCGATCGTCGTCGGGGATCCGCAACGCGCGGTGGCGGCTGCTGCCGCGTGCCGGGACCGTGGCGTCCTCGTCGGGTGTTTCCGTCCGCCCTCGGTCCCGGTCGGGACTTCGAGGCTGCGGATCACGGTGCGCGCCGACCTCGATGCCGCTGCCCTCGACCACGTGGCCGCCGTCGTCGACGCCGCGCTGCGCGAAGTCGGTGCGCGGTGATCGCCGCACGCCGCGGCAGGGTCCTCGCCGTCACCGGGACCTCGACCGACGTCGGGAAGACCGTCGTGACCGCGGCACTCGCCGCTGCCTGCCTGCTCCCTGAGGTGGCCGATCCTCTGCTCCCTGAGGTGGCCGACCCCCTGCTCCCTGAGGTGCGAGGAGCGTTAGCGTCTGCCCACCCTCTGCTCCCTGAGGTGCGAGGAGCGCAAGCGTCTGCCCATCCTCTGCTCCCTGAGGTGCGAGGAGCGCAAGCGTCTGCCCATCCTCTGCTCCCTGAGGTGCGAGGAGCGATAGCGACGAGCCACGAAGGGCGCGTCGCAGTCTGCAAACCCGTCCAGACCGGCGTCGGTCCGAACGAACCCGGCGACCTCGCCGAGGTGCAACGCCTGGCGGGCGACGTCACCGCGGTCGAGCTCTACCGCTACCCGGAACCCCTCGCGCCCGACACCGCCGCGCGCCGCGCCGGGATGCCACTGGCCGATCCGGCGGTGATCGTCCGCGCCGTGGACGATCTGGCCGCGTCACACGACCTGACCCTCGTCGAGGGCGCCGGCGGAGTGCTGGTGCGACTGGGGGAGTCGGCCACGATCCTCGACATCGCCGCGGCCACTCTCGTTCCCGACACCGTCGACGGTGTGCTGGTCGTGGTGGCGCCGGGGCTGGGCGCGCTGAATCACGCCGAACTCACCGTGAACGCGGTGCGGGCGCGCGGTCTGCGTCCCGCCGGGCTCGTGATCGGTTGGTGGCCGGACGATCCCGACCTCGCGATGCGGTGCAACCGCACCGATCTCCCACGGGTGACCGGGGTGCCGGTCGTCGGGGTCCTGCCCGCCGGCGCCGCGCACCTCGAACCCGACGAGTTCCGCCGCCACGCAGCGTCGTGGTTCGACGACGAGTGGCTCGCGACCCTTTCTCCCAGCCATCCGGAACAGCTCGTCCGGACGCCGAAACACGTTCCCGCAGCGGAACAATCATCCAAGGAGTATCACCAGTGACCCAGGCAACAGTCGACGCCGCCACCTCGGCACCGGCGTCGGACGACATCCTCGCCATCGCCCGTGACCAGGTGCTCGACCGCGGCGAGCCGCTCGATCAGGAGCAGGTTCACCGGGTTCTGCGGTTGCCCGACGACCGTCTGACCGAACTGCTCCAGCTCGCCCACGATGTGCGGATGCGCTGGTGCGGGCCCGAGGTCGAGGTCGAGGGCATCATCTCGCTGAAGACCGGCGGGTGCCCGGAAGACTGCCATTTCTGTTCCCAGTCCGGACTTTTCGCCTCGCCGGTACGAAGTGCGTGGATCGACATCCCCTCCCTCGTCGAGGCGGCCAAGCAGACCGCGAAGACCGGTGCGACCGAGTTCTGCATCGTCGCGGCGGTCCGCGGTCCCGACAAGCGGCTGCTCAGTCAGGTCGCGGCAGGTATCGAGGCTATCCGCAACGAGGTCGACATCCAGATCGCGTGCAGCCTGGGCATGCTCACCCAGGAGCAGGTCGACCAGCTCCGCGACATGGGCGTGCACCGTTACAACCACAATCTCGAGACCGCGCGCAGCCACTTCCCGAACGTGGTGACGACCCACACGTGGGAGGAGCGCTGGGACACCCTGCGCATGGTCCGGGAGGCGGGCATGGAGGTCTGCTGCGGCGGCATCCTCGGTATGGGCGAGTCCCTGGAGCAACGGGCCGAGTTCGCCGCCGAACTGGCGACGCTCGAGCCCGACGAGGTGCCGCTGAACTTCCTGAACCCGCGGCCCGGCACCCCGTTCGGCGATCTCGACGTGCTCCCCGCCGCGGAGGCCCTCAAGTCGGTGGCCGCCTTCCGTCTGGCGCTGCCGCGCACCATCCTGCGCTTCGCGGGCGGTCGTGAGATCACGCTCGGCGACCTGGGGGCCAAACAGGGCATCCTCGGCGGCATCAACGCCGTCATCGTCGGCAACTACCTGACGACCCTCGGCCGGCCCGCCGAGGACGACCTCGATCTGCTCAGTGATCTGTCCATGCCGATCAAGTCGTTGAACGACACGATCTGACGGGTTCGTCGCAGCGATGGGTAGCGTGTTCTCATGATCGACACCGTCCCGGGTCCTCTCGCCGAGCCGTGCCGGTTCGGTGTGTTCACCGGACTCGAACTGGAACTGCAGGCTCCCGACGCCGTGCCGCCGGCCGCCCGGTTGGGTCTCGAACCCCCTCGCTTCTGTGGGCAGTGCGGTCGCCGGATGGTGGTCCAGGTGCGGCCCGACGGATGGGATGCCCGCTGCTCGAGGCACGGGACGGTTGACTCGTCGGAGCTGGGTCGCCGGTGAAACCGCCGGTCCGCACGGTCTCGCGACTGGCCGCGGTCGCCGTCGGCGTGGCCCTGATCGGCGTGGTCGCCGGGGTGGTCTGGGCGCTCCTCACCCCGCCGACCACCGGCGTCGCGTTCGAGGGTCTGCGTCGCGAGGACATCCCCGCCGACTTCGCCGGCGTGGGCGCCTTCGCCCTGACGATGTTCGCCTACGGCGCGGTCACCGCCATCGTCGTGTGGTTTGCGGCCCGGACGTGGCGCGGGGTCGCCGGATTCGTGTGGCCCGCCCTCGCGACGGTGGCAGGTTCGGCGCTTGCGGCGTCGGTCGGGATGTGGGTCGCGGGCCTGCGGTTCGACGACGATCCGACCGCGCTGCCGGTCGACGCCGTCTACCGGGTCGCGCCGGAGCTGTGGCTCGACGGCGCGACGCGGTCCGGCTCGAGCGAGCCGTGGACGCTGCTCATCTGCGCCCCGTTCGCGTTCGCCGTGGTGTACCTCGTCTGCGTGTTGTCCTCGCGGACAGCCGATCTGGGCGTCGGAGATCTCGAGTCCGACGAGCTGCCGGCGGGCGTGTTCACATCGGTGGGCGCAGCGTCGCGAACTCATCCGTGACGCGCAACTCCTTCTCCGCGAAGGCGTAGAGCGCCGGCGGGCGACCCCCGTTACGGCCGGTCTTGCCGACGGTCCCGGTGGCGACCACCACCGCGCGCCGGCTCAGGATGCGGAGCAGGTTGGTCGTGTCCACGGGATAACCCAGTGCGGCGCAGTAGATCTCCGACAGCGCCGACATCGGGAAACGGGCGGGGGCCAGCGCGAACGCGATGTTCGTGTAGGAGAGTTTGGCCGCGAGTCGATGCCGGGCGGCCTCGACGATCCCGGCGTGATCGAAGGCCAGGGGCGGTAATCCGTCGACGGCGAACCAGCCCGCGGCGTCGGGGGGTGTCGCCTCGGCGTCGGAGGGCACGAGGCCCATGTAGGTCGACGCGATGGTGCGGACCGTGGGCACCCGGTGCGGGTCGGAGAAGACCGACAGTTGTTCCAGATGCGCGATCTCACGGACGTCGAGCGCGTCCGCGACGAGCCGGCGTGCGCTCGCCGACAACGTCTCCTCGGCGCCGACCCCGCCGCCGGGAAGTGTCCACACGCCGTCGGCGGACCGCGACAACAGGACGCACAACGACGGGTCGTCGGTGTCCGGCGTGTTCCGGGTCTGGGGTACGCGGATCTGGAAGACGACGCTCAGCACTTCCACCCGGAGGGTCGCACCGTCGGCGATGGGTGGCTCGGACCCGGCGGATGGCATGCGCCCGATTGTAGGGTGCGCCCTGCTGGTGACCCCCGCTGGTTGAGATTGGAGAGCCCCCGCCGGACGTGCTGGTGACCCCCGGCTGGTTGAGCCGGTTACCCCCCGCTGGTTGTGCTGGCGAGCCCCGGCTGGTTGTGTCGGCGACACCCGGCTGGTTGAGCCGGCGCCCCATGCTGGTTGTGCTGGTGACCTCCGCTGGAGGAGTCGGCGACCCCCTGCTGGTTGAGCCGGCTCCGAGCGAAGCCGCCGGGCCGAGCAAGCGACGAAGGAGCGCGTCGAGGTCGAGGCGCCGTGTCGAAGCCACCTGGTGACCTCGACTACCCGCCCCCGTGCGCCGTGAGGACCAGCGCCTCGCCATCGGTGACGGCGATCGTGTGTTCGCTGTGCGCGCCGCGGGAGCCGTCGAACGACCGGATGGTCCACCCGTCGGCGTCGAACTTGATGCGCTCGGAACCGAGCGTGAACCACGGTTCGAGCGCGAGGGTCAGGCCGGGGCGTAGTTTCATGCCACGTCCGGCCCGGCCCACGTTGGCGACGTGGGGATCCTCGTGCATGGTGCGGCCGAGTCCGTGTCCGCCGAACTCGGTGTTGACCCGATACCCGTGTGCGGCGGCGACCGCTCCGATCGCGGCCGAGATGTCGCCGAGCCGACCGCCCGGACGAGCGGCGTCGATGGCTGCGGCCAGTGCTTCTTCCGTGGCCGCGACGAGGCGCTGATCGTCGGGCTGTGGGGTGCCGACGATGACGCTGCGCGCGGAGTCGGCCACCCAGCCGTCGATGGCGACGGCGATGTCCATCGAGAGCAGGTCTCCGTCGGCGAGGACGTAATCGTGCGGGAGTCCGTGCAGGACAGCGTCGTTCACCGACAGGCAGATCACATTGCGGAACGGGCCGCGGCCAAAGGACGGCGAGTAGTCCCAGTAGCAGGACTGAGCACCGCGGTCGTTGACGAGCTTCCGCGCGCGTTCCTCGAGCTCGAGGAGGTTGACCCCGACGTCGGCGCGTCCGGCGAGGTCGTCGAGGAGATCTGCGATGAACGCCCCCGTCACTCCCATGGCGGCCACCTCGGCAGGCGACTTCAGTTCGACCATTCCCGTCCTCTCGTGGTCATTGCGTTCTTTCGGATCGCTGGTCGGTATACAAATACCACCGCGTCTCGGTATTTGTATACCGGACCCGCTAAGATCGCCACATGGTGCGTAACCCCCTGACCCCGGAACAGATCGCGGCCGGCCGCCGGCTCGGCGCCCGTCTCCGCGAGCTGCGCGGCGATCGTCCGCTGGGCGACGTGGCGTCGGGCGCGGGTATCTCGCCGGAGACCCTGCGCAAGATCGAGACCGGACGCATGCCGACGCCCGCTTTCGCCACGATCGCGGCGCTTGCTCGCGCGCTGGGTACCTCACTCGACGATCTGGCGCTCGTGCTCGACGCCGAGGTGGCACGAGTCGGGTGACCGCGAACCGATCGGGTCTCACCTATCCCGAGGTCGGGGCGACGGCCGGGACGCTCCCGCCCGGTTATCACCATCTGCGCCGGTCACGGGTCATCGGCTCGGGAGCTGCCTGCTTCTCCACGGCCGGCCGGCGAATCATGAACTGGGACATGCATCGTCGTGCCGGCTTCGGCGTCGACGAATCGACGCCGGCGGCCACTGTCGACGCCGACGTCGACCTGCGTGCCGGTCTCGGCCCCCTCGCGATCACCGCCCGGTGCCGGGTCGTCGAGGTGATCGACGCCCCGCGCGAGCACGGCTTCGCGTACGGCACGCTGCCCGGCCATCCCGAGATCGGCGAAGAGCGCTTCTGGGTGGAATGGCTCGACGACGACACCGTGGTCGGGCACGTCGTCGCCTTCTCGCGTCCGGGGCGTTGGTTCACGCGTCTGGGTGGGCCGATCGGGCGGGTTGCGCAGTCGCGATTCACCGAGCGCTACCTCGACGCGCTGATGTGTGGCTGAACTCGTCGTCCGCCTGAATCGCGGGCCGAGAACGCCGGCGACGAGGTCATGGGAATGCCGTGAGTGTGGCGAATGTTACGATGCACAGTGTTTTCGACCATGAGTCGAAAACCTGCCTCGGACACACGGCCCGTGATCTGGGGAACCAGCGTCCCGGGGACGGAACTCGTCGCCGGGTAGCCAGAGGAGTGGTAGATGAGCATCACCAGTGATCGCCACACGTCGATGACCGCGCCCGCAGTCGAGGACTCGGCGCTCGTCGATGCGACGTGGTACGACGCGCCGGGCGGCTACACCGGCGTGGAGCCGACGCAGGAGTGGGCGGACGAGGTCCGCCGCCTCGCCAAGGCGCGCAACGCGACGCTGCTCGCGCACAACTACCAGCTCCCGGCCATCCAGGATGTGGCCGACCACGTCGGCGACTCCCTTGCCCTCTCGCGGATCGCCGCCGAGGTCGACTCCGACGAGATCATCTTCTGCGGCGTTCACTTCATGGCCGAGACCGCCAAGATCCTGAGCCCCGAGAAGCGGGTCCTGATCCCCGACGAGCGCGCCGGATGCTCGCTGGCCGACTCGATCACCGCGGACGAACTCCGGGCCTGGAAGGCTGAGTTCCCCGATGCGCTGGTGGTGTCCTACGTGAACACCACCGCCGAGGTGAAGGGCCTCACCGACATCTGCTGCACGTCGTCGAACGCGGTCGACGTGGTCGCGTCGATCGATCCCGACCGCGATGTCCTGTTCCTGCCGGACCAGTTCCTCGGCGCGCACGTCAAGCGCGAGACCGGCCGCGACAACATCCACATCTGGGCGGGCGAATGCCACGTGCACGCCGGCATCAACGGTGACGAGCTGACCGCGCAGGCGAACTCGCACCCGGACGCCGACCTGTTCATCCACCCCGAATGCGGTTGCGCGACCTCGGCGCTGTATCTGGCCGGCGAGGGTTTCGTGCCCGAGGAGAAGGTGAAGATCCTGTCCACGGGCGGCATGCTCGACGCCGCGCGCGAAACTGGCGCGAAGCAGGTGCTCGTCGCCACCGAGGTCGGGATGCTGCACCAGTTGCGCAAGGCCGCACCGGGTGTCGACTTCCAGGCGGTCAACGAACGGGCATCGTGCCCCTACATGAAGATGATCACCCCGGCGGCCATGCTCCGGTGCCTACGGGAGGGTCGCGACGAGGTGTTCGTCGACGCCGATGTCGCCGAGAAGGCGCGCAAGAGCGTCGAGCGCATGATCGCGATCGGCAACCCCGGATCGGGCGAGTGAGCAACCCGGCTCCCTCGACGACCTCGCCGGGCGATGGCTTCGTCGGCCAGGCCGCGGGCGGTGAACTCGGCGCCGCGGTCACCGACGAGGTCCGCGCGCTGATCCGGACCGCGCTCGACGAGGATCTGCGATACGGGCCCGACGTCACGACCGCGTCCACGGTGCCCGCCGACGCGGTCGTCGACGCGGCGATCGTCAGTCGCGCGCACGGCGTGATCGCGGGCGTCCCGGTGGTCGAGGCGGTCTTCGACGAGGTGATCGGCGCTGGCGAGTACACGATCACGTCGCGCGTCGACGATGGAACCCGCGTCGAACCAGGCGCTGTCGTACTCGCCGTCCACGCCCCGACGCGAGCGCTGCTGACCGCGGAACGCACGGCGCTCAACCTGATCTCGCACCTGTCGGGGATCGCCACGACCACCGCGGCCTGGGTGGCGGCGGTGGAGGGTACGGACGCCCGAATCCGCGACTCGCGCAAGACACTTCCGGGTCTTCGGCATCTGCAGAAGTACGCGGTTCGTGCCGGCGGGGGAGTCAACCATCGGATGGGGCTCGGCGACGCCGCCCTCATCAAGGACAACCACGTCGTCGCCGCGGGTTCGGTCGCCGCGGCGTTGGAGGCGGTCCGGGCGGCGGCGCCGGGCCTACCGGTCGAGGTCGAGGTCGACTCGCTGGCCCAGCTCGACGAGGTCCTCGGACTCGAACCGCAGTTGGTCCTGCTGGACAACTTCGAGCCGTGGGAGACCCAGATGGCCGTCCAGCGCCGCAACACCCGTTCGCCGGGCACCAAGCTGGAGAGCTCGGGAGGCCTGTCGCTCGACGTCGCGGCCGACTATGCCCGCACCGGCGTCGACTACCTGGCCGTCGGCGCGCTGACGCACTCCGTCACCGTCCTGGACCTCGGTCTGGACATCCCGGCACCGTAGGTTCAGCCCCGCGTCGCCGGTTCGGACCTCGACGTCGGACAACTCGGTCCTGGCGAACGGCCGGTTGAAGGACGGGGGGCAGATTCGTCCGCATGCCGGATCGAACTGCCCCGACGTTCTCGGGTGACAACCCGCACCAGAAACCCGCTGGCACCCGACACGTATCCTTGTTGGGTAAATCAGCAGCCACCAGGAGAGATCATGCTCGCCCGAATTGACCTGCGCGGTAGCACGCCGACACTCGCCGAGTTGCGTCGTGCGCTGCCCCGCGGGGGTACCGATGTCAATGCCGTCCTCGACACGGTGACACCGGTCGTGCATGCGGTGGCGGAGAACGGCAGCAGTTCTGCGCTCGACTACGGCGAGAAGTTCGACGGTGTCCGACCCGCGTCGGTGCGGGTGCCCGCTCGGGTCATCGCCGATGCTCTGGCCGGGCTCGACCCGCAGGTCGCCGAGGCGCTGCGCGAGTCGATCATCCGCGCCCGCAAGGTGCACGCCGACCAGCGACGGGAGACCACCCGCACCCAGGTCGTCGACGGCGGCGTCGTCAGCGAGAAGTGGATTCCGGTGCGCCGCGTCGGCCTGTACGTCCCGGGCGGAAACGCCGTCTATCCGTCGTCGGTCATCATGAACGTCGTCCCCGCCCAGGAGGCCGGGGTCGGCTCGCTGGTCGTCGCCTCGCCTCCGCAGAAGGACTTCGGCGGGTGGCCGCACCCGACCATCCTCGCCGCCTGTGCGCTCCTCGGCGTCGACGAGGTGTGGGCGGTCGGCGGTGCCCAGGGCGTGGCCCTGCTCGCCTACGGTGGCGCCGACACGGAATCCGCGGACGAGCCGAATGCCGTTCTCGACCCTGTCGACCTCATCACCGGCCCGGGCAACATCTACGTCACCGCGGCCAAGCGTCTGTGCCGCAGCGTGGTGGGCATCGACTCCGAGGCCGGACCCACTGAGATCGCGATCCTCGCCGACGACTCGGCGGACGCGGGCATCCTCGCCTCCGACCTCATCAGCCAGGCCGAGCACGACGTCCTCGCGGCGTCGGTGCTCGTGACCGACAGCGCCGAACTCGCCGACGCCGTCGACGAGGCTCTCGAGCAGCAGGTCGCGGCCACCAAGCACCGCGAACGCGTGACCACCGCGCTGTCGGGGGAGCAGTCGGGCGTCGTCCTCGTCGACGATCTCGACGCGGGGCTCGCCGTCGTCGATGCCTATGCGGCCGAACACCTCGAGATCCAGACCCGGGACGCGGCCGCGGTCGCCGATCGGGTGCACAACGCGGGCGCGATCTTCGTCGGGCCCTACGCGCCGGTCAGCCTCGGTGACTACTGTGCGGGCTCCAATCACGTTCTGCCGACGTCGGGTTCGGCGCGCTTCGCCTCCGGGTTGTCGGTGCAGACCTTCCTCAAGGGCGTCCACGTCATCGACTACGACGAGGCCGCGCTGCGCGAGGTCGCCGACAAGGTGGTGACCCTCGCCGATGCCGAGGACCTGCCCGGTCACGGTGATGCGGTGAAGCAGCGCTTCGTCGGGAGCGCGGGCCGGTGACGGCCGCCGATCCGGTGACGGCAACCCCGGGCAGCTCGATCACCGTCGACGACCTGCCGCTACGTGAGAACCTCCGTGGCAAGAGCGCTTATGGCGCACCGCAACTCAGGGTTCCGGTGATCCTCAACACCAACGAGAACCCGCACGCGCCGTCGCCGGCCCTGATCGACGATGTCGCCGCGTCGGTGCGCGAGGCCGCCGCTGAGTTGCACCGCTATCCCGATCGCGATGCCGTCGCCCTCCGTGTCGACCTCGCCGCCTACCTGACCCGGGCCACCGGTGTGCAGCTCGGCGTCGAGAACCTGTGGGCGGCAAACGGTTCCAACGAGGTTCTGCAGCAACTGCTGCAGGCCTTCGGCGGTCCCGGCCGCAGTGCGCTCGGGTTCGTGCCGTCGTATTCGATGCATCCGATCATCTCCGACGGCACCGACACCACCTGGCTGGTCGCGGCGCGGGCGGGCGACTTCTCGCTCGACACCGACTACGCGGTCGCCGAAGTCGCGAACCGCGAGCCGGACGTCGTCTTCGTGACGTCGCCGAACAACCCGACCGGCGGTTCGATCCCGCTCGCGGACCTGCGTCGCATCGTCGAGGCGGCTCCGGGCATCGTGATCGTCGACGAGGCCTACGCCGAGTTCTCGGCGGCTCCGAGTGCCGTCGAGCTCATAAACGAGTTCCCGGCCAAGGTCGTCGTCAGCCGCACGATGAGCAAGGCCTTCGCCTTCGCCGGCGGCCGACTCGGTTACCTCGCCGCAGCACCCGCCGTCGTCGACGCGATCCAGCTGGTGCGGCTCCCGTACCACCTGTCCGTGCTGACCCAGGCCGCCGCGCGAGCCGCATTGCGCCACAGCGACGACACTCTCGCCGGTGTCGCCGCGATCCGGTCCGAACGCGAGCGCGTGGTCGCGGCGCTGACCGCCTTCGGGTACCGCGTCATCGACTCCGACGCCAACTTCGTGCTGTTCGGACGGTTCCGGGATGCTGCGGCAACGTGGCAGCGTTACCTCGACCAGGGCGTCCTCATCCGGGACGTCGGCATAGCCGGTCACCTGCGGGTGACCATCGGTCTCGCGCATGAGAACGACGCCTTCCTCGACGTCAGCCGCACGCTCGCCACCACAGATCTGGAGAACACTCAGTGAGCACCCCCTCTGCGACCAACCCCGCGCCCCGTGTCGCGAAGGTCGAACGGAGCACCAGGGAGTCGTCGATCTCCGTCGAGCTGAATCTCGACGGCACCGGCGTGACGAACATATCGACCGGCATCGCGTTCTTCGATCACATGCTCACCGCCTTCGGTCAGCACGGCAGCTTCGATCTCACCGTCGAGGCGAAGGGCGACATCGAGGTCGAGGGCCACCACACCATCGAGGACACCGCGATCGTGCTCGGCCAGGCTCTCGGCCAGGCGCTCGGTGACAAGAAGGGCATCCGTCGCTTCGGCGATTCCTGGATCCCGATGGACGAGACCCTCGCCCAGGCCGTCGTCGACGTGTCGGGCCGCCCGTACTGCGTCCACACCGGCGAGCCCGAGCACATGCTGACCGCCGTGATCGGTGGCTACCCGGGTGTCCCGTACTCGACCGTCATCAACCGGCACGTGTTCGAGTCGATCGCGCTCAACGCCCGTATCGCGCTGCACGTGCGGGTCCTCTACGGCCGTGACCAGCACCACATCACCGAGGCGGAGTTCAAGGCCGTGGCCCGCGCGTTGCGCGCGGCGACGGAATACGACGCCCGCGTGACCGGTGTGCCGTCGACGAAGGGCGCGCTGTGAGCGTCGCCGACGTCACGATCCTCGATTACGGCTCGGGCAACCTGCGGTCCGCGCAGCGTGCGCTCGAGCGGACCGGGGCACAGGTGACGGTCACCTCCGACTTCGACACGGCCCTGAACGCCACCGGCCTCGTCGTGCCCGGCGTCGGCGCGTTCGCCGCCTGCATGGAAGGCCTGCGCGCGGTCAAGGGCGACCGGATCGTCGGGCGACGATTGGCGGGCGGCCGCCCGGTCCTGGGCATCTGCGTGGGCATGCAGATCCTGTTCGAGCGCGGCGTCGAGTTCGGCGTCGAGGCGGAGGGCTGCGGGGAGTGGCCGGGCAGTGTGACCCAGTTGCCCGCTCCCGTTCTGCCGCACATGGGCTGGAACACGGTCGACGCACCCGAGGGCACCGTGCTCTTCGACGGGCTCGACGCCGACACCCGCTTCTACTTCGTGCATTCCTACGCCGCGCAGACCTGGGAGATGGACAACGAGGGTTCGCCGTTGACCGCGCCCAAGCTGACCTGGGCCGAACATGGTGGACCGTTCCTCGCCGCGGTGGAGAACGGGCCGCTGTCGGCGACCCAGTTCCATCCGGAGAAGTCCGGCGACGCCGGTGCGCACCTGCTGGAGAACTGGGTTCGGGGACTCTCGTGACCGACGGCACGCCGCGCCCGGACGACGCCGGGTACGGCGAC
Source organism: Gordonia sp. SCSIO 19800 (assembly GCF_018132775.1). Taxonomy (NCBI): domain Bacteria; kingdom Bacillati; phylum Actinomycetota; class Actinomycetes; order Mycobacteriales; family Gordoniaceae; genus Gordonia; species Gordonia sp. SCSIO 19800. Next base: position 25,270 of record NZ_JAGRQM010000008.1, on the reverse strand, counting down.
GGACCCGTCGGGCGACCGTCCGGGTCCGACGCGGCGGGCGCGTCCTCGGCGTCCTCCGGTTTCTCGATCGCCAAGCTCGCCTTCTACGCTCTCGGTGCGGGAGTGCTGGTCCTGATCGTGTCCGTCCCGATCATCGCGCTGTGTGCGCACTGGTCGCCGATCGCCGGACTGGTCGCCGCGCTGGTGGCGGTGGCGGCGATGATCGCCGCGATCGGTACCGTTGCCAACCGCATGGTCGACCGCGCCCGGACAGACCTGATCGCGGCGCGCGACTGTCACCACCCCGCCTGACCCCACCCCGATCACGTCCACCGCCGACTCGCTCGATCAAGAACCGCGCTCGATCCAGAACAGACAGGACAGATTCACCCATGGGTAGCACCCTCGAACTCCTTCCCGCCGTCGACGTCGCCGACGGGCAGGCGGTCCGCCTGGTCCAGGGCGCGGCCGGCACCGAGACGTCGTATGGTTCGCCGCGCGACGCGGCGCTGGCGTGGCAGCGGGACGGTGCGGAGTGGATCCATCTCGTCGACCTCGACGCCGCGTTCGGCCGCGGCGACAATCGCGAGCTGCTGGCCGGCGTGGTCGGTGAACTCGACGTGAAGGTCGAACTGTCCGGCGGTATCCGCGACGACGATTCGTTGGCCGCCGCCCTCGCCACCGGGTGCACGCGCGTGAACCTCGGTACCGCCGCCCTGGAGAACCCGGAGTGGTGTGCCCGCGCGATCGCCGAGCACGGGGACCGCATCGCGGTCGGTCTGGACGTGATCCGCGACGGCAGTTCCTACCGGTTGCGCGGGCGGGGCTGGGTCACCGACGGAGGCGATCTCTGGGAGGTCCTCGAGCGGTTGAATCGAGACGGATGCGCCCGCTATGTGGTCACCGACGTCTCCAAGGACGGCACGCTGCAGGGCCCGAACCTCGATCTCCTCGCCGAGGTCGCCGCGGCCACCGACGCCCCCCTCGTGGCCTCGGGCGGCGTCTCGGCCATCGACGATCTGGTCGCGATCGCCGGCCTCACCGGCCAGGGTGTGGAGGGCGCCATCGTCGGCAAGGCACTCTATGCGGGTCGATTCACGCTGCCGGAGGCGTTGACCGCGGTCGCCGGGGTCTGATGAGCGCGGCGGACTCCACCCTCGACCTGCCCCGGCTGCTCGACACCGCCGGGTCGATCCTCGACGCCGCCGTCGATCGCTTCGTCGACGGTCAGGGTGCGCCGAGTGCGATCAACAAGGGCGGCACCGACTTCGCCACGCAGGTGGACCTCGACCTCGAGCGCCACATCGGGGCCGAGCTCGCCGACCGGACCCAGATCCCGGTCCACGGCGAGGAATTCGGCGGCGCCGACGTCGTCGACGGTCCGGTGTGGGTGCTCGACCCGATCGACGGCACCTTCAACTACTCCGCGGGGATGCCGCTCACCGGGATCCTCCTCGGTCTGGTGGTCGACGGCGAGGCCACGCTCGGGATGACCTGGCTGCCGCTCGTGGGACGCCGGTACGCCGCACACGCCGACGGTCCGCTGCTGCTGAACGGCGTAGCCGTCCCGCCGGCCCCCGACATGGAACTCGCCGAGGCAGCCATCGCCTTCGGTCCGTTCGATGCCCGCGGCGGTGGCCGCTACCCGGGCGCGCGCCGGGCCGACCTCCTGCGCGAACTCAGCACGCGTGCCGCCCGGATCCGGATGACCGGGTCGACGGGTGTGGACATGGCGTTCACCGCGGCCGGCGTGTTCGGCGGGGCGATCGCCTTCGGCCGGCACCCCTGGGACAACGCGGCAGGAGCGGCGCTGGTCCGGGCCGCCGGCGGTGTGGCGACCGACATCGCCGGCCGTCCGTGGACCGTGGCGTCGCCGTCGCTGGTCGCCGGTACCCCGACCGTGCACGCCGGTCTGATGCGTGTCATCGGCGAGACGATCCCGGAATGGACGGCAGACGTCATCACCCCAGAATCCACCACCCCGAAGGAGACCCGACGATGACGCTGGCGACCCGGGTCATCCCGTGCCTCGACGTCGACGACGGCCGCGTGGTCAAAGGCGTCAACTTCGCCAACCTGCGCGACGCCGGCGACCCGGTCGAGCTGGCCGAGCGCTACGACCGCGAAGGCGCGGACGAACTGACCTTCCTCGACGTGACCGCGTCGAGCTCGGGGCGCTCGACGATGATCGACGTGGTGAAGCGCACCGCCGATCAGGTGTTCATCCCGCTCACCGTCGGCGGGGGCATCCGGACCGTCGACGACGTCGACACCATGCTGCGCGCCGGGGCCGACAAGGTCAGCGTCAACACCGCGGCCATCGCCCGGCCGGAGGTGCTCGCCGAGATGAGCCGGCGCTTCGGTTCGCAGTGCATCGTGCTGTCCGTCGACGCCCGGACCGTTCCCGAAGGTGCGGAACCCACGCCGTCGGGCTGGGAGGTCACCACCCACGGCGGCCGTAAGGGCACCGGGATCGACGCGGTCGAGTGGGCGGTCCGTGGCCAGGACCTCGGTGTCGGCGAGATCCTGCTCAACTCGATGGACGCCGACGGCACCAAACAGGGCTTCGACCTGCGCATGCTGACGGCCGTACGCGCCGCGGTGTCGGTGCCGGTCATCGCCAGCGGCGGCGCCGGCAGTATCGACGATTTCGCGCCGGCGGTGCAGGCGGGCGCCGACGCGGTTCTCGCGGCCTCGGTCTTCCACTTCGGCGAACTCACCGTGGCCGAGGTGAAGACGGCCATGCGCGACGCCGGGATCACCGTCCGATGACACGACGCGTCCCCTCCCGCACCGACCCGGAAGGTCGCTGATGGCACTCGATCCCGCTCTCGCCGCCCGCCTCAAACGCAACGCCGACGGCCTGTTCACCGCGGTGGCGCAGGAACGCAGCACCGGGACGGTGCTGATGGTCGCCTGGATGGACGACGTCGCGCTCGAACGCACGCTCGCCACCCGGAAGGGGACCTACTACTCGCGGTCACGCCAGGAGTACTGGGTGAAGGGGGAGACCAGCGGGCACACGCAGTATGTGCACGACGCCCGCATCGACTGCGACGGCGACACCGTGCTGCTGATCGTCGATCAGGTGGGCGCGGCCTGCCACACCGGCAATCACAGTTGCTTCGACACCGAGTCGCTGGCGTTCGGGATCGACGCGGCGTCCGGGTCCGGGCCCGAATCCGGGCAGGGTTCGCCGGACCCAGCAGAATAGACCACGAGACACGAGTCCCGGGTGCGAACTCCCGGGACACGCCACAGCTCGAGACCTTCGAAAGGCGGTGCGTCCATGCCCCTCATCCAGATCTCGCAGACGCCGGGACTGTCGGATCGCGTCAAGCGCGAGACGATAGCCGCGGTCACCGAGGCCTACGCCAAGGCAACCGGCAAGAACCCCGACTCGGTCTGGGTGACGATCACGGAGGTTCCGCGAAATCAGTGGGGCGTCGGCGGCGAGCCGCTCGGATGACGGCCACCACCGGCGGGGCCGCCGACACCACGACTCTCGCCGAGTTCCTCGACCTCGCGCGCGATCACCGCGTCGTACCGGTGACGCGCAAGGTCCTCGCCGACTCCGAGACGCCGCTGTCGGCCTATCGCAAACTCGCGGGCGACCGTCCGGGGACCTTCCTGCTGGAGTCCGCCGAGAACGGGCGGTCCTGGTCCCGATGGTCGTTCATCGGCGCGGGCGCACCGTCGGCCCTGACCGTCGTCGACGGACAGGCGCACTGGTGGGGGTCGGTGCCCGTCGGCGCACCCGAGGGCGGCGACGCGCTCGAGGTCCTCGCGGAGTCGTTGCGCCTCCTGCAGACCGACCCGCTCCCCGGGATGCCGCCGCTGACCGGCGGATTCGTCGGCTTCATGGCCTACGACATGGTCCGCCGGCTCGAGCGTCTGCCCGAGACCACGGTCGACGATCTGGGCCTCCCGGACATGATGATGGTGCTGGCCACCGACCTCGCCGCGGTCGACCATCATGAGGGCACGATCACGCTCATCGCCAACGCGGTCAACTGGGACGGCTCCGACGAGCGGGTCGAGGACGCCTACGCCGACGCACTCGACCGGCTGGACCGGATGACCGAAGCGCTCGCCGCACCCGCGCCGTCGACGGTGTCGACCTTCGACCGCCCGCGGCCCGAGTTCGCCGCGCAGCGATCGCTCGCGGAGTACAGCGAGATCGTCACCGATCTCGTCGGCGAGATCGAGGCCGGCGAGGCCTTCCAGGTCGTGCCGTCGATGCGCTTCGAGATGGACTCCGACGCCGACCCGCTCGACGTCTATCGCGTGCTGCGCGCGTCCAATCCGAGTCCGTACATGTACCTGCTGCGGATGCCCGGCACCGAGGAGCACAGCGACACCGGCTCGCCCGACGCGATCGCACGCAAACCGTTCACCATCGTCGGCAGCAGCCCCGAGGCACTGGTCACCGTGGCCGACGGGGTGGCGACCACACACCCGATCGCGGGCACCCGCTGGCGCGGCGCGACCGAGGAGGAAGACCAACTGCTCGGCAAGGGACTGATCGAGGACGAGAAGGAGAACGCCGAGCACCTGATGCTGGTGGACCTCGGGCGCAACGACCTCGGACGTGTCTGCGTACCCGGCACGGTCAAGGTCAGCGACTACCGGCACATCGAGCGCTACAGCCACGTCATGCATCTCGTCTCGACCGTGTCGGGGACCCTCCGCGACGACAAGCATGCCCTCGACGCCGTGACGGCGTGCTTCCCGGCCGGAACCCTCACCGGCGCACCGAAGGTGCGGGCGATGGAACTCATCGACGAGCACGAGATGACCCGCCGCGGGCTTTATGGCGGGATCGTCGGCTACCTCGACTTCGCCGGCAACGCCGACACCGCCATCGCCATCCGCACCGCACTTCTCGCGCGCGGCAAGGCGTTCGTCCAGGCGGGCGGTGGGGTGGTGGCCGACAGCGAGCCGGAGTACGAGTACAACGAGGCGCGTAACAAGGCCACCGCGGTGCTCAACGCGGTCGCGGCCGCCTCGACGATGCGACGGGTGGGTGAGAACTCATGACCTCTGCTGAAGACGGAGCCGCGGCAGGTCCTGACGCCGAGGCGGTCCGCCGCAAGTCCGTCCGGCGCCGCCAGGTCGTCGCGGCCCTGCTGATGGCGGTGGCGGCGGCTGCGTTCTGGGGGGCGAGCCGGCTGACGTGGGCCACCGTCTCCGCCGAGGACGGATTGTCCCCGCAGCGGGCGTTCGAGGTCAGCGGCGCGGACTGGAGCCCGTGGCTGACCCCGCTCGCATTGGTCTACCTGGCGGGCATCGCCGCCGCGTTGTCGGTGCGCGGCTGGGCGCTGCGCGTCGTGGCGATACTGGTCGCCGTCGGCGGGCTCCTGGCCGCGTTCCCGGCGATCTCGCTGATCACCGGGGGCACCGACTCTGCGTACGCCGCCGAGGCGGGCAGCATCCCCGATCGCTACATCGTGCTCTTCGTCGACACCAACCCCCTCGCCGCGGTGGTCGTGCTCGCCGGCACCTTGAGTGCGGTCGGTGCAGCGGTCATGCTGCTCCGCGTCGCGAAGGGCGCCACCCGATCGTCGAAATACACCACCCCGGCCGCTCGCCGCGAAGAGATCGAGACCGAGATCTTCGCCGACTACGAGCGTCGCAAGGCCGCGGAGCAGAACGAGGACGCCGCGGCCGCGGAGCCAGGCGCGACCCGATCCGGTTCGGCGAAGCCGGGAACGAGCGGTCGGGCGGACGACCCCGGCCCGGCGGCGGATCCGACGCCGCCCGGAGCGAACGAGCGGATGATGTGGGACGCGCTCGACACCGGCTTCGACCCGACCGACCCGAACGACCCCGACCGTCGCTGAACCTCAAGCCGATGACGGGTCGGCGCCGGCGACGCCCGGCCGCAGACTCCGACGATGGACGCATCAGCGCGATGAGGTCACAGATCGGCCAACCCGGACGCAACCGGCCCGAACGGCCCGTCTACCCTGAGAACACACGTCGAGGGAGAAGGGAGCAAGTCGCTGTGAGCGTGCCCAACGTTCTCGAATCGATCATCGAGGGAGTGAAAGCCGACGTCGCGGCACGTGAGGCCGTCGTCGACTTCGCCTCGGTCAAAGCGGCCTCCGCCAAGGCTCCCGCCCCCAAGGATGCGCTGGCCGCCCTGCGTCAGCCCGGAATCGGTGTCATCGCCGAGGTCAAGCGCGCCAGTCCGTCGAAAGGCGAACTCGCCAGCATCGGGGACCCCGCCGAACTCGCCCGCGCATACGAAGACGGCGGCGCGCGCATCATCAGCGTGCTCACCGAGGAACGCCGGTTCCGCGGCTCGCTCGCCGACCTCGACGCCGTCCGCGCCGCGGTCGACATCCCGGTGTTGCGCAAAGACTTCATCGTCGGCACGTATCAGATCCACGAGGCTCGTGCCCATGGCGCCGACGTCATCCTGTTGATCGTCGCCGCCCTCGAGCAGAACGTGCTCGCCTCACTCCTCGACCGCACCGAGAGCCTGGGAATGACCGCGCTCGTCGAAGTGCACACCGAGGAGGAGGCCAGCCGTGCCCTCGAAGCCGGCGCATCGGTCGTCGGCGTGAACGCGCGCAATCTCAAGACCCTGCAGGTCGAGCGGGACACCTTCTCGCGCATTGCACCCGGTCTGCCCACGGAGACCATCCGCATCGCCGAGTCGGGTGTGCGCGGCACCGCCGATCTGCTGGCCTACGCCGGTGCCGGCGCCGATGCGGTCCTCGTCGGCGAAGGTCTCGTCACGAGTGGCGACCCGCGTGCCGCGGTCCGTGAACTCGTCACCGCGGGCACGCACCCGTCGTGCCCGAAACCTGTTCGCTGACAATGCGTCCGGGCCGGCATCGGTCCGCGTGAGCCTGTCGGCCCGATCGTCTGTGAGTTGAAGTGACCGCTCATCCTGATTCCGTCCGCACCGACGCCGTCGAGGCGACTCCGCTGCCCACCGCGAGCGTCGGGCTCACCACTCGTACCTCGATCGAACCCGACGAGCACGGGCACTTCGGTGTCTACGGCGGGCGCCATGTACCCGAGGCGCTGATGGCCGTCATCGACGAGGTGACCACGACCTTCCAGAAGGTCCGCGCCGACGACGATTTCCTTGCCGAACTGGACCGCCTGCAGCGCGACTACGCCGGCCGCCCGTCGCCGCTGTACGAGGCGAAACGCCTGTCCGAGCACGCCGGCGGGGCGCGGATCTTCCTCAAGCGCGAGGACCTCAACCACACGGGCTCGCACAAGATCAACAACGTTCTCGGACAGGCGCTCCTGGCCCAGCGGATGGGCAAGCACCGCGTCATCGCCGAGACCGGCGCCGGACAGCACGGGGTCGCCACCGCGACCGCGTGCGCGCTCCTCGGTCTCGAGTGCGTGATCTACATGGGCCGGGTCGACACAGATCGCCAGGCGCTCAACGTCGCCCGCATGCGACTCCTCGGTGCGGAGGTGATCGCCGTCGACAACGGTTCGGCGACGCTGAAGGACGCGATCAACGAGGCCATGCGTGACTGGGTCACCAACGCGCACAACACGTATTACTGCTTCGGTACCGCGGCCGGGCCGCACCCGTTCCCGGTCATGGTTCGCGATCTGCAGCGCGTCGTCGGGCTCGAGGCGCGCGTGCAGATCCTGGAGAAGGCCGGACGCCTGCCCGACGCGGTGACCGCCTGCGTCGGCGGTGGTTCCAACGCGATCGGCATCTTCCATCCGTTCATCGACGACGAGGGCGTCCGGCTCGTCGGCTTCGAGGCCGCCGGCGACGGGGTCGAGACCGGCCGCCACGCAGCAACTTTCACCGGTGGTACACCCGGAGCATTCCAGGGCGCGTACTCCTACCTGCTTCAGGATGACGACGGTCAGACCATCGAATCCCATTCGATCTCGGCCGGCCTGGACTACCCGGGGGTCGGGCCCGAGCACGCCTATCTCAAGGACGCCGGACGGGCGGAGTACCGGCCGATCACCGACACCGAGGCGATGGACGCCCTCGCGTTGCTCAGCCGCCGCGAGGGCATCATCCCCGCGGTCGAGTCGGCCCATGCGGTCGCCGGCGCCCTGAAGCTCGGGCAGGAACTGGGGGAGGGCGCGATCATCGTCGTCAGCCTGTCCGGCCGCGGCGACAAGGACGTGGACACCGCCGCCCGCTGGTTCGGGCTGTTCGACGCCCCGCCGTCCCAGGACGAGGCCACCCTGTCGGAATCGTCGGACGTCCAGAAGCCCGGAGAGCAGGCATGAGCACACAGTCGATCCCGTCGAAGCTCGGCCCCGTGTTCGCCCGCTGCCGGGACGAGGGTCGCAGTGCACTGATCGGTTACCTCCCGGTCGGTTTCCCGACCGTCGACGAGTCGCTGACCTCGTTCCGGACGATGGTCGACGCCGGATGCGACATCATCGAGGTCGGCGTGCCCTACTCCGACCCGGTGATGGACGGCCCGACGATCCAGGACGCCGCCGACCAGGCACTGACCAACGGTGTGCGTGTCCGTGACGTGTTCACCGCCGTCGAGGCCATCACCTCCGCCGGCGGCAACGCGGTGGTCATGAGCTACTGGAACCCGGTTCTCAAGTACGGCGTCGAGAATTTCGCCCGCGATCTGGCGGCGGCCGGCGGTGCCGGACTCATCACCCCGAACCTGATCCCCGAAGAGGGCGCGGAGTGGCACGAGGCGGCCGACCGGCACGGGCTCGACCGCATCTACCTCGTCGCCCCGTCGTCGACGACTGAGCGGATCGCCCTCACCGTCGATGCGTCCCGGGGTTTCGTCTACGCGGCCTCCACGATGGGTGTCACCGGTGCGCGAGATGCCGTGTCGGACATGGCTCCCGAGCTGTGCGCGCGGGTTCGCGAGTACTCCGACATCCCGATCGGCGTCGGGCTCGGCGTTCGCAACCGCGAGCAGGCGGCCCAGATCGCCTCGTACGCAGATGGAGTCATCGTGGGCTCGGCGCTGGTGACCGCGGCGAACGCGGGCCAGGACCGGTTGGCCTCGCTCGTCTCCGAACTGGCCGAAGGGGTCCGCTCGCGTCGGGCGTCTGTCTGAACCGAATGCGCTCTCGTGATCGACGCGGCGGGTCCCGGTCGACAGGTCGAACGTCCCATCCGGTCGGCTAGGGTGACAGCGTGATCGCGCCGACCTCGACGATGCTCGCCTACCTCCCGAGTCCGCCTCAGGGCGTGTGGGAGATCGGACCCTTCCCGCTACGCGCGTACGCGTTGTGCATCATCGTCGGCATCATCGTCGCGGTCTGGTGGGGCAACCGCCGATGGATGGCCCGCGGCGGCCAGGACGGCGAAGTTCTCGACGTCGCGATCTGGGCGGTTCCGTTCGGCCTCATCGGTGGCCGGCTCTACCATCTCATCACCGATTGGAAGACGTACTTCGGTGCCGATGCGCTGAAGGAACCGATCGACGCACTGAAGATCTGGGACGGCGGACTCGGTATTTGGGGCGCGGTCGCGCTCGGTGCGGTGGGCGCGTGGATCGGCGCCCGACGCCGGGGCATCCGACTACCGGCCTTCGGCGACGCCATCGCGCCGCCGATCCTGTTGGCACAGGCCATCGGTCGCCTGGGCAACTACTTCAACCAGGAGCTCTACGGACGCGAGACCACACTCCCGTGGGGCCTCGAGATCTACGAACGCGAGAACGCCGCCGGGTACTCCGACCCCGGACTGATCGACGGCGTGTCCAACGGCGTCGTGGTCGCGGTGGTCCATCCGACCTTCCTCTACGAGCTGCTGTGGAACGTGCTCGTCGTCGTGCTCCTGGTGGTCGTCGACCGGTACTTCCGCATCGGGCACGGCCGGTTGTTCGCGCTGTACGTGGCGGGCTACTGCCTGGGCCGGTTCTTCATCGAGTTGCTGCGCGACGATCGCGCGGCCGTCGCCAACGACATCGCGGGCATCCGACCGAACCTTTTCACCGCGGCGTTGGTGTTCCTCGCCGCCGTCGTCTATTTCGTGGTCGCGCCCAAGGGACGCGAACAGGGACTGGAGATGTATCACGACGACCGTGCCGCGGAGCTCGCGGAGCAAGGTGTCGCCGGGTACGTCGACGACTGGTACGACGAGGACATCGAACCGGAGCCGAGTCCGGCGGCCGCCGCCGGGGTGGCGACGGGTGCAGCGGGATCATCCCTCTTCGATTCCGACGACCAGGGTCGGAAGGCGGGCGCGGTGGGGGAGCCGTCCACCGACGACACCGCCGACACGGATGACCCGGTCGCGGCCGCACACCCCGTGACCGCGGGCAGCGATGCGGAGCCGGGCGCCGAACCGGACACCGACTCGTCCACCGAACCGCAGCCGGTTGCCGACGGTCCGGTCGATCCAGGCGAGGACACCGTCGAGGCCGGTGGCGAGGAGGCGGTCGACGAGCCGGCTCAGCCGGAGACGGCGACGTCGCCGGGGGACGAACCGGCTGCCGACGAGACCGCGGACCCCGAGCCCGACGACATGGACGCAGTCGAGAAGTCGACCGACGAGGACGACTCGACCACCGACTCGGTTCCCGACGCAGCCCCGGACACCGACGCCGACGCGGTCACCGACACCGCCGATCCCGCTGAGGAGTCGGATACCGACATCCCGACGGACACCCCCACCGACACCACACCGGGTGCCGGTGCCGGTTCGTCTGACGCAGACAAGTCCTGACGTTCGGTCCTGCCACGCGCTGATCCGTCGGCAGGGTCACAGGTCGCGGGTGACGACGCCTCCCCGGGTGTTCGGATAGGATCGGATCTCACGGTGCGCGATCCCTCCGCCCGGTACCGACCGTTCCAGAGCACGTGAGCGCTCAACGGTTCTGACTCAGCCCGGTACCGATCTCGGCACGGTCATTCGTACGCCGCGCAATGCTCCACGGGCCAGTGCTGTCCCATTGGACACTCAGCAGCGAGCCGGTTCTCGGTTCGAGTGGAGGTAGTGATGCTGTTTTCTGCGCTGCCGGCCAAGCAGGGTCTGTACGACCCGGAGGCCGAGGTCGATTCGTGTGGTGTGGCCATGGTCACCGACATCCACGGTCGCCGTTCGCATTCGATCGTCGCCGACGGGTTGCTGGCGCTGGAGAACCTCGAGCATCGCGGTGCGGCCGGGGCGGAGACCAACAGCGGTGACGGCGCGGGAATTCTGATCCAACTCCCCGACGAGTTGCTGCGCGACACCGTCGACTTCGACCTTCCCGAGCCCGCCGCGGACGGATCGAACAGCTACGCCGCGGGAACGTGCTTCCTGCCCATGGACCCCGATCTCCGCCGCGCGGCGATCGAACGGGTCGAGGCCCTCGCCGCCGACGAGGGCATCACCGTACTCGGCTGGCGGGACCTCCCCGTCGACCACGAACACGCCGACGTCGGCGGAACGGCCGTCGCGTGCATGCCGTACATGATGCAGCTGTTCGTCACCGTCGACCCGGCGCCTGGCGCCGACCGCATCGCCGGGCTCGCTCTCGACCGCTTCATCTACCCGTTCCGCAAGCAGGCCGAACGGGTGACACTGGAGATCGACGAAGCCGGCACCGGGCTGTACTTCCCATCGCTGTCGAGTCGAACGATGGTCTACAAGGGCATGCTCACCACGATGCAGCTCCCGCTGTACTACGAGGATCTGCGAGATGATCGCTGCCTCAGTGCGATCGCCATCGTGCACTCCCGGTTCTCCACCAACACCTTCCCGTCGTGGCCGCTCGCGCACCCCTTTCGGTTCGTGGCGCACAACGGCGAGATCAACACCGTGCGCGGCAACCGGAACCGGATGCGTGCCCGCGAGGCGCTCCTCGAGACCGACCTCATCCCCGGCGATCTCAAGCGCGCGTTCCCGATCTGCACGCCCGAGGCCTCCGACTCGGCGTCGCTCGACGAGGTCCTCGAGCTCCTGCACCTCGGCGGTCGGGACGTCCACCACGCGGTGATGATGATGGTGCCCGAGGCGTGGGAGAACGTGCCCGACATGGATCCCCGTCGTCGGGCGTTCCTGCAGTTCAACTCCTCGATCATGGAGGCCTGGGACGGTCCCGCGTGCGTCACGTTCACCGACGGCACGGTCGTCGGCGCGGTCCTCGACCGCAACGGACTGCGCCCGGGCCGGTGGTGGCAGACACGCGACGGCCGGGTCATCCTCGCCTCCGAGTCCGGTGTGCTCGACGTCCCGGTCGACGACGTGATCAGCAAGGGCCGGCTCGAACCCGGCCGCATGTTCCTCGTCGACACCGAGCAGGGCCGGATCATCCCGGACGAGGAACTCAAGGGCGAGCTCATGAACGCCGAGGCGTACGACGAGTGGTTGCACGCCGGATTGCTCGACATCGCGACGCTCCCGGACCGGCCGGTCTTCCAGCCCAACCACGACACCGTCGTCCGCCGGCAGATCTCCTTCGGTTACACCGAGGAGGATCTGCGCGTACTCCTGACCCCGATGGCGGCGTCGGGCTACGAACCCCTCGGATCGATGGGCACCGACACCCCGGTCGCCGTGCTGTCGCAGCGTTCGCGGCTGCTCTACGACTACTTCGTCGAGCTGTTCGCCCAGGTCACGAATCCGCCGCTGGATGCGATCCGCGAGGAGATCGTCACGTCGATGAGCCGCGTGATGGGCCCGGAGCAGAACCTGCTGCGGCCGACCGCGGCGTCGTGCCGCCAGATCATGGTGCACTGGCCGGTGCTGGACAACGCCGAGCTGGCCAAACTCGTCCACATCAACGACGACGGGGACAATCCCGGTCTGTCGGCGAAGGTGCTCCGGGCGCTCTACGAGGTGTCCGAGGGCGGTGCGGGTCTCGCCGCGGCGCTCGAGGACCTCCGGCTGCGCGCCAGTCAGGCGATCGCCGAGGGGCACACGACGCTCGTGATCTCCGACCGGCTCACCGACGCCGAGCACGCGCCCATCCCGTCGCTGCTGGCCACCTCGGCGGTGCACCACCACCTGGTCCGCACCAAGGAGCGGACGCGGGTCGCGCTGGTGGTGGAGTCCGGCGATGCCCGCGAGGTCCACCACATCGCCACCCTGATCGGTTTCGGGGCGGCCGCGGTCAATCCCTACCTGGCGCTCGAGACCATCGAAGACCTGATCGCCGAGGGTGAGCTGACCGGGGTGACCCGGGCCAAGGCGATCGGCAACTATCTGGAGGCGCTCGGCAAGGGCGTGTTGAAGGTGATGAGCAAGATGGGCATCTCGACCATCAGCTCCTACACCGCGGCACAGGCTTTCGAGGCCGTGGGATTGTCGTCGGAGGTGGTGCGCGAGTACTTCACCCGTACGGTGTCGCGGATCGAGGGCGTCGGACTCGACGAACTGGCCGAGGAGGTGCGCATCCGCCACCACCGGGCCTTCCCGGAGAACCCCACCGAACAGGTCTACCGTCGGCTCGAGGTCGGCGGCGAGTACCAGTACCGCCGCGAGGGCGAATTGCACCTGTTCTCGCCCGAGACCATCTTCCTGCTGCAGCACGCCACCAAGACCGGCCGGGCCGAGATCTTCCAGCAGTACTCCGACGAGGTCGACCGGCTCTCGCGTGAGGGCGGCACCCTGCGCGGACTGTTCGACTTCGATCTCGATGCGCGCGAACCGATCCCGCTCGACGAGGTGGAGCCGGTCGAGGACATCATGAAGCGCTTCAACACCGGCGCGATGAGTTACGGCTCGATCTCCGCGGAGGCCCACGAGACCATCGCGATGGCCATGAACCGGATCGGCGGCCGCTCGAACTCCGGGGAGGGCGGCGAGGACGTGGAGCGTCTGTACGATCCGGAACGCCGCAGCGCGGTCAAGCAGGTCGCGTCGGGCCGGTTCGGCGTGACCAGCGACTACCTCATCAACGCCACCGACATTCAGATCAAGATGGCGCAGGGTGCCAAACCCGGTGAGGGCGGCCAGCTCCCGGCCTACAAGGTGTATCCGTGGATCGCGAAGACCCGGCATTCGACGCCGGGTGTCGCGCTGATCTCGCCGCCGCCGCACCACGACATCTACTCGATCGAGGACCTAGCCCAGCTGATCCACGACCTGAAGAACGCGAACTCGCAGGCACGCATCCACGTGAAGCTGGTCAGTGCGGTGGGCGTGGGGACGGTCGCGACCGGAGTGTCGAAGGCGCACGCCGACGTCGTCCTCATCTCCGGGCACGACGGCGGCACCGGCGCGTCGCCGCTCACCTCGCTCAAACACGCCGGCACGCCGTGGGAGATCGGCCTCGCCGACGCCCAGCAGACGCTGATGTTGAACGGCCTGCGCGACCGCATCACGGTGCAGTGCGACGGGGCGCTGCGCACCGGGCGCGATGTCATCACCGCGGCCTTGCTGGGCGCCGAGGAATACGGGTTCTCGACCGCGCCGCTGATCGTCGCCGGGTGCATCATGATGCGCGTCTGTCACCTCGACACGTGCCCGGTCGGCGTCGCCACCCAGAACCCGCTGTTGCGGTCCCGCTTCACCGGTCAGGTCGACCATCTGGTCAACTTCTTCCGCTTCATCGCCGAGGACGTCCGGAAGTATCTGGCGCAGTTGGGTTATCGCACGCTCGACGACGCCATCGGGCAGTCGCAGCGTCTGCACACCGACGCCGCGGTCGCGCACTGGAAGTCCAAGGGGCTCGACCTCAGCCCGATCTTCCGCAAGGTCGAGGACAAGGGTCCGAGTCGTCGGGTGCGGGGCCAGGAACACGGCCTCGAGCGCGCGCTGGACCAGACGCTGATCCAGCTCGCCGAGGGTGCACTCGAGGACGCACACCCGGTGACCCTGGAGTTGCCGGTGCGCAACGTGAACCGGACGGTCGGCACCCTGCTCGGTTCGGAGGTGACCCGGCGGTACGGGGCCGACGGCCTCGCCGAGGACACGATCACGGTCAGGCTCGAGGGTTCGGCCGGGCAGTCGCTCGGAGCCTTCCTGCCGCCGGGCGTGACGATCCGGTTGACCGGTGACACCAACGACTACGTCGGAAAGGGGCTGTGCGGCGGCAAGATCGTCGTCACGCCGAATCCCGACTCGCTGTTCGTCGCCGAGGACCAGGTGATCGCCGGCAACACGATCCTCTACGGGGCGACCTCCGGTGAGGTGTACCTCAGAGGCCGAGTGGGCGAACGCTTCTCGGTACGCAACTCGGGTGCGACGGCGGTCGTCGAAGGAGTGGGCGACCACGCCTGCGAGTACATGACCGGTGGCCGGGTGGTCGTCCTCGGACCGACGGGACGCAATCTCGCGGCCGGCATGTCGGGTGGTATCGCGTTCGTCCACGACCTCGATCCCGCGAAGGTCAACATGGCCATGGTCGAACTCCTGCGTCCTGACCCGGAGGACCTCGCCTGGCTCAAGCACACCATCGCCACGCACACGGAATTGACCGGTTCCGCGATCGGCGCGTCGATACTGGCCGACTGGCCTCGACGCTGCCTGGCGTTCACCAAGGTGATGCCCACCGATTACAAGCGTGTCCTCGACGCGGCCCGGATGGCCGAAGCCGAAGGGCGCGACGTCGATTCAGCGATCATGGAGGCGGCACGTGGCTGACCCGCGCGGGTTCCTGGAGGTCCCGAAGAAAGAGGCTAAGTACCGTCCGGTCGCCGAACGCGTCCAGGACTGGGACGATGTCTACGAACACGCCGACAATCCGATCAAGGTTCTCGACGAGGTCAGCGGACAGGCCCGCCGGTGTATGGACTGCGGTATCCCGTTCTGTCACTCCGGAACCGCGGGTTGCCCACTGGGCAATCTCATCCCGGAGTGGAACGACCTCGTCCGGCGCGGCCGGTGGGATGCCGCGAGCAGCAGGCTGCACGCGACCAACAACTTCCCGGAGTTCACCGGGATGGTGTGCCCGGCGCCGTGCGAGTCCGCCTGCGTGCTGTCGATCTCCGAACCGGCGACCGGCGGCAGCGTGACCATCAAGCGCATCGAGAAGACCATCGCCTACGAGTCGTGGGCCGAAGGCATCATCGGGCCCGAGCCGCCCGAGTCCACGACCGGCAAGTCGGTCGGGGTCGTCGGCTCGGGACCCGCGGGACTGGCTGCGGCACAGCAGCTCACCCGGGCCGGTCACGACGTCACCGTCTACGAGCGCGACGACC
Source organism: Gordonia sp. SCSIO 19800 (assembly GCF_018132775.1). NCBI lineage: Bacteria > Bacillati > Actinomycetota > Actinomycetes > Mycobacteriales > Gordoniaceae > Gordonia > Gordonia sp. SCSIO 19800. Next base: position 9,232 of record NZ_JAGRQM010000008.1, on the reverse strand, counting down.
GTCTCGGCGGGTTGCTGCGCTACGGCATCCCGGAGTACAAGCTGCAGAAGTCCGACATCGACCGGCGTATCGCCCAGATGCGGGCGGAGGGAACGACCTTCGTCACCAACTGCGACGTGGGGGCCGACCTGTCCGTGGCTGATCTACATGCGAAGCACGACGCGGTGGTCCTGGCCATCGGTGCGATGGAGGCACGCGACAACCCGGTGCCGGGGCGGGAGCTGAACGGCATCCACCTCGCCATGGAGCATCTCGTGCCCGCCAACAAGGAGTGCGAGGGCGACGGGCCGTCACCCATCACCGCCGCGGGCAAGCACGTGGTGATCATCGGCGGTGGTGACACGGGAGCCGACTGCCTGGGTACGGCGCACCGTCAGGGCGCGGCCTCGGTCGTGCAACTCGACTACAACCCGGAACTGCCCGGGCAGCGCGACGACGAACGGTCGCCGTGGCCGACATGGCCGTTGATCATGCGGACCTCGAGCGCACACGACGAAGGCGGCGAACGGTTGCACCAGGTCGCGGTGCAGCGATTCGAGGGTGACGAGGACGGCAACGTCACGACGATGGTGCTCGCCGAGGTCGAGGTGACGCGCGACGCCGACGGTCGCCGCGAGATCACGCCGGTGAGTGAGGAATTCGAGATCCCCTGCGAGCTGGCCCTGTTCGCGATCGGGTTCGCCGGGGTACGGGGTGGGACGCTGCTGACCGATCTCGAGATCGAGCCGAACCGGCGCGGCGTGATCTCCTGCGGGAGCGACTGGCAGACCGACGCCCCGGGCGTGTTCGTCTGCGGTGACGCCCACCGCGGCGCGTCGTTGGTGGTGTGGGCGATCGCGGAGGGTCGCTCGACCGCGCGTGCGGTCGACGAGTTCCTGGTCGGCGAGTCCGACCTCCCGTCTCCGGTCCGTCCGGCGTCCCTGCCCCTGTCGGTGCGCTGAGCAGGCCCTCGTCGCCACCCGACGGGCTCGGTCGAACACACGCGGCCGCAACAAGTTAAGTAAATTTCATACTCGGCGGTAGCGGCTCGCCACCAGCGGTAACAGCCGGTGGCGGGCCGGTGACATGTCGTCGGCGACATGGAGATGGACCATGGACGGGACTAAGGTGTTCTTGTGACACGCCGAACCAAAATCGTCTGCACCCTGGGCCCCGCCACCGCGAGCGACGAGCGACTGAAAGAGCTCGTCGAAAGCGGCATGGACGTGGCCCGGATGAACTTCAGCCACGGCACGCATGAGGACCATGCGGCCGTCTATGCGCGCGTCCGCAAGGCCTCGGACACCACGGAGAAAGCCGTCGGCGTCCTCGCCGACCTACAGGGCCCCAAGATCCGGCTCGGCCGTTTCGACGGTTGTGACGGCTCGACCGTCTGGGAGACCGGCGAGCAGGTGCGCATCACCGTCGACGACGTCGTGGGCGACCACGACCGCGTCTCGACCACCTACAAGCAGCTCGCCGAGGACGCGAGCCCCGGCGACCGCCTGCTCGTCGACGACGGCAAGGTCGGCCTCGCCGTGTCCGCGGTCGAGGGCAACGACGTGCTCTGCACCGTGACCGAGGGCGGCCCGGTCAGCAACAACAAAGGGCTGTCGCTGCCCGGGATGAGTGTCTCGGTGCCGGCGATGTCGGAGAAGGACATCGCAGACCTCGAATTCGCCCTCGAACTGGGCGTGGACATGGTGGCGCTCTCCTTCGTGCGCAGCCCGTCCGACATCGAACTGGTCCACGAGGTGATGGACCGCGTCGGCCGCCGGGTGCCGGTCATCGCGAAGCTCGAGAAGCCCGAGGCGATCGAGAACCTCGAGGCCATCGTGCTGGCCTTCGACGCGATCATGGTCGCCCGTGGTGACCTGGGCGTCGAACTCCCGCTCGAAGAGGTCCCGCTCGTCCAGAAGCGGGCCATCCAGATGGCCCGCGAGAACGCGAAGCCGGTGATCGTGGCGACGCAGATGCTCGACTCGATGATCGAGAACTCGCGGCCGACCCGGGCCGAGGCCTCCGATGTTGCGAACGCGGTGCTCGACGGTGCCGACGCGGTCATGCTGTCCGGCGAGACGTCGGTGGGCAAGTACCCGCTCGAGACGGTGCGGACCATGGACCGGATCTGCCGGGCGGTCGAGACCGGCCCCCGCGACGTGCCGCCGCTGTCCCACGTGCCCCGTACCAAGCGCGGTGTCATCTCCTACGCGGCCCGCGACATCGGCGAGCGCCTCGAGGTGAAGGCGCTGGTCGCGTTCACCCAATCCGGGGACACCGTGCGTCGACTGGCCCGTCTGCACTCGCGCCTCCCGTTGCTGGCGTTCACGCCGACCCAGGCTGTCCGCAGCCAGCTCGCGTTGAGCTGGGGAACCGAGACGTTCATCGTCGACCACGTGGACACGACCGACCACATGATCGACCAGGTCGACCATCAGCTGCTGCGTATCGGGCGCCTCAGTGAGGGTGACGTCGTGGTGATCGTGGCCGGGGCCCCGCCCGGGACGGTGGGTTCGACCAACCTGATCCACGTGCACCGGATCGGCGAGCAGGACCACTGACCGCGTCCGCTCCTGCTCGGGCCGGTGCACGACGCAGCCGCGTCCGGGTTCTAGGGTGTGAGGCATGACCGTGGACCAGGCCGGGGATCTCGGCAAGCTGCTCGCATTGCTCGACGTCGAACGTCAGGGTGACGACCTGTTCATCGGGCACCATCCCGAGCAGGTCACCGCCCGGACGTTCGGCGGTCAGTTGCTCGGCCAGGGGGTCGTCGCGGCGGCCCGGAGTCTGAGTCGGGGCAACCCGCCGATCCACGCGCTGCACGCGCACTTCATCCGTGGCGGTGATGTCACCAAACCGTTGGAGTACCACGTCGACCGGTTCCGCGACGGCAGGTCGTTCGCCAATCGTCAGGTGACTGCCAAGCAGGACGGCGAAGAGATCTTCACGATGCTGGTCGCGTTCCAGGACAACACTTCTGGGCTCGAGCACGCGGTGGAGATCCCCCAGGTGCCCTATCCGGAGGAATTACCCACTCTCGGTGAGCATTTCAAGGGCTACGAGGACCGTATCGCGGCCTTCGTGAATGCGTTGCACCCCATCGACATCCGTTTCGCGAACGATCCGAGCTGGAAGGCGAAGGAGGCGGGGGAGAAGCTGACCGACAACCGGGTGTGGATGAAGGCCGACGGCACGATGCCCGACGACCCCGTGATGCACGTCGCCGCAATGTGTTACGCCTCCGACACCACGGTACTGGACTCGATCATCACCACCCACGGCCTCTCCTGGGGCATGGACCGGTTGTTCGCCGCGACCGTCAATCACTCGATGTGGTTCCACCGCGAGTTCCGGTTCGACGACTGGCTGCTGTACGCCACGCGGTCACCGGTTGCCACCGGGTCACGCGGGATGGGATCGGGCCGGTTCTGGATGCGCGACGGCACTCTCGCGACGTCGGTCGTGCAAGAAGCGCTCATCAAGTACTTCCCGCCCAAGAAGTGACCGCACGGGTCTGCAGGGGAAGCTGATGGATCGCGGCACGGGCGGGTCGATGACCCCGGGGTACGGCCCCGCACCCGAGATGTGGCTGGACCCCGGCCCGCCGCTGCCGCGCCGGACATGGCAGCGGCGCACGCGGGTCCCGGTCATCGTCGCGACCGCCGCCGCGATGATCGTCTTCGCGGTCATCGTGGGCGTCGCGGTCGTCGCCGGACTCCTGACCGCGCCCACGTTCACCGCCAAGGGCGGGGTCGTTGCGGATTGTCTGACCGAGGTCGCCACCCTGCCCGGGGGCGGCACCCTCGCCCGCGGCGCACCGGTCGTCCTCTACGACGCGGCCGGTGGCGATGTGGCGACCACCACGCTGTCGGTGTTCCTCCGCGGCGACGACGGGTGCCAACTCACTTTCGAGGTGAGCGGCGTGGAGTACACCGACGCGGGCTATCTCGTCAGCGTCGGCGATGCCGACGGTCGCTTCTCGGAGTCGGTCTCGACCGCGGCGCTCCAGCAGGGTGCGGTGCTGCGCCCGCTGGGCTGACGTCACCAGAACCGCTCGGCAAAACCGACATTCCGCGCTCCCGGCGACCGGTCGGCGCTCCGTCGACGCGGTTGCCCGGACACCGGGTGAACGCCGGGTTAAACTGCGCCGGATCATCGTTGAGGCCCGGACCCGTTGTGGCGACGGGGTCCTCGCTGCGATCGACCGGGGTTTGTCGACCGTGATGCCCGCCGCCGGGCCATCCGACGCGAGGAGTGTGCGTGGAGTACAGCATCGACTGGGGCAACGAGGTGTGGGCCAGTCTGGAGTGGTTGGCGATCGCGTTCGCGATCTCGGCCGTGGCCATCCTGGTGATCGGCTACCTGCTGTCGCGGTTCAGCCGGTGGGGCGGCCCGCTGTGGCGGGTGATCGGGGGGTTCTTCACCGACCCGAGAACTCGGGTCTGGGCGTGGGCGCTGGTCGTCGTCCTCACCCTGCTCTCGTTGCTCGGTGTGCGGCTGAGCGTCCTGTTCAGCTACTGGAGCAACGACCTGTACACGTCTCTGCAGACCGCGGCCGAGGGCATCGCGACGGGCGGGCCACAGGGGGCGGAGATGCTCCAGATCGGCAAAGACGCGTTCTGGCACTCGATTACGATCTTCGGCATCCTCGCCGCCACTCACGTCGTCCGCACCATGGTCGAGATCTATGTCGGTGCGGCTTTCGAGATCCGGCTCCGCTACTGGCTGACCGAAGGGGCGACCGCCGACTGGATGTCCGGCCGTGCCTTCTACCGCAACCGGTTCGTCGACCTCAGCGCGGGACTGTTACGGCGCAGACGATTCGGGCGCGGTAAGTCGGATCCGCAGCGACGGGCCGTCGACATCCACCCCGGGGTCGACAACCCGGACCAGCGTATCGAGGCCGACATCACCAACATCGCCACCGTCGGCTCGTCGTTGTTCTGGGGCGGCGGTGGGGTCTCGACGAACGGTGTGCTCCCGGCGTGTGCGTCCATCGTGTCGTTCTCGGTCGTGCTCTGGGACCTGTCCGGGCCGGTCACGCTGTTCGGGGTCGAGATCCCGCGCATGATGATGTGGCTGGTCCTGGTCTACGTTCTCGTCGCCAGCGTGGTCGCGTTCGCCATCGGACGCCCGCTGATCCGACTGAACTTCTGGCGCGAACGCCTCACCGCGAACTTCCGCTACGCACTCGTCCGCGTCCGTGACAGCGCGGAGAACGTCGCCTTCTACAGCGGCGAGCGCGTCGAACACAACAACCTGATGACTCGATTCCGTGCGGTCGTGAAGAACTTCTGGCAGATCATCCATGTGCAGCTGGCGTTCGTCGGATGGAACTTCAGCGCGTCGCAGCTCGCGGTGGTGTTCCCACTTCTCGTGCAGGCACCGCGGTTCTTCGACGGTCAGATCAAGCTCGGTGACATGACGCAGACCGCCCGCGCCTTCGGCGAGATGCACGACGCACTCTCGTTCTTCCGGAACGCCTACGACGATTTCACCGCTCTTCGCGCGTCGATCATCCGTCTCGACGGTCTCGCCGACGCCGATGCACGGTCGCGGACCATGGCCCAGGTCACGACCGTGGATCGGGAACGCGCCGTTGCCCTCTCGGACGTCGACGTGAAGACCCCGAGCGGCGACGAACTCATCAGCGGGCTCAACCTCTCCCTGGTACCCGGGGCCGCTCTCGTCGTCAAAGGGCGGTCGGGCTCGGGCAAGACGACACTGCTCCGCGGCCTCGCCGGACTGTGGCCCTTCATCGACGGCGAGTTCACCCGACCGCCGGGAGAGCACACCCTGTTCCTGTCGCAGATGCCCTATATCCCGCTGGGGGATCTGCGCACGGCGGTCGCCTACCCGGCACTGCCCGACGACGTCGGCGACGAGGCCATCAAGGCGGCGCTCGAGAAGGTCTTCCTCCCGCATCTGGTCGACCGGCTCCACGACGAGGAGGACTGGGTCAAGGTGCTCTCCCCGGGCGAGCAGCAGCGCGTCGCCTTCGCGCGCATCCTGTTGACCCGGCCGCAGGCCGTGTTCATGGACGAGGCGACCTCGGCCGTGGACGAGGGGCTGGAGTACTCGCTGTACTCGCTCATCCGCACGGAGCTGCCGGAGACGATCCTGGTGTCGGTGAGTCACCGGAGCACCACCGACCAGCATCACACCGACCTGCTCGAACTGACCGGTGGCGGCGCCTGGAATCTCGAGTCGCTGACCGAGCGTCCTTCGCTCGACAAACCGTCCTGATCTGGGGTTTTTGTCAACCGTTCACCATTCACCGGAACCGGCCGTGACACACGCCCGGACTGGCTAATGTGACGTGCAACACATCACTCCGGCCAGTCGAGGACTGTCATGACCGCTGCAGAGACCATCACGTTCCCCCATCAGACCGGTGTCGCAGTGGCGACACTGCCCGCCGCGTTCCAGCAGACGGTCACCGTACGGCCCGACGCCGTCGCCATCCGTACGGTCGGCGGGCTGCAGGAGATCACGTGGGCGGAGTACGCCGCGCGCGTCGAAGCCATCGCCGGTGGGCTCGCGGCCCTGGGGGTCAAGCGCGGTGACACCGTCGGGATCATGCTGACGAACCGCCCCGAGTTCCACCTCGTCGACGCCGCGGCGCTGCACCTCGGCGCGGTTCCCTTCTCGATCTACAACACCAGTTCGCCCCAACAGATCGAGTACCTCTTCGGCAAAGCGGAGAACTCCGTCGTCGTCACCGAGCAGGTGTTCCTGCCCGCGATCACCGCCGCGGCGACCGGGGTGTCCACCAGGATCGTCGTCGACGGCGTCGCGACGGGCGCGTTGTCGCTGGCCGATCTCGAACAGTCCCCGCCGCCGGCCGGATTCGACTTCACCGCGACGTGGCAGGCGGTGGAACCCGAGGACCTCGCGACCCTGATCTACACCTCGGGCACCACCGGCCCGCCGAAGGGCGTCGAGATCACCCATCGCAACATCGTCGCCGAGATGACGGCGCTCGCCGAGATCGTTCAGGCGGGCTTCGACGACCGGGCCATCTCGTATCTACCGGCAGCGCACATCGCCGACCGGGTCTCCTCCCACGCCGCGAACATGATGCGCGGCATCCAGATCACCACGGTGCCTGATCCCCGGGAGATCGCCGCGGCCCTTCCCGACGTGCACCCGACGTTCTTCTTCGGGGTGCCGCGGGTGTGGCAGAAGATCCGAGCGGGGATCGAGGCGAAGCTCGCCGAGGAGTCCAGCCCGGTCAAGAAGGCGCTCGCCGACTGGGCGTTCCGCGCCGGGGCCTCGGCGGCGCAGGCCCAGATCGACGGCAAGGGCTCCGGCGGTCTCACACACGGTCTCGCCGATCGCCTTGTGCTGCACAAGGTCCGTTCCGCGCTGGGCCTCGATCAGGTCTCCTTCGCCGGATCGGGTGCGGCCGCGATCCCACCGGAGGTGCTGAAGTTCTTCCTGGGACTCGGTATTCCGGTTCTCGAGGTCTGGGGGGATGTCGGAGACGACTGGCGTCTCGACGATGACGACCAGCGACAACCTCCGGATCGGCACCGTCGGCAAACCGGTGCGCGGCATGGAGGTGCGACTGGCCGACGACGGAGAGCTCCTCGTCCGCGGACCGGTCGTGATGCGCGGTTACCGCAAACAGCCCGACAAGACGGCCGAGACGATCGATGCCGACGGCTGGCTGTCGACCGGTGACATCGCGACGATCGACGGTGACGGCAACGTGACCATCGTCGACCGCAAGAAGGAACTGATGATCAACGAGTCCGGGAAGAACATGTCGCCCAACAACATCGAGAACGCGATGAAGGCGGCGTCGTCGCTGATCGGTCAGGTCGCGGCGATCGGCGACGGCCGGCCCTATGTGTCCGCGCTCGTGGTTCTCGACCCGGATGCGGCGGCCGCGCGAGCCAAGCGACTCGACCTGTCCGGTGCCGACCTGACCGAGTTGTCCTCGCACCCCGATGTGGTGGACGAGGTGGCGGTGGCAATCCGTGCCGGAAATCGGTCACTGTCCCGCGTGGAGCAGGTCAAACGATTTACCATCGTGCCGACTGCCTGGGATCCCGGCGGCGACGAGCTCACCCCCACGATGAAGTTGCGCCGCAAGCCGATTGCGACCAAGTACGCCAGTGAGATCGGCGAACTGTACGAGGCGCAACCGGGACGTTCGGTGGTGGATCTGAGGTCGTGACCGGGGCTCGTTGCAGACGGTCACATCGCCGGCACGAGACAGGGAGAAGGAATTGGACGACCAAGCAGGTGTCGACCAGACGGCTGACCGCGAACTCGGACCCATCGACTACATCGTGGTCGAGTGGACGGGCAAGCAGCCGACCGGTGAGGCACTTCCACACCTCATCGATCTGATCGACCGCGGGATCGTGCGACTGATCGACATCGTCTTCATCACCAAGGACGCCGACGGTACGGTCGCCCGGCTCGAGATCAACTCGCTCGGCGCTGATTTCGCGATCTTCGACGGCGCGGCGACCTCGTTGCTCGACGATTCCGATCTCGCGGAGGCAGCCGCGATCATCGACCCGGGCTCCAGTGCGGCCGTTGTCGTCTGGGAGAACGCCTGGGCCGCGCCGTTCGCCACAGCCGTCCGTAACGGCGGTGGACAGCTCGTCGCATCGGGCCGGATTCCGGTGGACGCGTTACTGGAGCAGCTCGATGCCGCCGACAACCGAATCGAATCCTGAAAGGACCGACATGCCAGGACTTCTCCGCGGTGTCGCACGCACCGCTGTCATCTCCGGAACCGCGACAGCGGTGAGCAATCGGGTGTCCCGGCGCCAGGCGAGCCGGTGGGCCCAGCAGGGTGCCGCCGCCCAGGACCCACAGCCGCAACAGCAGTACGTACAACCCCAGTACGCCCAGCCACCTCAGCCGCAAGCGCCCGCATCGAGTCCGACGGACACGATCTCGGCGCTGAAGGAGCTCGGAGCCCTGTACCAGCAGGGCATTCTCACCGAAGCCGAGTTCGCCGCGCAGAAAGCGAAGATCCTCGGGACCTGATCGCCGCTCCGCCCTGCTCCCTGATCCGAAAGAACCGCATAACCCCCGGACCCTGAGGTGCGAGGGAGTCGACCCCCTGCTCCCTGAGGTGCGAGGGAGTCGACCCCCTGCTCCCTGAGGTGCGAGGAGCGGTAGCGACGAGATGGTCCTATAGATTGTCAAGTGCTCCGAGGTCGGTGGTGAAGGCTTTGTAGAGTTCGCGGGCGACGTAGCGTTTGAGGCATCGGATGATTTCTTTCTT
>NZ_JAGRQM010000070.1:0-527 GCF_018132775.1 Gordonia sp. SCSIO 19800 | reverse complement strand
CACCCAGCCGATCTTTCCCATGCTCCCGGGCACCCCGCAACGGGCCAGCCACGACTATGTGCGCAACGGCACCTCCAGTCTGTACGCGGCGTTGGACATCGCGTCGGGAAAAGTGATCGGTTCGCTTCACTCACGGCATCGGGCAACAGAATTCATCGGGTTTCTCCGCAAGATCGACGCCGAGGTGCCCGACGAGCTCGACGTCCACCTGGTCATGGACAACGCCTCTACCCACAAGACGCCCGCGGTCAAACGATGGCTGACCTCGCACCCACGATTCGTTGTCCACTTCACCCCGACGAGCTCATCCTGGATGAACCTCGTCGAACGCTGGTTCGCCGAACTGACCACCAAGAAGCTCCAACGCTCCCCCCACCGCACCGTGAGAGCGCTCAACGCCGACATCAGAGCATGGATCGAGACCTGGAACGACAACCCCCGCCCCTACGTGTGGGTCAAGACCGCTGACCAGATCCTCGACTCCATCGCCCACTACTGCACACGAATTAATGACTCAGAACACTAGC
>NZ_JAGRQM010000007.1:0-237969 GCF_018132775.1 Gordonia sp. SCSIO 19800 | reverse complement strand
GAAAGTGCCTTCTGAGCTGGAATGTTTTGTGTCTCAACACCACCAATCATTCCAGCTCAGAGGGCATTTTCACGTTACCGACACCCCGCACCCATCCACGGATCCAGGCTCAGGGAGCAGTGGCTGGACGCGCCCTTAGGGAGCGAGGGCTGGACGCGCCCTCCACAAGCTCTGGGCGCTGCCAACGGAGCAGGGGTACCGACGTTCACGCACCTCATCGATCAGAGCCGCGGGGTGGGCCCTAGGTACCCCGGGGGACGTCGCTTACGATGAGGCACCGTGCCTGTGACAGCCCCGACCTCGCCTGAGGATTCCGCCGAACCGTCCTCGTCGGGGCCGGAATCGTCGGGGCACGGGACCAGGATTTCCGCGGGCACCTCCCGGTGGATCGCGATCGTGGCGGGGATCGCCGGCATCGTGCTGTGTGCCCTCACCCCGCTGCTGCCGGTCAAGGCCGTCGACGCCGGTTTCGAGTGGCCGGCCGGGCAGGATCTGAACGCCGACACGTCGTCGGTGATGGCGCCGCTCATCGCGCAGACCCCGCAGACCCTCGACGCGAGCATCCCGTGCGCGACGCTGACGTCGGCACCGGACGGCGTGGTCCTCGCCACGATGCCGACCAACGCACCACGCTCGAAGTCCTCGTCGCTGTGGGTCACCGCCACCGACGCCGCGATCACCGTGACCTTCCGGAACAGTCTCGCCGCGACCGCCTCCCGCGCCGACCTGAGCCGATGCTCGGAACTGCGCATCTTCTCCGCCCCCACCGGCCCGGGTGCGCAGTTCGTCGGGCTCGGCGAGTCGACGACCCTGCCGCCGGACCGCCGCCCGCAGGTCGACGGCATCTTCAGCAACCTCAGCCCGGAACAGGCACGCGACGCCGCTGGTAACGGCCTGCGCGTGCAGGTGGCCATCGACAACCGGTACGAGTCGTCCCCGTCGATCCTCAAGATCATCGTGATGGTGCTCGCCGCGCTGTCGGTACTCGTCGCCGTCGTCGCGCTCGGGCTGCTCGACCGCATCGGCGGGTACCACCGGCGGATCGGCGCGCGCACCCGCTCGTGGTGGCATTCACTGAAACCCCGGGCCAGCGACTTGGTCGTCACCGCGATCCTGCTGGTTTGGAGCGTCCTCGGGGCCGGTTCGCCCGACGACGGTTACATCCTCAACATGGGCCGTACCGCCGACGGTTTCGGCTACCTCGCCAACTACTACCGCTTCTACGGCATCCCCGAAGCACCGTTCGACTGGTACTACAGCTTCCTCGCGGCGTGGTCGTCGGTCTCGCCGTCCGTGCTGTGGATGCACATCCCGCAACTCGTCGCCGGACTCGTGTCGTGGTTCGTCCTGAGCCGGGTGCTGCTGCCACGCCTCGGCCCCGCGGTACGGCGCAGTTCGTGGGCCATCTGGGCGGGCGCCCTGACGTTCACCGCGTTCTGGTTGCCGTTCTGCAGCGGCTTGCGCAGCGAGGGGATCATCGTCCTCGGTTCGCTACTGACCTGGTGGGCAGCGGAATACGCCATCGCGACCCGGCGGCTCCTGCCCGCGGCACTGGCCGCCCTAGTCGCGGGCTTCACCCTGGCGCTCGCCCCGCACGGCGTCGTCGGCGTGGCCATCCTGCTGGTGGCGGCCCGCTCACTGCTGCACATCCTCATCGACCGACGGAACCGGATGGACGGATCCCGCTGGGCGGCAACGCTCGCCCTCCTCGCGCCGATCGCCGCCGCCGGCATGGTGGTGCTCATCGTGGTGTTCCGCGATCAGACCCTGGCCACCGTCCTCGAAGCGATCAAGCTGCGCTACTCGGTCGGGCCGGTCATCTCCTGGCATCAGGAGTTCCTGCGGTACTACTTCATCTCGGTCGTCACCGACGACGGCGCCCTCACCCGTCGCGTACCGCTGCTCCTGCTGCTCGCCGGCCTGTTCGTCACGGTCGCGGTCATGTTGCGGCGCACGAGGATTCGCGGAGTCGACCCGGGACCCGTCTGGCGTCTCATCGGCGCCGTCGGGGTCACCCTCCTCCTGTTCGCGTTCACGCCGACCAAGTGGACCATCCAGTTCGGCGTGCTCGCCGGGCTGGCGGCGGCGATCGCGGCGGCGGCCACCGTCGCCGTGGCCCAGTCGGCGGCGCGTTCGGCGCGAAACCTGACGGTCTTCGTCTCCGGACTGTTGTTCGCGATGGCCGCCGCGATGGCCGGTTACAACTCGTGGCCGTTCCTCTACGAATACGGCATCTCCTGGTTCGATCGCGCCCCCGTCATCGCCGGCTACCAGGCGTCGACGCTGTTCCTCATCCTCGCCGTGATCGCGGCCGCGGTCGCGGTCTGGCAACACCTGCGGCTGGACTACGTGACCAATCGCGGTCTCGCACATGCCGACACCGGGCCCGGCGAGACCCGAGCCGATCGCCGACGGCTCTTTCTCGCCTCCTCACCACTGGCGGTGATCGCCGGTCTGCTGGTGATCGTGGAGTTACTGCTGTTCGCCAAAGCCGCGGTGACCCGGTACCCGGCGTCGACCGCACTCGCCGAGAACCTGAACACGCTGCGCGGCAACAGCTGTGGCCTCGCCGACGATGTCCTCGTCGAACTCGATCCCAACGCCGGCATGCTCACCCCGGCCGGCGGCGCCACCACGACGCAGGCGCTGCGCGGCGAGAACCCGGTCGGGTTCTCCCCGAACGGGATTCCCGACGACCTCCAGCCCGAGCCGGGTAGCCAGCGCCCCGGACAGATGAACGTGTCGGCGAGTATGGCCCGCCCGTTCGCGATCACCGGCGGGCTGGGCGCCGGGACCACCGGCGGGCGCGGACCGGAGACCGTGAACGGTTCCACCGCCAAGTTGCCGTACGGGCTCGACCCCGCCACCACGCCGGTCCTGGGCAGCTACGGGTATCCGGGCGAGGCCCGGCTCACGACCGGTTGGTACGACCTGCCCGCCGACCGCGCGGCGTCACCGCTGCTGGTGTTCAGCACCGCGGGCGCCGTCTCGACCATCGACACCTTCGGCGTACGCAACTTCGGGCAGAAGATGGTGGTGCAGTTCGGCCGCCCGGGTGCGGACGGGAACTTCGAACAGGTCGGCCCCGACATCCTGCCCATCGACCCCGGTCCCGTGATCCTGAACATGCCCTGGCGCAACATGCGCGTACCGATGTCGGCCGCCCCGCCGCGTGCGACCGTGATGCGATTGTCGCTGCAGGACAACAACCTCGGCGAGAAGCAGTTCATCGGGATCACCCCGCCGCGCGCACCGCGGTTGCAGACGCTGCAGGCGGTCGTCGGCTCGACGGCACCCACCCTCATCGACTTCGGGGTGGCGTCGCACTTCCCGTGCCAGCGGCCGATGGGTGTGTCCCACGGTGTCGCCCAGGTCCCGCAGTGGCGCATCCTGGGTGACTATCCGCTGACCAATTCCCAGTCCAAGACGTGGCAGGCCGGCGTGGACGGCGGGTTGCTGGGGATCTCGGAGGCCACCACGTCCGCATCGGCGGTCTCGACGTACCTGCAGGACGACTGGGTGCGCGACTGGGGCGCACTGGAGAAGCTGACCCCGCTCGTGTCCGACGCACCAGACGCGCGGATCGACACGGCACAGACGACGCAATGGGGCTGGTCACGAGCCGGCTCGATCAGGGTGGAGCCCCAATCCGATGAGTGAGTCCCGTACGCCTCGTACGTCCCGTATGGCGACCAGGGTCAACCCGAAGATCGTCGCGACCGTCACCGGTCTGCTCGGATTCCTGCTGGCGATCCTCACCCCGCTGTTGCCGGTGAATCAGTCAACCGCCGAACTGCAGTGGCCGCAGGGCGGCGACGTCTCCGATGTCGCCGCCCCGCTGGTCTCCTTCGTGCCGATCGACATGGAGACGTCGGTTCCGTGTTCACTCGCCACCCGCCTGCCCGACCAGGGCGGAGTACTGCTGTCGACGATCCCCGAAGGCGGCCAGGACGCCGGGGCCCGCGGGCTCTTCGTCCGGGCGACGTCCGACGCTCTGACCCTCACCGACCGCAACGTCGCCCTGCTGAACACCGATCGAGCGGCCGCGCAATCGAATCCGAACTGTCGCATCGTCTTCCGGGCCGACGGCGAGGGGGTGAGCGGACGATTCGAGGGCCTGCCCGAACCGGCCGCGGACTCCGGCGCCGCGCACGGCTTCGCGCTGGCCGACCACGAGATGCGTCCCCAGATCGTCGGCGTCTACAGCGATCTGCCCGCCGATGTCTCACGTGACGGGTTGTCGCTGCGCGCCACCATCGACACCCGCTACGTCAGCACCCCGACCCTGCTGAAGCTCACCGCGATCGTGCTCGGCATCCTCATGACGATCGTCTCGCTGATCGCGCTCGGCATCCTCGACCGCCGGGACGGCCGCAGCCACAAGCGTTTCCTGCCGTCGGGCTGGTTCACGATCCGGCCGCCCGATGTCGCGGTGTTCGCGATTCTCGCCTTCTGGTGGTTCGCGGGCGCCAACACCTCCGACGACGGCTACAACTTCATCGTCGGCCGGATCACCGGAGACGCCGGGTACGCCGACAACTACTTCCGCTACTTCGGTGTGCCGCAGGACCCGTTCGGCTGGCACTTCCAGGTCATCTCGGCCATGACGGACGTGAGCGTCGCGGCACCGTTCATGCGACTACCGGCCTTCCTCCTCGGGTTGCTGGGCTGGTGGCTCATCAGCCGAGAGGTGATCCCGCGCCTGGGCCGCGCGGTGCGGCACAGCACGCCGGCGGTGTGGTCGGCCGCGTTCGTCTTCCTCGCGATCTGGTTGCCGTTCAACAACGGTCTGCGTCCGGAACCGGCCGAGGCCGTCGGCGCTCTGCTCACCTGGTGCTGCGTGGAACGCGCAATCGCGACCCGCCGACTGCTCCCCTACGCCGTCGCGGTGGTCACCGCCGCCTTCACCCTCGCGCTCGCGCCCGGCGGCCTGATGGCGGTCGCCGCACTGCTGGCCGGGATCCGACCGATCGTGAAGACCCTGGTGTCGCGCCGGTCCCGGGACGGCCTGCTCCCGATGCTCGCCCCCATCCTGGCCGCCGGCACCGCTGTGCTGTTCCAGATCTTCGCCGATCAGCCGCTCGCGCCGTTGATCGCGGGCAACAAGGTCGCCTCCGACGTCGGTCCGACACTCGAGTGGTGGCAGGAGCCGATCCGCTACTACTACCTGATCCTTCCGACAGCCGACGGCACGCTCGCACGACGCTTCGGCGTGCTGGCGATGATCCTTTGCCTCTTCGTCGTACTGCTCCGCCTCCTCCGTCGGGAGCACCCGAACGGCGTTGCGCGCGCGCCGATCTGGCGCCTGGTCGCGGTGACCCTCGGCACCATGTTCTTCATCGCCTTCACACCGACCAAGTGGACCCACCACTTCGGTGTGTACGCGGGTATCGCCGCGGGCCTCGCCGCCGCGGCGGGCGCCATGATGGCGCCGGCGGTGCTGCGATCGCGCCGCAACCGCAGCTTCTTCGCGGCCGCGGTGCTGGCGATCACCGGGATCTCCTTCGCCGGCACCAACGGCTGGTGGTTCGTGGGCAGCTACGGCGTCCCGTGGTGGGACCGCCCACCCACGGTGGGCGGCATCAACATCGCCTGGTTCATCCTCGTCGCCGCGGTCGCCACCGCACTGGCGGGTCTGTGGTTCCACTTCCGCGACGACTTCGTCGACGAGACGACCCGAACCCGGGGCGGCGACAAGTGGTATTCGAAGCTGAAGTTCTCCCCGCTGCCGGTCATCGCCGGGATGATGGTGCTGTTCATGGTCGCCTCGTTCGCGAAAGGCGCCTACGAGCAGCGTGATTCGTGGTCGTGGATGAAGTCCAACGCACGCGCCCTCACCGGCAACTCGTGCGGGCTGGCCAACGACGTCCTCGTGGAGGCCGATCCCACCGCCGGTCTGCTGCGACCCGCGGCCGTCGACGGACGGCCGGCGCCGAGTGTCGCCGCCGCGCTGGCCGGCCCGGACGCCATCGGATTCACCCCCAACGGCGTACCCGGGCGGCTCTCGGTCGACGCGACCGAGAGCACCGAGTCGTCGACCACCTCGGGTGCGCAGAACAGCGCCCAGACCGGTGCGGGTTCCGACGAATCCGCCGACAGCTCATCCGCGCAGGGCGGCACCGAGGGCGGCCAGGGCGCCCGCGGCGTCAACGGATCGACGGTGCGTCTGCCGTTCGGACTCGACCCCGCCGTGACGCCCGTGCTGGGCAGCTACGGCTCGCCGTCGGGCACCGGGTCGCTGACCTCGGACTGGTACCAGCTGCCCGAACGCTCCGAGGACGCCCCGCTGCTGACGATGGCGGTCGCCGGCTCGGTGGAGGCGGTCGACGGCATCGGGGTGGTCCACGCCGGCCAGAAGGTCACGATGCAGTTCGGCCGGGTCGAGACCGACGGTCGGGTGACTGCTCTGGGCCGGATGTTCCCGATCGACATCGGCGAGACCCCGACCTGGCGCAACCTGCGGTTCCCGCTCGCCGATGCGCCGCAGCGGGCGACCGTCGTGCGGGTCGAGGTCGCCGACACCGCGGCCGCACCGTCGGAGTGGGTGGCGGTCACGCCGCCGCGGGTCAGCACCCTGGCCACGCTCAACGACGTGGTCGGTCAGACCGACCCGGTCTTCATCGACTGGCTGCCCGGCATGGTCTTCCCGTGCCAGCAGCCGATGAAGGTGCGCAACGGCGTCCTCGAGGTGCCGCAGTGGCGGATCATGCCCGACGCCGAGGCCACCCGGAAGAACAGCCAGACCTGGATGTCGGGAACCGCGGGCGGCCCGCTCGGCATCACCGAGGCGATGCTGCGTCCGACCCTCCTGCCCACCTACCTCCGTAACAACTGGGGACGTGACTGGGGCGGCCTGCAGAAGTTCACCGAGATCATCCCGGCGCCGGCTGCGGAACTTGACCTCGGGACGGCTCGCCGTTCAGGGTTGTACGACCCCGCGCCGATGCGCTCCAGCGGGTATTGATCTGGTGTCTGACACCGCGCCGACCTGGGGTTTCCCTTTCCCCACGGTCGGTGCGGCAAACACGCTCGAGACCTTCGTTATCTCACTGTGATGTGCTGTCTCGGTTCCGTCACTCATGGCCGGCAGCCCTCGTCACGGCGCCGATACCGGCCTAATTTCGAGACATGCCTTCATTCACCGCACCTGGACTCAGCAACGAAGCCGCCAACGAGGTCGTGGGCATCCTGCAGGAGCGCCTCAGCGCGCTGAACGACCTGCACCTCACCCTCAAGCACATCCACTGGAACGTGGTCGGCGCGAACTTCATCGGCGTGCACGAGATGATCGACCCGCAGGTCGAGCTCGTCCGCGGCTACGCGGACACCATCGCCGAACGCATCGCCACGCTCGGAGCGTCGCCGAAGGGCACCGCCAAGGCGATCGAGAACGACCGCTCGTGGAACGACTACTCCATCGGACGCGACACCGCGCAGGCACACCTCGGCGCGCTCGACCTGGTCTATGACGGGTTCATCACCTCGCACCGCGACGGCATCAAGAAGATCGGCGACATCGATCCGATCACCGAGGACATCCTCATCGGACAGACCGCCGAACTGGAGAAGTTCCAGTGGTTCGTCCGCGCACACCTCGAGAGCTACACCGGTGAGCTCACCCATGCCGGCGCCAGCGGCGAAAAGGCAGCGGCCGACGCAGCCCGCTGACCTGGCGCAACAGACCGAGTAGCGGGTCACCACACCCCCGGACCCGCCCCGGAACCGCGGTCGCGACCTTCCGCCCAGTTGGTCGCGGCCGCGGTAACACCTCTCCGTACCCAACACCTACGAACAGGCACTGACACCCGCACCCGGATTCACAGCCGAATACCTTGCGCCGCTTGGGACCTCAGGGACCAAGGGCTTCTCGACCATGTCCACCGTTCGTGGTTTGTTACGCTGGCCACAGGCTAACGCCGCGAACAGGATGTGAAGCAATCCGCGTCCACCAGATCGATCGGGGCGCTCTTCCGCTCTGACGGGGAGGCACGTGTGTCCGAAACGCGATCATTCACCCTGTTCGATGATCTGGAGCTCCACATGCAGTTCGCGCCGGTCTGCCGGCTGTCCGATGGCGCTCTCGCCGCCGTCGAACTGCAGCTCCGGGGGCCGGCCGGTACCCGGCTCGCCACCGCCGCCGCCCTCAAACGCGCCGCCCGTCTTGTCGAAGAACACCCTGTGCTCGACGAGCGGAAGCGCAAGATGGCCGCGTCCCAACGTGCGCAGTCGCTGGCCAAGATCCTGCCGCTGCTGGTCTCCCTCGATCTCGACCTGATCGACAACCTCGACGACGAGACGGCGCGCAGCCTCGAACGTCACGTCATGGTCATCCTCCCCGACGCCGTCGAACGCAGCCCGCAGCGGACACTCGCCCGCGTCGCCCGCGCCCGGGCGGCCGGCAAGATCATCTGCGTCGACGGGCTCGTCCGCAGCGAGCACGCGGCCACGCTGCTCTCCCTCGTCGAACCCGACATCATCGTCACCGGTGCCGAACTGCTCACGTCGCAGACCAACTCCGACGCCGCGCACCTGGCCCACGCGCTGGCCGCGCACACCGAACGCAGCCATGCCGTCGTCATCGCCGAGGGCGTCGACGACGAGGCCACCCGGATCACCGCCCAGACGATGGGCGCCGCTTTCGGTATCGGCGACCTGTATCCCGCCGTGACCGACCCGTCCGTCCTCGCCAGCCGGACCGTCGTGCCGCTGCCCGAGATGCCGGTGTGGACCACCCCCGGCCCGGACAAGTCGACGCCGTACCGCATCGCGTCGACCTCGATCCCGCCGCGTATGGGCAACAAACGCCTGCTCATCGAGATGAGCAAGGCACTCGAGGAGCAGGCGGCCATCGGTGGCGCCGCGATCGTGTTGGGCACCTTCCAGTTCGCCGAACACTTCACCTCGCGAACCGCCAAGCGGTGGCGGGAGATGTCGGAGAAGACCGGTCTGGCCGGGGTCTACGGAGTCGGGTTGCCCGACATCCGGGACGGGAACGTCCACCGCGCGCCGCTCGACGCGGAGGACGACCTGATCAACGAGTGGAATGTCGCCGTCCTCGGGCCGCATTTCGCGGCGCTGCTCTCGGCGCGCGACCAGCACGACGCCGGTCCCGATCTCGAGCGCACCTTCGAGTTCGTGCAGACCTACGACCGCATGACCGTCACCCAGGCCGTGCACTCGATCCTCATGCGGTTCTCCTGATCCGAGTCGCGCGCGGAAAGTGACCTCGACGGACGCGGCGGCCTCGCTGCGCTCGGACGACGCTGCTCGGCCAGCAGGCGGGGAGCCGGCGGCCTCGCTGCGCTCGGACGACGCTGCTCGGCCAGCAGGCGGGGAGCCGGCGGCCTCGCAGCGCTCGGACGACGCTGCTCGGCCAGCGGGCGGAACTCCGGCGGTCTCGCTGCACTCGGACGACGCTGCTCGGCCAGCGGGCGGGGAGCCGGCGGTCTCGCCTCTCCCGCTGGTTGAGCAGGTGACGAGCGCAGCGAGGAGCCGTGTCGAAGCCACCCAAGCCACATCGAGCTATCCGGTCAGGGGATTTGGGTTTGTCACAGCATGGCTGACTACGATGCGCCTGTGCCGAAGTCGCCTGAAGTGTCCGCTGGCAACGCCGCCACCACCGTTGGAGCTGCTGCCCAGCGTGCGTCCGGCGCACCGCAGTCCCGCACCGTCGCGCTCGTCGCCGCGGTCGCCGGGCTCATCGCCGTCGTCGCCGGCATCCTGACCCCGTTCCTGCCCGTCAGCACCTCGACGGCGTCGATCACGTGGCCACAACAGACCGACACCTCGGCATCGGTCACGGCTCCGCTCGTGGCGCAGACCGCACGGAACGTCGACATCTCGATCCCGTGTCGCGTGCTGTCGACGACCCCCGCCGACTCGTCGACCGTCGTGCTGTCGACGATGCCCGTGGCCGCGGTGAAAGCGCGGGACAACGGGCTGTTCGTCGTCGCCGACGCGAACGGTGTATCCGTCACCAACCGCAACAAGACGCTTGCCTCGGTGCCGCGGGACGCGCTGGCCGGTTGTACCGAACTCCGCATCTTCTCCGACGCCACGACGACCGGCGCGCAGTTCGTCGGTCTGCCCCCGGGACCGGCGATCGCGGGCGGCGGCGCCATCGGCCTCGCCGAACCGGCGTCGAACCCGCAGATCGCCGGCATCTTCACCGACCTCACGCCCGAACAGCTCCGGGCCGCCCCGGGTGTCGACGTCCGCCTCGAGATCGACGATCGCTTCGACTCGTCGCCGTCGATCCTCAAGTGGGTGGTGATGGTCGTCGGCGTCGGAGCCGCGATCGTCGCGCTCGTGGCCGTCGGACGCCTCGACCGCATCCACGGCTATCACCGAAGAGTCGGCCGACGCCTCCGGTGGCGCCGGGTCCTGCGCCCCGGCCCCACCGACATCGGCGTGACGGTGACGCTGGTGGTCTGGCACTTTCTCGGGGCGGGGTCACCCGACGACGGTTACATCCTCAACATGGGGCGCAACGCCGCCGACGCCGGATACCTCGCGAACTACTACCGCTTCTACGGCATCCCCGAATCGCCGTTCGACTGGTACTACAACTTCCTGGCGTACTGGTCGACCATCTCGACGACCGGCCTGTGGATGCGGCTCCCGTCCCTGTTCGCGGGCCTGGCCGCCTGGTTCATCCTCAGCCGAGTCCTCCTGCCCCGCCTGGGTGGCGCCGTGCGGCGGTCACAGTGGGCGATGCTCACCGGCGCGGCGGTCTTCCTCGCGTTCTGGCTCCCGATGTGTTCGGGGCTGCGCAGCGAGGGCATCATCGTCCTCGGCACCCTGGCGACCTGGTGGGCGGTGGAGGTCACGGTCTCGACGCGACGGATGCTGCCGGCCGTCATCGCCGCATTCACTGCCGCGCTGACGCTCGCCCTGGCCCCGCACGGTCTCGTCGCGCTCGCCCTGCTCATCGCGAGCGCCCGGCCCATGCTCCGCATCCTGGTCCGACGCCGCGCCGAAGACGGACTCCTGCCGCTGCTCGCCCCCCTTCTCGCGGGTGTGGCGCTGGTCGTCATCATCGTCTTCCGCGACCAGACCCTCGCGACCGTCTTCGAGGCCCTGCGGATCCGTTACTCGGTCGGTCCGACGCTGGCGTGGTATCAGGAACTCCTGCGCTACTACTTCCTCGCGGTGAACACCACCGACGGCGCCCTGGCCCGCCGCATCCCGGTGCTCCTGTTCGCCGTGTCCATGTTCGTCGTCCTGGCGATCATGTTGCGCCGCAAGCGGATCGACGGCATCGATCCGGGCGCGGTGTGGCGGGCACTGGGCGCCTCCCTGCTGACGATCCTGTTCCTGTCGTTCACGCCGACGAAGTGGACCATCCAGTTCGGCATCTTCGCCGGCCTCGGCGCGGCGCTGGCCGCCGTCGCCTGCGTGGCGATCGGGCAGGCGGCGCGCCGCACGCTCCGCAACCTGTCGATCCTGGTCGCCGGGCTGCTGGTGGCGTGCGCGGCCGCAGCGGCGGGCAAGAACGCCTGGCCGTGGCCCTACAACTTCGGCATCGCCTGGTTCGACAAGGCACCTGTCGTCGCCGGGATCCAGGTGTCGACCGTGCTCCTCGCGCTCGCGGTGGTGGCATTGCTGTTCGCCATCTGGCAACACCTCCGGATGGACTTCGTCGACGAGACCGGCCTCGCCCATGACCGCGGTGCCGCGCCCGCCGGCTGGCGCATCGGGGTCGCCTCCGCGCCGATCGCGGTGATCGCCGTCCTCATCGTCGTCAGTGAACTCGCGGTGTTCGCGAAGGCCGCGACCAGCCGCGCGGACACCTTCACGATGCTGTCCGCCAATCTCGACTCCGCGCGCGGAAACACCTGCGCGATGGCCGAATCCGTGCTCGTCGAACCCGATCCCAATCGCGGCATGCTGACGCCGGCGGACGGCGGCACGGCGTCGTCGACGCTGCAGGGTCAGTCCCAGGGATTCCGTCCCGACGGGGTGAAGCCCGATCTGACGCCGCAGGCCGGAGCCCAGAAACCCGGCGCGATGAACACCTCGGCGGACCTGTCGAAGACGTTCATCGTCTACGGCAGCAACCCGGGAACCACCGGCGGCGTCGGGCCTCGCGGCGTCAACGGCAGCACTGCCGCACTGCCGTTCGGTCTCGATCCGGCGACCACACCCGTGCTGGGCAGCCACGAGACCAACAGCGGCCAGGCCACTCTGACCACCGGTTGGTATCGCCTGCCCGCCCGCGACTCCTCGCCGCTGATCGTCATCACCGCCGCCGGCGCGGTTTTCACGCTCGACCGGGACGGCGTCCCGAACTTCGGGCAGGCGTTGGAGGTCCAGTTCGGTAGGGAGTCCGAAGCGGGCGCCGGGAGCGAAGCGAGCGGGCCGAATGTTCCTGCCAACGGACAGTTCGAGGAGGTCGGCGCACCCGCGATCCCGATCGACCCCGAGCGGACCAACCGCCCGTGGCGAAACCTGCGCATCCCAATGGACCGCGTTCCCGCTGATGCGACCGTGATGCGAATCGTCGCCCGGGACAACAACCTCGACCCGGACCAGTGGCTCGCGGTCACCCCGCCGCGGGCCCCGGTGCTGCAGACCCTGCAGACCGTCGTCGGCTCCACCGATCCCGTGCTCATCGACTTCGCCGCCGGCGCGGTGTTCCCGTGCCAGCGTCCGATGACCGCCCACCACGGCGTCTTCGACCTCCCGCAGTGGCGCATCCTGCCCGAGTCGTGGATCGCCAACTCGCAGTCCAAGACCTGGATGGCCACCGAGGACGGCGGACTGCTGGCGCCGGTGGAGGCGCTCACGCGGCCGTCGACCCTCGCCACCTACCTGGACGACGACTGGTACCGCGAGTGGGGCAACCTGCAGCGCCTGACCCCGTTGGTGCCGCAGGCGCGACCCGCGGAGGTGCAGACGGGAACGTCGACCACCTGGGGATGGTCGCGCCCAGGCCCGATCAGGGTGGTGCCCGAAGATGACTGACCCCGACCACTCGCACGCCGAACCGGCGACGCGGCACACCGGAGAGAACCAGGCAGACGTGGCAGACACCGACACTTCTTCCCGAAGTCCCGCCGACACCGCGTCATTCGTGAGTGACCGCCGCCCGGGCTTCGCCGAACGCCACGCCGGCACCGCGCGTATCGTCGCGATGGCCGCGGGCATCGTGGGCATCCTGCTAGCACTGCTCAGCCCGTTCCTGCCGGTCGACTACACGAAGGCCGAACTGACCTGGCCGCAACAGGGTTCGGTGGCGAATGTCGCCGCACCGAACGTGTCGTTCGTCCCGGTCTCGATGGACGTCACGGTTCCGTGTGCACTCGGCGCGTCCTTGCCCGCGTCCGGCGGAGTGCTGTTGTCGACGGTGCCCGAGGGCGGCGCGGAGGCAGGCAAGGTCGGCCTCTTCGTCCGGGCCACCGCTGACTCGCTCCAGGTCGTGCAACGAAACGTCCTGCTACTCAACACTCCTCGCGCGGCCGCACAGTCGGCGCCGGACTGTCGGATCGTCGTCGAATCCGACACCGAAGGCACGCGGGGGTCGATCCAGGGTCTGCCGGAGAACGCCGCCGGCGCCGGGAGCGGGCCGAATGACGATGAGGCCGGCGCTGTCCGGTCCTTCGATCTGCGGGATCCCAACGCCCGGCCGCAGATCATCGGTGTGTACTCGAGCCTTCCGGCCGACGTCAGCACCGACGGACTCTCCTTCCGGTCGACCATCGACACCCGGTTCGTCTCCACGCCCACGACACTCAAGTTCTGGCTGCTGGTCCTCGGCATCGCGTCGACGATCCTCTCCCTTGCCGCGCTGGCGGTCCTGGACGCCCGCGACGCGCGCGGCCATCACAAGATCTTCCCGGCGGGCTGGTGGCGCGTACGCCCGGTCGACGGAGTCGTCACCCTGGTGCTGCTGATCTGGCTGTTCGTCGGCGGCAACACCGCCGACGACGGATACCAGGTGACGGTCGGCCGGATCGCCGGCGAGGCCGGTTATCTCGACAACTACTACCGCTACTTCGGTGTCCCGCAGGATCCGTTCGGCTGGCACTACCACTACCTGTCGGCGTGGATGGAGATCAGCACCGCGACGCCGTGGTTGCGATTGTTGCCGTTCCTGTTCGCGATGGCGTCGTGGTGGTTGATCAGCCGGGCGGCGATCCCCCGTCTCGGGCGGGCCGTCCGCGAGTCGACGCCGGCGATCTGGGCTGCCGCCCTGGTCTTCCTGGCGGTGTGGATGCCGTACAACAACGGACTGCGCGTCGAGCCGCTCATCGCGCTGGGCACCATCTTCACCTGGGTGTGCGTCGAGCGCGCGATCGCCACCGGCCGGTTCTTCCCGCTGACGATCGGCATCATCTCCGCGGCGTTCACCCTCACCATCCATCCCACCGGCGTCATCGCCTCGATCGCCCTGATCGCCGGCATCCGGCCGCTCATCAAACGTCTCGCGGTGCGCCGCAAGCGCGACGGTCTGTGGCCGTTGCTTCTCCCGATTCTCGCCGCCGGGCTCGCGGTGATGTTCGAGATCTTCGCCGACCAGCCGCTGGCACCGATCCTGGAAGCGGTGTCGGTCAACGGACAGGTCGGCCCCACCAACAAGTGGTGGGAAGAGCCGATGCGCTACTACATGCTGATGAATCCGACCGCCGATGGCGGAATCGCCCGGCGTTTCGGCATTCTCATCGTGTTCACCTGCTTCGTCCTGGTCGTGGTGATGCTGCTCAACCGGCGCCGCCTGCCCGGCATCGCCACCGCACCCACGTGGCGTCTGGTCGCCATGGTCGCCGGCTCGGCCGTGCTGATGGCATTCCTGCCGACCAAGTGGACCCACCAGCTCGGTGTGTACGCCGCGATCGGCGGCGCGCTCGCCGCAGTGGCGACCGCCTGCGCCGATCGCACGATCATGCGTCGTCGCCGCAACCGGACCCTGTTCGCCGCCGCCTGCGCATATGTCCTGGCGCTCGCGTTCTCCGGACGCAACCAGTGGTGGTACGTCGGCAGCTACGGAATCCCCTGGCGGGACGCGGTTCCCGACGTCCGGGGCATCCCGCTCTGGACCGGGATCCTCGCGGTGGCAGTAGCGCTGACCGCCCTCGGTCTGTGGCAGCATTTCCGCGACGACTACGTCGACGACGCCGTCCGGACCGGTGCGTCGCGGTCGGTGTTCGCCCGACTCCGCAGCCCGTCGATCATCGTCGTGTCGACCATCATGTTGCTGTTCACCCTGGTGTCATTCGCGAAAGCGGACTGGACGCAGCGCAATTCGTGGTCGTGGCTGAGCTCGAACGTCAACGCGCTCCAAGGACAGCCGTGCGCACTCGCCGATGCCGTACTGGTGGAGGACGATCCGAACGCCGGACTGCTGTCACCCGCGCGAGTGGCGGGACAGGACAACCCGTCGCCGGGCGCCGCGCTGGCCGGAACCGGGATGGAAGGGTTCGACCCCAACGGAGTGGCGTCGGACCTGTCCGAGGAGACCGAAGAGGAAGCCGAGGAGTCCTCGTCGGGCACCTCGACCGCGGAAGTCGACCGCACCCAGTCCGATCCGACCGAGGACGGCACCGGCGCCGAGACCGACACCACGACCGGTTCCAGCGACACCAGCGGTGGGCAGACCGCCCAGGCCGGCGTCAACGGGTCGACCGTGAAGCTGCCGTTCGGTCTGTCACCGAGCCAGACCCCGGTCCTCGGAACCTACAACTCCCCCAGCGGCACCGGTCGCCTCACGTCCGACTGGTATCAGTTGCCGGAGAACCCCTCCGGCGAGCAGCCGCTCGTCACGATGTCGGTGGCGGGGCAGGTCGAGTACATCGACGACCTCGCCGTCACCCGGCCCGGACAGCGAGTGCGACTGCAGTTCGGCCGCGTCGCGCCGGACGGCACGGTGGCACCGGCCGGTCAGATGGTGCCGCTCGACATCGGTGGTGCCCCCGAGTGGCGCAACCTGCGCTTCCCGATGGACCAGGCGCCCCCGGGCGCGACGGTGGTCCGCGTTCTCGCCGAGGACACCTCGACGCTGCGCGACCAGTGGCTGGCCGTCACCCCGCCGCGCGTCTCGTCGATGGTGACGCTGAATTCGCTGGTGGGCAGCGAGGATCCGGTGCTCATCGACTGGGAGGCCGGTCTCGCCTTCCCGTGCCAGCGTCCCGCCCAGGTGAAGTACGGGGTCCTGGAGACACCGGAGTGGCGGATCTCGCCGGACCGCGAAGGCGAACGGGTCAACTCGCAGCGCTGGATGGCCGGCGACTCCGGCGGCCCGCTCGGCATCATCGAGAACGAGTTGCGGCCGCGCGTGTACCCGTCGTACCTGCGCAACGACTGGGCCAAGGATTGGGGCATGCTTCAGAGCCTGACCCCGATCCTCCCGCAGACCGACGCCGAATTGACCATCACCACCGACACCCACCACGGACTCTGGACCCCGGGACCCATGCGGGCGGTGAAGAACTAGGCAGTCCTGCTACCCGCGCACTACCACGCACTCTGCTCCCCGAGGAGCGCCCGGACCTTGCGGAGGGCGCGTCGTCACGAAGGGGTCTTCGCGACCCGAGTCACCAAGACCCTTCGTGACGCTCGCAAGCTCGCTCCTCAGGGAGCAGGGGATCTGCAACTTTCTCGGATCAGGGAGCGGAGGGCGGTACAGGTAGCGCTCGCACCTCAGAGCGGAGCGAGGCCCGTCGCTAGATCGGCATCAGGAAGTGCTTGCGCGGGGTCTTGAGGACCTCCTTGTCGCGCAACTGCGCCAACGCCTTGCGGAGCTGCAACCGGGTCTCGGCGGGTTCGATGACCGCGTCGACGTAGCCACGCTCGGCGGCGAGGTAAGGGGTGGCCATCATCGTGTTGTAGAAGTCGATGAACTCGCGGCGGATCTTGTCCGCCTCGGCGGCCGAGAGACCTTCGGTCTGGCGTCGGGTCAGCACCGCGGCCGCCGACTCGGCGCCCATCACCGCGATCTTCGCTGTCGGCCAGGCGAAGTTGACGTCGGCACCGAGGTGCTTGCTGCCCATCACCGCGTAGGCGCCGCCGTAAGCCTTGCGCAGCACGACGGTCACCTTGGGGACATCGGCTTCGACGTAGGCGTACAGGAAGCGGCCGGAGCGTCGGATGGTGCCCTTCTGCTCCTCCGCGAGACCCGGGAGGATGCCCGGGGTGTCCACCAGGAACACCAACGGGATGCTGAAGGCGTTGCAGATGCGCACGAAACGCGTCGCCTTCTCCGACGAGTCGGTGTCGAGCACACCCGACATCACGCTCGGCTGATTGGCGACCACACCCACCGACCGGCCGTCGACCCGTGCGTACCCGGTGATGATGTTGGGCGCGAACAACTCTCCCACCTCGTGAAAGGCGCCGTCGTCGAACAGCTTGATGATGATGTCGTGCATGTCGTACCCGGCGTTGTCGTTGTCGGGCATGAAGTCGTTGAGCGACAGATCGGACTCGGTGATCTCCGGCTCGAGACCCGGGTTGACGACGGGCGGCCGCTCGTAGGCACTCGACGGCATGTACTGCAGGTACTCACGGACCCAGTCGAACGCGGACTTCTCGTCGGGGGCGACGTGATGGATGTTGCCCCACCGCGCCTGATTGTGCGCGCTGCCGAGGTCCTCGGCCGAGATCTCCTCGCCGTTCACCTGTTTCAGCACATCGGGTCCGGTCACGAACATGTACGACTTGTCCTCGACGGCCACCAGGATGTCGGTGTTGGCGGGGGTGTAGACCGCGCCGCCGGCGCACTTGCCCAGGATCACCGAGATCTGCGGCGCGAGACCGGAGAGCAGATCGTTGCGGCGACCCATCTCGGCGTACCACGCGAGTGAGGTGACGGCGTCCTGAATCCGCGCGCCGGCCGAGTCGTTGATACCGACCATCGGGCAGCCGATCTTGCCCGCCCACTCCATCAGCGAGGCGACCTTGCGGCCGAACATCTCACCGACGGTTCCGCCGAAGACCGACTGGTCGTGGGAGAACGCCGCCACCGGGCGCCCGTGCACCAGCCCGTGTCCGGTGACCACGCCGTCGCCGTAACCACTCTCGGCCGCACCCGGCATCTTCGCCAGCGCACCGATCTCGACGAAGGTCCCGGGATCGAAGAGCATGCTCAGACGCTCACGCGGAGAACAGATCCCCTTCGCCGCGCGTTTCGCGAGCGCCTTCTCGCCTCCCGGCTCGCGAGCGGCCTCCAATTTCTGACGGAGGTCGGCGAGCTTGCCTGCGGTGGTGTCAGCCACGGTGTCTCACTTTCTACGCGACCACTGATTGACGATGAGCAGCCGTGCCGCTACTGCTCATCGAGCCGTCCGACCCGCGCGGCCAGGTCGTTGCCGATCTTGGCGATGTACGGCTCGTCGACGATCGAGAGGTGGTCACCGCCGACGTGGATGATCTCCAGGTCGTCGACGACCTCACCCCAGCGGCCGTCTTCGTCTATCTCGGCCCACTGCGGTTCGAGTTCGACGGCGCCGGCGTGCATCTTGTCGGCCCGGTACAGCACGACCTTGCCGTCGTAGGGTTCCGGCGCGATGCTGCTCAGCACGCGGTTCTCGATGAACGAGGTCCGCTGGTGTTCGATGATGCCGCCGGGGATCTTGGTGCCCGACATCGACATCATCTCCATGATGATCGCGAACTGCCCCTCGTCGTCGGCCTCGACGAGCCGATCCATCGGGATCGGTACATCGGGGTCGAGGTCGTAGTTGCGGATCGCGAACTCCTTCCAGCGCTCGAGCCGCGCCCGCTTGCTGTCCGGCGTCTCGGTCATGTCCGCGCGAGGGCGCACCACGTCGATGAGGCCCACGAAGGCAACTTCTTCCCCGGCCTCACGCAGGAGTTGCGCGACGCCATAGGCGAGCGCACCGCCGAAGGACCAGCCGACCAGCACGTACGGGCCGTTCGGCTGCAGCTCACGCAGGCGCGGAAGGTATTCGCGCACACGGTCTTCGATCGATCC
This sequence comes from Gordonia sp. SCSIO 19800, assembly GCF_018132775.1. Lineage (NCBI taxonomy): Bacteria > Bacillati > Actinomycetota > Actinomycetes > Mycobacteriales > Gordoniaceae > Gordonia > Gordonia sp. SCSIO 19800. Next base: position 219,038 of record NZ_JAGRQM010000007.1, on the reverse strand, counting down.
CTCGACTCCACGGTCGAAGCCGATGACGGGCCGGTCCGCCGGCAGACGCTTCAGCAGCGCCTCGTAGGCGGAGGTGTTCCCGCCCGCGGGATGGAACAGCAGGATCGGCGTAGGATCGCCGGCGGACGGGTCATAGACCTTCTTGCCGTCCGGGACGAGGCGCAGGTAGCGCAGGAACCCGTCGGTCGACGCGCCGGCATCGAGATGCTCGCGCACGTAGTTCGACATCTCCTCGATCGTCTCGGAGTCGAGGATGTCCTCGACGTCGAGATCTCCGCCGGTACGCTCGTTGAGGCGATCGGTGAGCTGCTGGGCCACGTCCTCCGACAGCACCGGCAGCTTGTTGAAGATGCCGCCGGCCGAGGCCTTGGTGACCACCGCGTACGTGCCGAAGGTCAATCGCTCGGCGGCATCCCGCGGCGGCACGTCCGAGCCGGCCGCCTCGGCGACGGCCCGCTGCGAGGTGATGTCGGTGGCCGGCTTCGGGGTTGCCGCGGGAGCGGCCGACTCCTCGACCGCCTCCTCGCGTGACGACACCTCCGGTTCGGGCGAGTTCGCGACCGCCTGCTCGACGTCGGCCAGATCCTCGGCGATGTGCCGCTTCGGCTCCGGCGACTGCTCGCCGGGCTTGTCGGACTGGCCGGCCGGTGCGGAGGCTGCCGACTCACCACCGCCGGCGTTCTGCTCGTCGATGTAGGCATTGAGCGCCGCGGTGTCGAGTTCGCCACCGCCGGCGGCATTCTGGGCGAGATCGTCGAGCTGATCGCGATGCGTCACCGCGAAGTCGACGAACTTCTCGACGTCGGCGAGGTTCGCCTGGCGCATCGCCTGCAGTTGCAGCTGCGGGATGTCGAACTCGTACTCGACGCGGTTCTTGATCCGCACCGCCATCAGCGAGTCGAGACCGAGCTCGATCAGCGGGATCTCGCGCGGCAGGTCCTCGGGGTCGTAGCCCATGGACTCGCCGACGATGATTGCGAGCCGATCACCCACCGTCTCACCGGATTCGGGACTCCATCGGTTGCCGATGTCGTCGACGACGTCGTCCTCGACGACCACCGTGTCATCGGCGAACACCTCGGCACCGGACCGTTTCGGGGCTGCGGGCGCGGCCGTGACCTCGCCTGCGGTGTCGTCGAGGTCACCGGTCACCGCCGCCTCGAACAGCAGCTGGAAGTTCTTGTCCGCCTTGGCGTGCACGGTCACCGCCGCACCGCCGGGATGCGGGCTCAGCGTCGTCGTGAGGGTTCCCGATGCCGGGATGGCGCTGTGCGCGACCGACGCCCCGACAGCCGCATTCGCCAGGACCTGGGCCGCCGCGGCACGCACCAGTTCACGCGGATCGGTGACCGCGGCCGCGTTGACCTCCCAGGCGTGACGGCCGTCGGGCAGTGCCACGTGCGATCCCGGGACCGTGCCGGCCGAGCCGCCCGAGGAGATCTTCGCGGTGAGCCAGAACTCTTTGCGCTCGAAGCGGGTACGCGGAATGGCCGCGTGACCACCGCGACCGAACAGCGACGCGACGTCGACCGGATGTCCGTGCACGTAGAGCTTCATCAGCGCGTTGACGAGTCCGTAGCTCTCGTCCTCCTTACGCCGCAGCGTCTCGATGAGCTCGGCGTCGTGCAGCCCAGCCGAGAAGGTCACCGCGGCAACGGAGATCAGGACGGCCGGGTTCGGCGAGAGCTCCAGGAAGGTGCGGTGGCCGTTCTCGACCGACTTCGCGATCGCCTGGCTGAACCACACGCTGTGGCGCAGGCCCTTGGTGAAGTAGTCGATCGTGTGGACGGGCTCGTGGCCGGCGCGGTAGAAGACCTCGCGGTCGACCGAGCTGTAGAACCCGGTGGTGGGCCGCAGCGGCGTGATACCGGTGAGCTCGTAGGCCAGTTCACCCAGCAGCGGGTCCATCTGCGAGGTGTGGCTGGCGCCCTTGGTAGCCAGTTTGCGTCCGAGCTTGCCCTCCTTCTCGGCACGCTCGACGATGGCGTCGACCTGCGACTCCGGTCCGCCGATGACGGTGTGCGTCGGAGCGGCGTAGACGCAGATCTCGAGGTCGGGGTAGTCGGTGAGGACGTCGGTGATGTCCTCGGCGCTGTACTCGACGAGCGCCATCAGGCGGATGTCGTCGCCCTGGAGCATCGACTCGCCCTCGCCCATCAGGCGCGAGCGCTGGCAGATCACCCTGGTCGCGTCTTCGAGCGAGAGGCCGCCGCTGATGTACGCGGCCGAGGCCTCGCCCATCGAATGCGGCACGAGCACACCGGGTTCGGCGCCGTGGTGCCGCAGGGTGTCGGCGAGCGCGACCTGGATCGTGTAGATGCCGACCTGGCTCTGCTCGATGCCGTAGGTCTGCTCGTCGTCGACGAACATCTCCGCGATCGAGTACCCGAGCTCGTTCTGCACCAGCTCGTCGACCCGGTCGACGTACTTGGCGAAGATCGGGTTCTCGGTGTAGAGCTGCTTGGCCATCTTGCGGTGCTGCGAACCGAATCCGGAGAGCAGCCAGACCGCGGACGCGGCGTCGGGCGAATCCGACGAGTAGACAAGCGGATTGCTCTTGCCCTCGGCCACCGCACGGACGCCGGTGATCGCGTCGTCGTGCGTACGGGCCATGACGACGGCGCGCGAGCGTCCGTGGTTGCGGTGTGCCAGCGCGCGGCCGATGTCGGCGAGCGGCGTCGACCGTCCCTCGTCGGACTCGAGCCACTCGAGCAGGTCCGCGGCGGTCTTGCGCCGACGCGACGGCAGGAAGCCCGAGATGACCAGCGGCACAACCGAACCCTCGACCGCGCACGGTGCGAAGCCGGCGGCCGGATCCGACGCGGTCTCTTCGATCACCGGATCGACGTTCTTCGCCTGCGCGGCGAGCACGGCACGCTCGGCCTCGGTCAGGTAGACGTCGTCGTCGAGATCGGGTTCGTCGACGAGCGACGCCGACGCCGGCAACTCGGATGCGCCCGCATGGCCTGCGGGCGCGGACGCCGGCGCGAGATCCTCGGGCCGCACCTCGCGGACGACGACGTGCGCGTTGGTGCCGCCGAAACCGAATCCGGAGACACCGGCGACGGCATGACCGGAATAGCGCGGCCACTCGGTGGCCTCCGGGATGACCTTGAGATTGTTGGCGTCGAACTGGATGTACGGGTTGGGGCCGCTGTAGTTCAGCGACGCCGGGATGGTGCCGTGCTGCATCGCGAGCACGACCTTGGCCAGAGCACCCGCGCCCGCGGCCGACTCCATGTGGCCGTAGTTCGTCTTGACCGATCCGAGCAGCATCGGCGAGCCGGGGAGGCGTCCGCGACCGACCACGCGGCCCAGGGCGTCGGCCTCGATCGGATCGCCGAGGATGGTCCCGGTGCCGTGGGCCTCCACGTAGTCGACGGTGCGCGGATCGATCGCGGCGTCGGCATAGGCGTCCCGCAGGACGTCGACCTGCGCCTCGGGGTTCGGGGCCGGCAGGCCGTTCGAGCGACCGTCGCTGTTGACCGCCGAGCCCGCGATGACCGCGAGGACGTCGTCGCCGTCACGACGCGCGTCGGACAGTCGCTTCAGGACGAACAATCCGCCGCCCTCGGCGCGGATGAATCCGTCCGCGTCGGCGGAGAACGCCTTCACGTGTCCGTCCGCCGCCTGGGCGCCGATCTTGTCGAAACCGAGGGTGGCCGCCGGGTTGATGATCATGTTGACGCCGCCGGCCAGCGCGAGGTCGGATTCGCCGGTCCGCAGGCTGCGGACGGCCTGATGAACGGCCACCAGCGACGACGAGCACGCGGTGTCGAGGGCGATCGACGGCCCGCGGAAGTCGTAGAAGTAGGACACCCGGTTCGCGACGATCGCGGTGGAGGTGCCGGTCAGCGCATACGCGGCGGTGTCCTCGGCGCCCTCGCTCAGGCCGAGGGTCGCCAGCAGCTGGTAGTCGTTCGTGGAGGAGCCGATGAACACACCGACCGGAGCGCCCTTGAGATCGCTCGGCGGGATGTGCGCGTGCTCGAGTGCCTCCCAGGTCAGCTCGAGCGCGAGACGCTGCTGCGGGTCGACCATCTCGACCTCGCGCGGGCTCATCTGGAAGAAGTCGGCGTCGAAGGTGCGGACGTCGTCGAGGTAACCGCCCTTGGTGTTGGCCGCGTCGAGGATCTCGACGAGCCGGGGATCGGACCGGAACTCCGACCACCGATCCGCGGGCAGGTCCGAGACACCGTCGACGCCGGCGATCAGCGCGTCCCACGTCGACTCGGGCGTCGTGCCCGACTTCGGGAACCGGGTCGAGAGCCCGACGATCGCGATGTCGTCGTCCGCGTTGCGCTCGCGCCGCCAGAAGGTGTCCGCATCGCCGTCGGCGCCCTCGTCGGGATCGCCCTCGATGATGCGCTGCGCGAGCGTGGCGATCGTCGGATGGTTGTAGACGACCGTCGCGGTGAGGATCACCCCGGTCTTGTCCTCGACGTCGGCGGCGAGCGCCACGGCGTCGCGAGACGAGAGACCGAGCTCCTCCATGGGACGGTCGACGGCGATCTGCTCGACGGGGAGCCCGGTCGCCTGTGACACCCACTCGCGCAGCCAATCACGAAGCTGGTCGACAGTGAGGTCACCGGCGGTCTCGCCATCGGTGCCGGCCGCGGCGGAATCGATACTGCGGGCCTCGTCGGTATTCAGTTCAGACATCGCTTCCAGACTACTGATCTCGGGGCACCTGAACTGGTGCCGGGTGCATTATCAGCCCGCGGGGTGTCCGGGCGCGGCAACTCGACGCACTCACCCCGCCCGGGTCCGCAGATTCGCTACTCGGCGTCCGGGAACGCCGTCTGCTTGTAGCCGCCCCGGAGACTGCCGTCGATGTAGGCCGCACGGGTCGCGCGCCGCGCGATCTTGCCCGACGACGTGCGCGGGATCGAGCCGGCCGGAACCAGCAGGACGTCGCGGACCATCACGCCATGACGCTGGGCCACCGCGGCACGCACGGTGTCGGCGACCTCCTGCGGGTCGGCCTTGCGGCCGGGTCCGCGCTCGGCGACGATGACCAGTTGCTCGGACGCGTCGTCGGCGTCGGGCTTCAAACCGCTGCCGGCGAACTCGAACACCTCGCCCGGCAACTGATTGGCCGGCACCGAGAACGCGGCGACGAAGCCGGGGCGCAGCGCGTCGCTGGCTTCCTGCGCGCTGTACTCGAGGTCCTGCGGGTAGTGGTTGCGGCCGTCGACGATCACCAGGTCCTTGACTCGCCCGGTGATGTAGAGCTCACCGTCGAGCCAGACCCCGAAGTCGCCGGTGCGCATCCAGATCGCGTCCGCGGGCGCACCCTCGGCGTGACTGTTCTCCGGGAGCGGGGTGACGAGCTTGTTGTGGAATGTCTCCTCGGTCTCCTCCGGCTTGTTCCAGTAGCCGGCGCCGATGTTCAGACCATGCAACCAGATCTCCCCGACATGGCCGTCGGGCTGTTCGGTCGCCGTCTCGGTGTCGACGATGGTGGCCCACTGGCTCACCGCGACCTGACCACACGACACCTGCGCGACCGCGTTGGGCGCGTCGGAGTCGACGAGGGTGAAACTGCCGGCGTTGAGGTCGTCGCGGTCGACGTAGACGACCTTCGCCTCGTTCTCGCGCTGCGTCGCGGACACGAACAGCGTGGCCTCGGCCATGCCGTAACAGGGCTTGATCGCCGTCTTCGGCAGCCCGTACGGCGCGAACGCCTCGTTGAACTTCTTCATCGAGCTGACCGTGACCGGCTCCGACCCGTTGATCAGACCGATGACGTTGGAGAGGTCGAGCTCCTCGCCCTCCTTCGGCAGACCGCGCGCGGCGGCGTGCTCGAAGGCGAAGTTGGGAGCCGCGGCGAAGGTCTCCGCGCCGTCGGCGGCGGCGGCGAGCTCCTTGATCCAGCGACCGGGACGGCGAACGAAGGCCTGCGGGCTCATGATCGTGATGTAGCGGCCGCCGAGCGCAGGCAGGATCACGGTGAGCAGACCCATGTCGTGGAACATCGGCAGCCAGGTGACGCCGCGGGCCTTGCGATCGATGCCGATGGTGTCGGAGATCTGCAGCACGTTCGCGGCGACCGCCTGATAGGTGATCTCCACACCGGCCGGGACGCGCGTCGAACCCGAGGTGTACTGCAGGTAGGCGACGGTGTCCTTGTTTTTGTCCTGACCGGCGACCGGTGCCACCCAGCTCGACCCGACCGAGTCGGGGACGGCGTCGACGGCGATGACGCGCGGTCGCTCCTTGGCCGGCAGCGGCGCGAAGAAGTCACGCACCGCCTCGGCGGACTTCGTCGAGGTGAGGATCGCGGTCGGCTTGCAGTCGTCGAGGACCGCGTGCAGTCGGTCGGTGTGTCCGGGCTCGTCGGGGGAGAACAGCGGGACGGCGACGTTGCTGGCGTAGAGCGCCGCGAAGAACCCGATCACGTACTCCAGCGACTGGGGCGCGAGGATCGCCACGCGGTCGCCCGGCTTGGTGACCTGCTGCAGACGTGCTGCGACGGCGCGGAGTCGCTTGCCGAACTGCGCCCACGTCAGATCCTGGGGCTCGCCATCGCGTTCGCGGCTGTAGTCGATGAACCGGTAGGCCAGTGTGTCGGCCTGTTCGCGGACGTTCTGCTCGACGTAGTCGACCAGGGTCGCTTCCTCGGTGAAAGAGATGTTCCCGGTCTCATCGAGAAAGTCTTCGAGTTCAGTACTCAGCATTCATTACTCCTGTGCCCCCTCGTGGACTCCCCCACGCGGGCGCAGTTCTCCGGCGAGGTCTTGGCGACACCACCACGCAGTCCTGCTGTCCACGTCCTGTGCCGACCGCGGGATACGGTAGCGCACGTCCAGTTACCCAACGAAAAACTCGCGTTCGTCATGCTCGGCTTCGCATGAGCGCGCGTCGCCCTTCGACGCGCGCCCCCGGGTTCACCGACCCGTCACCTCGCTGTTGACTCGCGAGACCGTCGGCCATCCTACTCCCCCTTCAATTGCGCCAGCACGGGCGCAAAAGCATCCATCTGCGTGGGGAACACCCCTACGTAGGACATGGTGGTGCGGCGGCGCACCTCCCGGATCTGGTCGGCGATCTCGTCGAAGCTCCCGATCGCGATGTACGGCGAGGTCAGCACGTCGTCGACGGTGAACTCGGTGTCGTGCGCGATGTTGGGCGGATAGCCCTGTTCGAGCGCCTTCAGCGCCATCTCGGCGGTGGCGACCCGATCGTCGGTGATGACGATGACAGCGATCGTCCAGTTCAGTTCGAGCTCGTCGAACCGGTCGCCGGCGACCTGCCGGATCCGGTCGACACGCTCGGCGGTCTTCTCGATGGTCATGTCGGACAGCTTCATCTTGCCGTCGGTGGTGGTGCCGGGCGCGACGGAGATGATGTCGGCGTGCTTGGCGGCCAGGGCGAGCATCTTGGGTCCACCGCCGCCGACGGCGATCGGCGGACGCGGTCCCTGCCGCGGCCGTGGACTCCCCTCGAGGCCGTTGATCTGATAGAACTCGCCGTCGAAGTTCACCGTCTCCCCGCGCATCAGGCCGTCGAGGACGGTCAGCGCCTCGTCGAGGCGACGGATGCGGACGCCGGGCGACTCGAATTCGATGCCGGCCTTGTCGAACTCCTCTTTCATCCACCCCGCGCCGATGCCCAACTCGAGTCGTCCCCTGCTCAGGACGTCGATCGTGTTGGCCTCCTTGGCGAGGAGGGCGGGATGACGCCAGCCGTTGGCCAGCACCGAGGTCGCGAGGCGGATCGTGCTGGTGGCCTGCGTCAGCGCGCCGAGGGCCGCGAGCGGACCGACCTGGTTGCCGAGGTGGTCGGGCACCGCGAAGGTGTCGTAACCGTATTCCTCGGCCGTCTGCGCCAGCTTGACGAACTTGCGGGCACCGCCCTCGTCCTTGTTGCCCTCACCACCCGCGCCGAAGCGGAACCTCCGCAATCCGGCCGAGGTGGCACCGGCATCGCTCGGGGGTTGCGTCATCGCTGTCCTCTCATCGTGATCGCCGGCTGGTGAGGTCGCGTGCGGCGTCTGCGGCGCACTGCGGTGTTCCTCGGGCCAGCCCAACACGTTAATGCAGCGTGACGGCGCCGCCAAACGAATCGGCCGCAGCCGCGACAAGAGGTTACCGGCCGGTTAGTTCGACGATGCGGGCGGTCGGGTGAGTCGCGTCTGAAGACGCTTCTATCCGGTCAGCCGTGACCGGCAGGCTGCCGGTCAGTTGTGCTTCGGCTGGGGTGCGTCCTCGATGAGATCCTTGGACCAGTCGTACATCCACTGGGTCGCGGTCTGACCGTCGTTCTCCCAGTAGCGGGTGGTCGCGTACATCGCGTGGACGGGGTTCGACGCCGCGTTCGCCAGCTTCGACACCGCCGCCAGCGGGTTGACGATCGTCGGCGAGTCACAGATGAGATCGCCCGGGGCGCAGATGGATTGAACCCGGTCACGGAGGTCGCCGAAACCGCCGGTGCGCGGGCCGGTCATGGAGATGCCGGGAACGAGGTTGCCCATGCCGCCGAGCGCGATCTCGGCACCCACGCCGTTCGGGCTCGGCTCGATGTCGTTCTGCTCACCCGGTTGGCGCCGACCGTCGGCGATCAGCCCGACGCCCAGCACGAGATCCTGGTCACCGTCCTCGAGGACGCCCCGGCCGTTGCCGATGTTGCTGGCCAGATCGCCGGCGATGACCGCACCCTGACTGAATCCCATGATCACGTAGCTCGTCAGCGGGCAGCGTTCGTTGGTGGAGATGATCTTGCCCGCCGCGCGCTTGTACCCCTGCGTGCGTGACACGTTGTAGTCGGCCTGCCGGTCGGCGAGGTTGGTCGGATTCCGGAACTGCGCCGTGTAGGGAACGGTGTAGATCTCGCTGCGGGACGAGTCGAAGTCATTCGAGAGGGCACGCGACACGCGCAGCATCAACGAGTTCGGATTCGCCGACGGCGCGTACGGATCGTCGTCGGCGCTGGACTCCCAGGTCCCGGGCACGACGACGGTCAGGACGTCCGGGCAGTCCGCCGGCTGTGCATCCGGCCGTTCTTTCGACGGCGGGGTCGTCGACGGCCCGCCGGGGCCGATCGGCGCGGGTCCCGGAGCCAGCCACACCAGGACCAGCACGACGATGAGCACGATCGCGATGACCGCGAGCGCGAGGAGGAGCAGCGCGAAAGCGCCGAGCCGCCGGACGGGACCCTTCCGGGTGCGGCCCGCGGCGTTGCGTCGAGCGGCCACGTCAGCAGTAGTGCTGTTCGGCCGCGCGGATGACCTTGTCGGCCTTCGAGTTCGCTTCCTCGACGTTGTCCGCCCCCGGACCCACGGAGGCGGTGACGAAGGCCTTCACCATGCTCGGGTCGGTGCCCTTCTGCTTGGCACCACAGACGTACTTCGCCATCGTCAGGGCCACTGAATTGTCGTTGTCACCCATGAACGTGACGTCCTGCTGCTTCAACGCGGCGAGATACGCGCGGGCCTTGTCGTCGAGCGGCTGGCCGCTGGGTCCGGGGAAGCTGGCCGGGACCTTCGTGCTGGGGTTCGGTTCGGTCGCCGGCAGCTCCGACGTGCCGCCGGGCGTGGACGGGGTGGTCTCCTCGGATGTAGAACCCGGCGACGCGCTCGTCGAGGGAGCGGCCGAGTACAGCGATGTCGTCGTGACCGGGTTGTTGGTGATCGGCGCACTGGCCGTCGAGTCATCGGCGCAGGCCGACACGGACCCGAGCGCGAGAGCGAGGCCCGTCACGGCCAGCACCAGCCGCACACACTTCGTTGTCATCGCCACTTCCTGCCGAACCTTTCGGGTCGAGATCAACGCACCGCCGGACGGTCTCGTCCGGCGACACTCACGTCCGGCCTGCGGCCGATCGCAACGCAGGGGCACCCTGCATCGCACACCACGTCAGGCTACCGTCCGCGCGGGGCCGTTCCGGCCGCCGCACCAGCACCACCTGCGGTAACGGTCCGATTCCTCAGCGAAGTTTCAGGCCGTACACACGTGGGGTCGAGGTTGGGGCACCGTCGGCGCCCCGCCCCCTCCATCTGACCGTCACTTCAGGACCTTGGTGCCGTCCTTCGCCGTCCAGGTGATCCGGCCGTGCTCGAAGTGGTTGACGCGGCCCTTGCCGTCGCGGGTCGGGAGTTCGTCGGTCGTCGGCTTGCCGAGACGTCCGCTCGGTCCACCGGCAGCGACGTAGGCGCCACCGATCGCGCCGGTGACGATCTTCGGACCCTTCGGGCCGGTGAACATGCGTCCGCCGGCGAAGTCCTGTGCCTTGCCACCGGCAACCGCGTACGACGGGGTGAGGCAGCCCCCGAGCGTCGCCTTGTTGGCGTCCCAGACCTTGCGGAAGGCGCCGTCGACGCGGCATGCGACCGCGTCGCGCGACAGTCCGAGTGCCGCGGCGGCCTGCGGCCACGCCTGCATCATCTCGAACTCCCAGTACGGCCAGGTGTGGGTGCCCGACGGCCGGTAGTTCGCCTGGCCCGGAATCCCCTTGCGGTTCAACTGGATCGCGAACTGTTGCGAGGTCACGCGGCTCAGCATCTCGAGTCCGACGCCGGAATAGTTGGTCGCGAGCATCGGGATGTCCGACGGCTTGTCGTGCGGCCCGACCATGCCGTTGCCCGAGGAGACGTACAGGCTCGTGCCCTGCAGTTTGTCGACCATCAGATAGGGGTCGTGCTCTTTCCACGCCGGATCGGAGGGCGGGCCGAACATCTTCATCGAGTCGTAGCCGCCACCGTCGCGCACCGCGAACTGGATGGCCTGCGGCATGCCGAACGAACTCAGCTGCAGGATCCCCGAGAACGACGCCGCGAACTTGTAGAAGCCGGGATTGCGCGCGGCCAGCATCATGGCCGCGGAGCCACCCATCGACAGGCCCTCGATGCCGCGGACGTCCGTGGAGCGCCAGTCGTTCTCCAGGATGGGCGGCAGTTCCCGCATGAGGAACGTCTCCCACTTGTAGTTCTTGCCGCGGTCAGGTTCCTTCCAGTCGGTGTAGAAGCTCGACTCACCACCGATCGGCAGGATGACGTTGACGTTCTTGTCCTTGTAGAAGTCGACGATCTTGGTGTTGATGATCCAGCCGCTCTGATCGTCCTGCGCGCGCAGGCCGTCGAGCATCGTCAGCTGCGGGAACTTCTCCTTCGGCTTCGCGTGCCAGTCACGGGCCAGCAGGATCTGCACCTGGATGTTGGTGTTCATCGCCGGCGAGTAGACCCACAGGGCCACGCGCCGGTCGGTGTACCAGTAGGTGTTCGTCACCCTCGCCGGCTGGGCGGCCGGCTCCGACGCCGGAGCGACCGGGGCGCGCGAGTTCGGTGGCGCGGGCGCGGGAGCGCTCGGCGACGCCGGGGGCGCGGGCGGGGCCGCGGGGGCAGGCGGGGCCGGAGCGGGCTCGGCGCCGGCGAGACCGTTGCCGATGACCAACACCGCGGCGGTTGCCAGCGCGACCACGGCCGCCGTCACCGGGCGAAGGGTCGCCCGACGACCGGCCGGGCGCGCGTCACCCTGTCCTGCGTCAGCCGGTCGCGCGTCGACCCTGCCTATACCACTGTTTCGCCGCATCACTCTCCAGAACTCCTTCGCCCCTGTACGCCGGCGCCCGCAGCGTCGTGACCGATTCCCCGTCAGTCACACATGCCTCATGAGTATCAAACGCCTCAGGAGTTTCTTACACGGCGCAGCGAGACATGTCCGCACGCCACGCTGTGACACGTGGGATTTTTGTGACAGTTGATATCCCGGCCTGCTCCCTGAGGAGCGCCCGGAGCCTGCGGAGGGCGCGGCTGCTTCTGCTCCCTGAGGAGCGCCCGGAGCCTGCGGAGGGCGCGTCACGAAGGGTTTGGCGACGTCATCTCACCAGGACCCTTCGTGACGGCCTCCGCAAGCTCCGGCCTCCTCAGGGAGCAGTGGTTGGGCTTGTCGTGGTCCACGACGGCCGTCATCCCGCAGATACCGAGGAGCGAGCTGACACGACGACGCCCCGCCCGGAAACCCGGGCGGGGCGTCGTGTGGCCGGCGAACCGGCGATGTCAGATCAGCGGAAGAACCCGCGGTTCTTGGCGTTCCAGATCATGTCCTGCCAGTAGCCCCAGGCGTGGGTGCCGTTGGCGTAGTAGGTCATCAGCGGGACGCCCTGGACGAAGGCCGCGGCCTCGAAGGCCTTGGACTGCGTGAAGGCGAGCAGCTCGAGGGTCGAACCCTTGAACAGGTCGTCGAACACGTTGGGCAGTGCGTTGTAGCGGCCGAACAGACCGTTACCGGAACCGACGAAGACCTTCATTCCGCGCATCAGGCCGATGTTCCAGAAGGGATCGTTCTGGAACCAGCGGATGCTCCACGGCGGGCCCCACATCGCGTCGATGTTCCACGGCTTCGGGTCGACGTCGAGCATCGCGAGGCGCAGCGCGGTACGCATGCCGGGTGCGCTCAGGAAGTTGTAACCCGAGAGCGAGCCGGCGCGGTCGAAGTGCTGGCGGTTCTGGGCACCGAGGACCAGAGCGGCGTTACCGCCCATGGACAGGCCCATGATGGCGTAGCGCTTCGACGGTCCGACGCGGAAGCCGCGGGCGTCGAGCGCACTGATGAGAGTCCGGCTGATGACACAGTTCCAGCGGTACCGGTAGGGCTGCCGGTTGAAGTTGCTGGGTGCGTCCCAGTCCGTGTAGAAGCTCGCGGGTCCACCGATGGGCTCGACGACGTTGACGCCGGACTTCACCATCTCCTGGACGTTGGTGTTGATCTCCCAGCCGCTGTAGTCGTACTGGGCGCGCATGCCGTCGAGGAGGATGACGGTCTTGTAGTTGCCGGGCTTCTTCCAGGCGCGGACCTTGACGTTCGGCATCCCGCAGCCGTTGACCCAGAACTCCTGCTTGCCGACCTGCGTTCCGCCGATCCGGGCGTTGGCCTGGCCGGCGACGACGCCGGTCAGTCCCACAACTGTCAGGATGGCGACGAAAGCGGCGATCAACCGGTTGCTCATCCGGTTGCGCGCAGGCCTCGGCGCCTCGGTGGCAGCTTCACGCATGTACAGAATCTCCCTCTTCAGCCGATCGGCCGGAACTCATGGTCCCCGGTGGCCTACCGGTCCTTGTGCGTCACACATTTTTCGTCCCCCGGCTCATTGCGCGGCGCGACGTCGTCCACGAGTCGTTCTCGCATGCGATTCACCGTCGGCGAGCCTATTCGATGCCCCCGAACGTGACAAACCATGTGATCGCGATCACAACCCCCGTCACTTCGACGTCCCAGCAGTTCAGAACGCCTCAGTCACGACCTTTCTATCGGCCGCGCCCACGGGGACGTTACCGATCCGAGATGTTCGACGGCAACTCCACAGGTTCGACCCCGCGTTTTCTCGGGATTCTCTTGGTGTCGTGTGGTTGGGTGCCGCGCCCGGGCGCGCGTCACTAGCGCGGGTTCACCGGCGGTGGCATCTCCAGGCCGCAGCGCTGGATCTCGTACTCCGGCTCACGCTGGATGCGATAGCTGTTGAAGATGAACGCCTGACGCAGGTTGTGCTTGAAGCGGTCGAAGGACCACGGCGCCTCGAACGAGGCGAACCGGTCCTTGGTCTCCGGGCACTGCAGCGCCACCTGGGCCTGACGGACCAGGTCCTCGTCGAGATAACCGGGCAGCACGGGGCGGCGCGGGTATGCCCCGGCCTCGGCGACGACCCACTCGCTCGGCAGGATCTTGTCGTGGCCGATGCGGCCGTCCTCGAGACGCTCGGTGTGTGCGGCGAGCGGGTACGCCAGACCCATCTGGTCGATGACGCGCACATCCAGCGGGGCGTTCATGCTCGTCATGCCGAGGTTGAGGAAGTAGACGGTCACCTGCCGCTCGGCACCCTTCGGCATCACGCCGGGAAGTTGCGCCACGTACCACTCGTCGTAGTTGAACGACGGCAGGATGACGCCGCCGTCCTCGCGGTACTCGTCGATCTTCTCGACCATCGCGCTCATGCGCGGATAGTCGAGGTAGTCCTCGGCCGTCACCGGGTTCTCGTTGCCCATGTTGGTGACGTAGAAGCGGCGCTCGTCGACGATGCCGCTGCGTCCGATGTCGATACCCGCGTTCGGCAGCACGTTGGCGTGGGTGGAGACCGCCCACACGACGACGGTGATCCACATGGCGCTCATGGCGACCGCGCCGACCAGTTGGGCCCGCGCGCGCCGGCGGTCGGCGGGGTCGGGTGCGGTCACCGGTGGAGCGGCGTCGTCCACCGGGTCGGAGATCACGGACTCGGAGTCCGTCGACGGCCGGCGACGGAACGCCGCACCGACGTGGGCGGGAATCGTCACCGGCACGACCATCAAGGGCAACAGGGTGATGAAGATCGGAACGAGCAGCACCCGGCCGTGCATGAAGTCGCCGCCCTGACGCATCCAGTAGACGATCAGCACGATGCCGGCGAGGACCACGACGGTCACGACCGCGGTCGAGGACTGCAGCCGGCGCGACCATCCGGCGAGTCGCGACGGCCGGGTGTCCGTCGTCGAGTCGGCCGTTGCGTCACCCGAATCCGCGGTCGCGTCGGCACCGGTGGCGTCGGCCCTCGTCGACCGCATGCGGCCGCCGACGACCAGCAGCACCCCGGCCACCGCCGCCAGGACGACCGGCAGCACGAGCACGTAGGGGCCGAAGAGGTTGGTCAGGTAGGCGAAGCCCTGGTCCCACTTGGCACCGCTGGCGTCCTTCGCGACCGCGGGGTTGGGAACCAGCAGGGCGTAGTAGCCCATGCGGAAGATCTGGTAGCCGACCGGCAGGGTCCCCGCGACCACGACGACGCCCAGACGCATCTTCCAGCCGAGGGGCGCGAAGAACACCAGCAGCAGGACGAGGCCGCCGAGGATCGCCAGTTCGGGCCGGATCAGCGGCGCCAGACCGGCGGTGAAGGCGAGTACGAGCGTGGCCGCCGCGCTCCTGCGGCTCGTGCGCGGGCCGCGCCGCGCCCAGGCGACGAGCTGGCACCACAGGACGGCCGCCCAGAAGATGCAGAGTCCGTTCTCGAGCCCGCTCGTGGCGAAGTCGCGCGCGGGCGGAATGGCGATGTAGATGACCGCGCCGAACGGCAGCAGCAGGGTCCAGCCGTCGCCGGTGAGCCCGCCGATGCGTGTCCCGAACAGTCGCGCGCTGCCGTACATCGCGATCGGGATCGCGGCGACCGAGCACACCAGCGCCACCCAGAGCGCGACGTACTCGAGTTGACCGTCGGTGATCCACGCCCAGAACCACAGCAGGTAGGTCCAGGCGGTCGAGGTGTTTGCCTCGACCCGCTCCCCGGCGTTGAAGACCGGACCGTTGCCGGCGAACAGGTTGCGCAGCGTCCGCAGGACGATGAGTCCGTCGTCGGCGATCCACCGGCGCTGCCACGCACCGATCGCGAAGAACGTCGTGACGACGGCGGCCCCGACGACGAAACTGACGGCCGCGACCTTGGTGCGGCCGGTCGTCAGCGCCCGGAATCCGGTTGGCGATCCGTCAATTGACTGCATAGACCGCGACACCCACACACACCAGCCACGCCACGGCGAGCAGCTGCAGGACACGATCGCCGAGCGCGATCTCCTCGGGCTCGCCCGCCGCACCACCGTCGACGTCGACGGCGTAGCGCAGGATCGCCACGGTGAACGGCACCATCGAGATGGCGTACGCGACGTTGGTGTCGTGGTCGGAGCCCTTGTCGAAGGCCCACAGGCCGTAGAAGATCACGACCGCGGTCGCCGACAGGGTCCACACGAAGCGCAGGTAGGTGGTCGTGTAGTACTCGAGGGCCTTGCGGATCTTGGCGCCCGTGCGTTCGGCGAGCTGGAGTTCGGCGTAGCGCTTACCCGCCGCCATGAAGAGCGACCCGAAGGCCATCACGAGCAGGAACCACTGCGACAGCACGATCTCGGCGGCCACACCACCGGCGATGGCGCGCAGCAGGAAGCCCGACGACACGATGCAGATGTCGATGACGGCCTGGTTCTTCAGGCCGAAGCAGTAGCCGAGCTGGATCACCAGGTAGATGGCGATGACGACGGCCGTCTGCCAGTTGGCGAGGAACGCGATGCCGATCGAGCCGACGAGGAGGACGACGGCGAGGACATAGGCCAGGGTCACCGGGACGACGCCGGCCGCGATCGGCCGGAACCGCTTGGTCGGGTGGTTGCGGTCGGACTCGACGTCCATCGCGTCGTTGACCAGGTAGATGCTCGACGCGGCGAGGCAGAAGGCGACGAAGGCGATACCGGCGGAGCCCAGCACCGAGACGTCGGTGATGTTGCCCGCGGCGAGCGGAGCGGCGAGCACCAGGACGTTCTTGACCCACTGCCGCGGCCGGACGGCCTTGATCAGCCCGGACGTCAGGTTCTTCGGCGGTCCGAGAACCTTCCCGTGCTCGATCGGCTCCTCGCTCATGCACTCTCCCTGTGTCGTGTCACCCGCGCGATGACGGGGGACGCGGCAAGACGCAGCGTCCCGCCGGGGACCGCGGCCGTCAGGCCGAGCCGGGCCAGGACGCGCGCCGCGCGGCGGGCACGTCCGGACGCCTGGTCATTCCGGGTGGGTTCGAGCAGCACCTTATCGCCCGCGATGACCGCCGCTGCGCTCGCGGCACCGATCGCGGTACCCGCGGTGACGTCGGTCGGGTAGTGAACGCCCAGCACCAGTCGGGACAGCAGCATCGGGGGGACCAGCACAGCGGGCAGCACCTTCGGGTCCCAGCCGGCGGCGCGGCCGATGAGGATCGCTGCCGCGGTGGTCGAGGTGGCGTGTGAGGACGGGAAACTCAGTTTGCTCGGCGTCGACACCCCGATGGCGATCGCCGGGTGTGCGGGCCGTGGGCGGCGCACGATCCGCTTGATGATCACCGACGCGGCGTGCGCGCCGAATGCGCCCACTCCCGCCTCGAGCCAGAGCTGTTGCGCCCGTACGTCACCGCGGCGGCGGGCCAGGGCCCACCCGGTCCCCGAGATCGCGAGCCAGCCCAGCGCGTGCTCGCCCACGTGCGACAGTCCGCGCGCGGCCGGACGGACGCCGGGGCGGCCACCGATCCCGGCCTGGATGGCCACGAGGGCCTTCTCCTCACCGTTCAGGGGACGCGGGGTGTCGTCGGCCGGGACCTTCCCCGTCTCCGCACGGTCCTCCAGGACCGTGTCGCCTCCGCTGCCGATCACCGGACCATCAGATTCCGAAGACACCCGCCCAGCTCTCCTTCGACGTCAGGTCGCGGTGTGCGGACCTGTACTGCT
Source organism: Gordonia sp. SCSIO 19800 (assembly GCF_018132775.1). Classification (NCBI taxonomy): domain Bacteria; kingdom Bacillati; phylum Actinomycetota; class Actinomycetes; order Mycobacteriales; family Gordoniaceae; genus Gordonia; species Gordonia sp. SCSIO 19800. The sequence continues at coordinate 201,838 of NZ_JAGRQM010000007.1, read as the reverse complement.
GCTTCATCTCCGGGAACTTGTCCTGCAATTCCTTCACGAGGGCAAAATGTTCCCGGGCGAGCTCGATCATCTTCTCGCGGTCGCGCTGCCGGTAGACGACGCCGCGGCCGTCGGCGGTGGTGACCGTGACACCGTCGACCCGTCCGAGGGAGAACCATCGCGCCTCGATCGGTGGGAAGTTGGCCTGCGGCACCTCGTGATGCCGGGGATCGGCCGGGCGGACATTGTTCACCACCGCGGCGGTCAGCGCCTTGATCTTGCTGATCGGGTTCAGCGGTATCGAGGTCCCGAGATGCGTTGCCTCGCCCGAGGTCCGCGGCAGCTCGGTCGCCGAGGGGAGGACGACCGCGTCCGGATACTGCTTGCGCATCTGCGCGACCTTCGGCAGCGCGGTGGGCAGCAGACTGCGGATGTGATCGGGTCCGGCGAGGAAGTCCCGGATCGCCTCGTTCTGGATCGCGACCGTCGAATACTCCAGGCAGAGAAGGTGTTTCGCGGTCGCCTTGGTCATCGACCGGACGATCCCCTTGATGGGACCGTCGTGGTGGATCGACGCGACGACGAGCCGGTTGCGCAGGTGGAAGTACGCCTGCCAGTCGATCGCGTCGTCCTTGTCGCTCCAGGCCATGTGCCAGATCGCAATACCCGGCACGGTGGCGGTGGGGTAACCGGCCTTCGACGCGCGGAGTGCGAACTCCCAGTCGTCCCACTTGATGAACAGGGGCATCGGGAGGCCGATCTGCTCCGCACATTCGCGCGGGATCATGCACATCCACCAACCGTTGCCCTCGACGTCGATCCGCCGGTGCAGGTTCTTCGAGTTCTCGCGGTCGCGCAGTGGGTGTTTGGAGAAGTTGTGGTCGTACTCGACGAACGGCGCGGCGGTCCACATGAAGGTGTCGCGCCGGATCACCTCACCCATGCAGTGGAGGTGACTGCGGTCCTGCAGGTTCAGCATCTGACCGCCGACGAGCATGGGCGCCTTGGCGAATCGCGACATGGCCAGCGCCCGCAGGATCGAGTCGGGCTCGATCGCAATGTCGTCGTCCATGTAGAGGACGTAGGGCGAGTCGGTGAGCCGCAGCGCCTCGTACATGATGCGCGCGTATCCGCCGGAGCCGCCGAGGTTGCCCTGGTCGAAGATGTGCAGCCGGTCGCCGAGAGCGGCCGCGGCCTCGGTGTAACCGGGTTCGTCGACGACCTTCTTGGTGCCCTGGTCGGGCATCATCACCGCGTCGATCACCTCGTCGACCATCGGGTCGGAGGTCAACGCGGCCAACGCGTTCACCGCGTCGGTGGGGCGATTGAAGGTCGGGATGCCCACCGTCACGCGCTTGGTTTCCGCGTCCGGGGTCGGCGCCTCGACGGGCGCGTACCAACCGGCGGAGACGATCTCGGTGTCGGTGTCGGTGGTGACGTCGAACCAGATCCAGCCGCCGTCTTCGAAGGGGCCGAGATCCAGCTCGAATTCGACCACGCCGCGGCCGGTTTCGTCGGTGTCCACGAGGTCACCGCCGATGCCGATACGCGACCCGTCGATCTTGGAGCGGTACAGGTCGACACGGCAGGTGCCGATCACCTCGACTCGGAGCACCACGGAGTCGAGGATGCTCCAGCGGCGCCAGTAGGCCGCGGCGAAGGCGTTGAAGTAGGTCTCGAAGCTCACCTCGGACTCGGCACCGAGGAGCACCGAGGTCCGGCTGGGGGCGTGCGCCCGGCGGTTGTTGCTCTCGGACTCCACGACGTACAGCGACCGGACGTCGAGGGGTTCGCCTGCGCGCGGGAAGATCACCCGCTGCAGAAGGGCTTTCGCCTTCGACGGCCCCACTCCGGCGTCGGGGATGTCGGATTGGTTCACGGGAGTCACCGTCATCTATTCGGCTCCTGCGGGGTCGGCCACCAGCGGCGCACCATCACGCAGATGCGGTGCCAGGGTGTTGTCGAACATGGTGAGCGCACTCGCGATCGCCATGTGCATGTCGAGGTACTGATAGGTGCCCAGGCGACCACCGAACAACACTCCGGCACTTGCGGTCTCGGTGCGGGCGAGGTCACGGTAGGTGGTCAGCATCGCCCGGTCCTCGGGTGTGTTGATCGGGTAGTACGGCTCGTCGTCGTTCTCGGCGAACCGGCTGAACTCCCGCATGATGACCGTCTTGTCGTCGGGGTAGGAGTCCCGCTCGGGATGGAAATGTCGGAACTCGTGGATACGGGTGAACGGGACGTCGGCGTCGTTGTAGTTCATCACCGGTGTGCCCTGGAAGTCGCCGGTGTCGAGCACCTCGGTCTCGAAGTCGAGTGTGCGCCAGCCGAGTCGGCCGGCCGAGTATTCGAAGTACCGGTCCACGGGGCCGGTGTAGACGACCGGGGCGTCGGGACTGTCCGCGCGCAATTGCTCACGGACGTCGAACCAGTCGGTGGACAGGCGCACCTCGATGCGGTCGTCGGCCGCCATGTTCTCGAGCCACGCGGTGTAACCGTCGACCGGTAGACCCTCGTAGGTGTCGTTGAAGTAGCGGTTGTCGAAGGTGTAGCGGACCGGAAGCCGGGTGATGTTGCCCGCGGGCAGTTCCTTGGGATCGGTCTGCCACTGCTTGGCGGTGTAGTGCTTGATGAACGCCTCGTAGAGCGGGCGGCCGATCAGGCTGATCGCCTTCTCCTCGAGGTTGCGCGCCTCGGCGGTCTCGATCTCGCTGGCCTGCTCGGCGATCAGCTTCCGCGCCTCGTCGGGACTGAAGTAACGGCCGAAGAACTGGCTGACCAGCCCGAGGCCCATCGGGAACTGGTAGGCCTGCCCGTTGTGCAGGGCGAACACCCGGTGCTGGTAGCCGGTGAAGTCGGTGAACTGGTTGACGTACTCCCACACCCGCTCGTTGGAGGTGTGGAACAGGTGCGCCCCGTACTTGTGGATCTCGATGCCGGTCGTCGGCTCGGCCTCGGAGTACGCGTTGCCACCGAGGTGGTCGCGCCGATCGAGCACGAGGACCCGTTTGCCCAGCTGCGTCGCGGCCCGCTCGGCGACGGTGAGGCCGAAGAATCCGGAGCCGACGACGATCAGGTCATAGCTGCTACTGGTTGCCACGGGTCCTCAGGGTAACGGACCCTCCCTGAGTAATCTCCGAGCAACGTGGCCTGGCACGGAAGCCGGGTATTGTTTCGAACGTCGGCCTGTAGCCCCCGGGCCCCATCCTCTCCTGTGACCAGTTCGGGGTTTGAGTGACGCCGCTGTTCGTACGATCGCCCGACGACCGGGTGTCCCCGACCCTTCGTGACGCCCCTCCGCAGGCTCCGGGGCTCCTCAGGGAGCAGACACAAACACCCCCGCAGGCTGAGGGGCTCCCCAGGGAACACCAGACAACGGCTCCGATCGAGCGCATCGTCGTCGTGGTGCCCGTCCACAACGAGGCCGAGCGACTGCCCGCGTGCCTCGAAGCCCTGCAGGCTGCGGCCACGGCGGTGCCGATCCCCGTGGAGGTGATCGTGGTGCTCGACGCCTGCGACGACGACTCCGCGACGCTGGTCACGGACGAGTTGTCGACCGTGGTGGTCGATGTCCGCTGTGTCGGCGCGGCGCGCGGAGCCGGTTTCGCGTCCGTGGGTCCGTCGTCGTCGGAACCGGCCACCACGTGGTTCGCGACCACCGACGCCGATTCGACGGTTCCGCGCGACTGGCTCGCCGAGCATGTCGCCGCCGCGGCCGCGGGGGCGGACGCGTACGTGGGCACGGTCACCCCGGACGGTTTCGACGAGTGGCCGGCGGGAACCGACGAGATGTACCTGCGGGAGTACGACCCGTCCCCCGGGCACGGTCACGTCCACGGCGCCAATCTCGGCGTCCGCGCCTCGACCTACGCCGACGTCGGCGGTTTCCGCGAGCTCGACACCGACGAGGACGTCGATCTCGTCGACCGCCTGCATGCCGCGGGCGCGGTCATCGAACGGGGTGCGCACGCGCCGGTCCGCACCTCTACGCGACGCGACGGGCGCGCACGGCACGGCTTCGCGGGCTACCTGCGGCAACTGTCCGGGGCCCGGCCCGACGAGGTCGCCGGGTGACGCCCGCACGGGCACGCGCGATCGTCGGCGACCCGTCCTTCACGCTCCCCCGCCCGGGCGGCGGATGCACCCTCGACCGGTTCGCCGCCCTCGTCCGGGCCTGCTCCGACGACATCAGCACGGGTCGCCTCGTCGAGGCGCACGCCGACGCCGACGCCATCCTCGCCGAGATCTGCGACGGCGGCACCTCCCCGGGCGAGTTCTGGGGTGTATGGGCGGCCGAGACCCGCGGGAGCGGCGTCGACGCCCGCCGCGGCGCATACGGCTGGGAACTGAGCGGGACCAAGGAGTGGTGCTCCGGCGCGACGTCGTGCACCCACGCGCTGGTCACCGCGCGCACCGACACCGGCAATCGGTTGTTCGGCGTCGACCTCGGCCACCCGGGGGTGTCCGCGGACAGCTCCGGGTGGGCCAACGCGGGCATGCGCGACTCCGACACCGGGACCGTCACGTTCGACGCCGTGCCCGCCGACGCGATCGGCGAACCGGGCGCATACCTCGACCGGCCGGGATTCTGGCACGGCGGGATCGGGGTCGCGGCATGCTGGTTCGGCGGGGCCCGCAAGGTCGCGGCGCCGCTCTACCGCGCGGCCGCCCGTTCCGACGACCCGCTGCTGCTGATGCACGCCGGCGCGGTCGACGCCCATCTCGCGTCCGGTTGGGCGCATCTGCAGGCCGCGGCACGCGAGATCGACACCGACCCGGGCGCGCCGTCGAAACGACTCGCCTTCGCCGTGCGCTGGTCGGTCGAACAGGTCGCGACCGCGGTGATCGACCGGGTGGGACGTGCGCTCGGTCCCGGCCCGCTGTCCGCCGACGCCGGTCACGCGCAAGCCGTCGCCGATCTCACCGTCTACATCCGGCAGTCCCACGCCGATCGAGACCTCGCAGTCCTCGGTGCTCTGACCGACGGCGTCCCACCCGGACCGGGATCGGCGGGTCCGTGACCGCCGACGGCTCCCCCTCGGCGCACCGCTTCGGCGCCACCCCCACCTCGGCGGAGGGAACTCCGGAATCGGAATGGCAGCGGTGGTTCGCCGCGCGGGGTCCGTGGCCCGACTTCGAGCCGGGCGTCCGGCGGCTCGTGGTCCTGGCCGCCCATCCCGACGACGAGGTACTCGGGGTCGGCGGGTTGATGGCGGCTGCCCACCGACGTGGCATCGAGGTCGTCGCGCTCTGCCTGTCCGACGGCTCGGCGTCGCACCCTGGTTCGCCCACGCTCTCGCCCGCCGAGCTGGCGATCCGACGACGCGCCGAAGTGGACTCCGCGACATCGGTTCTGGGCATCGAACCGACGCGATGGTGCGGGCTCGGCGACGGCACGCTCGCCGACCACGAGGACGAGATCGAGGCCATCGTCGAGCACACCCTCGCCGAGCAGCCCGAGACCCCGACGGCCCTGCTGGCGGTGTGGGCGCACGACGGTCATCCCGACCACGAGGCCGTCGGACGGGGTGCCCGACGCGTCGGCGACCGATGTGGCGTCCCCGTCTGGATGTATCCGATCTGGATGTGGCACTGGGCGACACCCGACGATCCCGACATCCCGTGGGAGCGGATGCGGACCTTCGTCCTCGACGACGATCTCGAGGCCGCCAAACGAGAGGCCGTGCAGGCCTTCGACACCCAGATCCGCCCGCTGTCACCCGCCCCCGAAGACGCCACCGTCCTCGGACGGCACATCCTCGACCGCCTGCTCCGCGATCGGGAGTTCGTCTTCGTGTGAACTCAAGACGCTCACGACATCGGCATCGACGAGGGCCCGGGACGGCACTCGACACCGACGATCATCAGGACGGATGACATGGCCGACGACCACACCGCCGGGAGCCGAGAAGGGCTCGCCGACAACTATTTCCACGACATGTACCGAGACAGCGACGACCCCTGGGGCTTCACGTCGCGGTGGTACGAACAGCGAAAGTACGCCCTCAGCCTGGCGGCCTTGAGCTCTCCCCGGTACGGGTCGGTGTTCGAGCCCGGCTGCTCGGTCGGCGTGCTCAGCGCGCAGTTGGCCACGCGCGCCGATCATCTGCTGTGCACGGACGTCAGTCCGCGCGCGGTGGAGCTCGCACGCGAGCGACTCGACGGCCACGACTCCGTCGAGGTGCGCGTCGGCGACATCGTCTCCGACTGGCCGCCCGGCCGGTTCGACCTGATCGTCCTCAGTGAGGTCCTCTACTACCTCGGTGACGCGGATCTCGACGAACTGATCGCGCGGTTGCCGGAATGTCTGACCCCGACGGGCGAGGTGCTCGCGGTGCACTGGCGGTGGCGGGTCGAGGAGTACCCGCGAACCGGTGACGAGGTGCACGCGGCCCTGCGGTCGTCGGCGTTGCACCCGTCAGCGTCGTACTCGGACACGGACTTCTGCGTCGACGTGATGACTTCGTCACCCATCGGGTCGGTCGCGCAACGAGAAGGACTCGTCACCGTCGCGGACGCGCACCGTACGGCATAATGATCTCTTTGAACGCCTGGGGGAGTTCGAAGCCTGCGCTTTGCTGTCGGTCCAGTCGAAGCGCTCTGAACAACGTCTCACGAGGAGGCAGGAGTGACCGAGTTGGCGGACTTCGGGGCTCAGATGACGCGCATCGCCGGCGAGATGCGCCGCGAGAGCGACGACACCGAAGCAGCGCTGCGTTCGATGACCAAATTCGCGGTCGACGCCATTCCGGGAGCCGAGTACGCGACCGTGACCCTCGTCGCGAACGGCACCATCGAGACGCCGGTGATGGTCGGCGACCTCGGCGGCCAGGCCGACAATCTGCAGCGAGAACTGGGCGAGGGCCCGTGCATCCGGGCTGCGGTCTCCGATCTCACCGTCTGGATCGACGACATGCGGACCGAGACGCGCTGGCCGAACTTCGCGGCTGCGGCAGCCGATCTCGGTATCCGGTCGATGGCCTGCTTCTACCTCTACATCGACGGCGATGACTCGGCCGCGCTGAATCTTCACAGCACCGAACCGGCGGCATTCACCGCCGAGGCCCGTCAACTCGGCGAGCTGTTCGCCGCGCACGCCGCGACCGCCCTCGGGGCCATCCAGGAGAAGCAGCAACTGCGCGCCGCGCTCGGCTCGCGCGACATCATCGGCCAGGCCAAGGGCATGATCATGGAACGCTACAAGCTCGACGCGGGCGAGGCGTTCGCACTGCTCGCGCGCCTGTCACAGGACACCAACACCAAGCTCGTCGATGTCGCCGTCCAGATCGTGGAGGCCGGGCCGGAGCCCTGACCGATCAGCGGAAGGCGTCCCGCTTCGGGAACCCGAGCGCGGGGATGCCGCCGCGATCCTGGTAGCGCTCGAGCCCCTTGCCGACGAGGACCCGCGGTCCGGTGGCCGGGGTGAAGAACATCATCCCCTTCTCGAAGAGCTGGGTGACGCCCGCGGCGTCGGGGGTCAGGGTCGGCACACCGAGCGCCTGGCCCAGCGGTCCGGTGATCCCGCCCAGGTCAGCGAACCGTCCGTTCATCGCCGACGTCGCCATGTCGAGGAACTTCGACGATCCCGGCAGGATCTGTTCGGCGAGCTGGTTGAGGCTGCCGAAATCGATACCCCCAACGCCGGGCGACGCCGGGCCGGTGGGCGGTTTGACGATCCGCGGCGGCGAGGGCTGACCCTGGACCGCGAACCACGACGACTTCAGCTGCAGCTTGGTTCGAGCTTCCTCGCCACTCACCTCCGCGGTCCCGCCGGAGCCGACCGCGCGCACCTTGATCGCGCGTCCGTGTTCGGCGCCCAGGCCGTTGGCCTCGATGACCTCGAAGCTCCGCAGCGCACCGACTCCGAACGCCGATCCGATGCTGCCCGCGCTGACGGTGGCGGTCCAGTTGTGGTTGGGCGAGACCGTGTCGCCCTCGTCGACGACGGCCGGGAAACGTCCGCCGGCCGTGTAGCCGCCGGTCGACGCGGAGAACTCGGTGAAGGCCGGTTGACCGTTCTGCATCAGGATCTGGCCGGCGGTGGCGTCGGCGGCCGCGTTGGTCCGGCGGTCCTCGCCCGAGACACCGCCGTAGACCTGCGAATTCTGGGTGTCGTCGATCTTCTTGCCACCCGCGATCGCCGCAAGTGCGTAGGTGCGGGCCGCCACGGCCTGCGCCTGCAGCGCCGCCGCGCCGCCGGAGTCGCCCCAGGCGGGCAGGCTCTCGCGCGGGATGACGCCCTTGACGTAGTCGTCGATGTGGATGCGGTTCACCACGCGCCCGCCTTCGAGGCCCATGGCCCCGCGGTAGGCCTTGTTCGATCCGCAGAATTTGAGGAATTCACCGGCCGGGCGGTTGGGCGCCATGCTCAGGGGTTCGACGAAGGTGGCCGGCACCGACCGCACCACACCGCCGCCGCACCCGCTGCGGATGGTGGCCGTGCCCCCGGACAGGCTGACCGCCTGCCCGGGAGCCACCGTCTGACCACCGACTCGCATGCCGGCGTCCGCGTGCACATTCACCGAGCCCTGACCCGTGAGGGCCACCAGGATCTCGGGCCTGTCCACCTTCCCCGCGGTGGTGCCACCGTAGTAGTGGCGCAGGATCTGCTGTGCCGTCCAGCCCTTGCGGGCGTAGCCGTACGCTCCCCATTGCCCCATTCCGCGGCCGTGGCCATGACCGTGCCCGATCAGCGTCACCGTCGACCCGACCGAGAGCTCGACCTGTTCGGCCGATTCCGATGAGCTCGCGACAGCGAGTCCACCGGCCAGCAGTGCGGGCGCCAGCCCCGCCGCGGCCCAGGTCAACGCGCGGTTGCGGGCCCGTCCGGGCCGCGCACCGCTCGCCGGCCATCGCGGCAGAAGCCGTGTAGGTCGGGCTTTGGTCACTGCAGAACACATCCTTCGGTCGCGACGACACCAGCCGCGGGCGGCGAACTTCTGCACCGCTCGTAACGCCTGTGACTGATGTGACGATTGGGACTTAAGTGACCCTAGTGAACTCAGATGCCGATCACCAACCCGAGGGGATCACAACCGGATCACGAGTTGTCCGGGCCGCCGTGACCTCTGGCGCGGGGGTCAGGTCCCCGGATTCATTGCCACCTCATCGTCAAGCATCGACACATCAGCAGCCACATCCGTCACACATATAACAAGAACATCACGAGTTACCGATGCGCGGCGTGTGTCGCCGCCGTCGTCGATGCCTGACGGCGACGATGACCGCCGTACCGAGCACAGTCGACGACTTCGAAGTCCTGGTGGCTTCGACGCCGTCGGCTGCGCTGATGTCGACGGCTGAGCGGACCCGACCACACCCCGGAGCACCAGCGCCGCGGTCCGACCAACCTGCGAGGAGACCTGAGTGCGTTACCCCAGACCGAAACCTTCGATCGCGCTCGCCGCGATCGCCGCCGCGGTCGTCGCGAGCCCGTTCGTGGTGATCGCGAGCCAGTCCGAACCACAGTTGGTGGATAACAAGCAGACGGTCTCCAACACCGAGATCGAGCAGGTCCCGTTACGGGAACTGCCCGCCGCCATCGTCGACGTGGCGACGTCCGGCCTCGCCGCGGCGGGGGTCGAACTGCCGCCGATCGATCCGGACGCGTTCCCGCTGCCGGATCTGACGGTCCCGCTGCCGAAGGGTCTCGTACCGGGAGCCGGCTCATCGTCGAGCACCGATCCCTCTGCCCCGTCGGGATCACCGTCGAGGGAGTCATCGGCAGAATCGTCGCCGTCGGAATCCCCCTCGACAGAATCGTCACCGTCGGAAACCGGCTCGGAGACAACAGAACCCGCCGCCACCCCGACGACCGAGGCGCCCAGCAGCAGCGAGCGGTCGGCACCGTCGACGACGCGGGAACAGCCGGCGCCTCGAGATGACCGGGCACCGGGGACCCCGACCCGATCGAACCCGAGCAGCACGACCCCGGCGACACCCACGATGGCCGACGGCCGCGAGGTCGGGGCGGCGGTCACGCACATCGCGCGCGAGGCGCCGATCAAGATGGTGGCGTTCACCTGGGAGCGACCCGTGGACGTCGACCTCAAGCTGCGTGCGAAGAACCCCGACGGCAAGTGGGGACCGTGGACGGTCCTGGAGCAGATCACCCGCGGACAGGCACCCAGCGCGAAGAACCCGGTCGGTACCGAACCGGTCTGGGTGGGCGACGCACGTGAGGTGCAGGTCGCCGCGAGCAAGGACGGCCTCGCGATCCCGGCGGCGGAAACCCAGGGCGGCGATCTCGCCCAGCTGGCCGTCGGCACCGCGAGCACGGTGGTGACGGAGTTGGCCACGGTTGCCCTCAATGCGCTGAAGGCGACACTCATCAGCCCCGAGAGCCTGCTCGGCCTCGGCTCGTCGTTGCTCTCGCCGCTGACCGGCGGACCGCAGGTCGTGGCCCGCCAGGCGTGGGGCGCCGACGAGTCCATCCGCTGTTCGCAGCCGGTGTACTCGCCGCAGATGCGCGGTGCGATCGTGCACCACACGGCCGGCAGCAACGACTACACCCCGCAGCAGTCCGCGGAGATCGTCCGGGGCATCTACGCCTATCACGCACGCAGCTTGAACTGGTGCGACATCGGATACAACGTGCTCATCGACAAGTACGGCCAGATCTTCGAAGGCGCGTTCGGCGGACTCGACCGCAACGTCGAGGGCACGCACACCGGCGGGTTCAACAAGGAGACCCTCGGGGTGTCGATGATCGGCAACCTCGAGGAGGTGCCGCCGACCGCGGCGATGGTGTCGGCGACCGGCAAGTTCCTGCGCTGGCGCCTCGGCAAGGCCGGACTCAACCCGGCGGGCACGGCGACGCTGACCTCAGAGGGGTTCGCGGGCACCAAGTTCGCGGCGGGAACGCAGTCGAACCTGCCGGTCATCTCCGGGCACCGCGACTACAACAGCACCAGCTGTCCGGGAGTCCACGGCTATGCGGCGCTCACCGCGATCCGGGCGCTCGCCGGCGGCGCCCCGCCGGCACCCGAACCGACGCCGCCCGCCGATCCCGCAGCCCCGGCACCTCCGCCGGCCTCACCCGGCGCCCCCGCGCCGCCGGTCGAACCGGGTGCTCCCGCCCCGGTACCGCCGGCGGCCTGAGCCGGGTCCCGCGATTCGCGGGGACGGATCAGGTTCCGGCGAACCAACGCTCGAGCACCTTCGCGACGCCGTCGTCGTTGTTGCCCACGGTGACTTCATCGGCGGCGTCGAGTGCGGTCGGATGACCGTGTCCCATCGCGACCCCGTGGCCCGCCCAGGTGAGCATCTCGGCGTCGTTGGGCATGTCTCCGAACGCGATCACCGCATCGACGGGGAGTCCGGTGAGCTCGGCGAGGCGGGCGAGTCCCGACGCCTTGTGTGTGCCCGGTACGGACAGCTCGACGAGTCCGTTGTCGGTGGAGAAGGTCACCTGGGCGAGGTCGCCGACCATCGGCTCCAGACGACGAGCCATCTCGTCGGAGGCCATGCCCGGCTTACGGACGAGTAGTTTCACGGCCGGATCACCGAACACCTCGTCGTCACCGACCTCGACGTGGTCGGGGTTGAGCCATGCGTGTTCGTAGCCGGCGCTCGCGACGAACGGCGCGGTCGCGGCGTCGTGTGCGGAACGGCCCGCCCGCTCGGCCGCGATGCCGCATCCCGGGATCTGCTGGTAGGCGATCTCGCCGAGTTTGACCAGGGCGTCGGGTTCGAGAGTGGCCGACCACAGCACGCGGTCGTGCTCGGCGTCGTAGATGATGGCGCCGTTGGCGCACACCGCGTACCGGACGTACGCGTCGGTGCCGGCGAACTGGTCGGTGATCTCGGCGATCCAGCGCGGGGGTCGACCGGTGGCCAGCACGAATTCCGTACCGGCGGCGCGGGCGGCGGCGAGCACGGACAACGTGCGCGGGGAGACCCGGTTCTCGTCGTCGATGAGGGTTCCGTCCACGTCGCTGGCGATGAGTGTGGGTGGACCGAATGTCATCAGCGTCTGCTTTCTCTCGACCGTGATCTCTCGGCGGCTCGTCTCGCCCGCGCCTCGGCTTTGCGCAGCGCCTCATCGGCTTCGATCACCGCGGCTTCCTGAGGTGTCGGTGCCGAACCGCCCAGTCGCGACGGAACCCAGAACTCACCCGGCGGGTGGGGACCGTAGGCTTCCTGGACCTCGAGGAGCATCGAGTTCATGGTGTCGCGGAGCCTCAGGGTCTCACGCTCGGGGGACTCACCCGGAGCTGGGGTGAACGGCGGACCGAACCGGACATGCACCGGCAGCCGGCTCCGGCCGATGTTCCGCAGTCCGCCCTTCGTCCACTGGCGGTGGGCACCCCACACGATCGCCGGGATGATGGGCACCCCGGTCTCGGCGGCCATCCGGGCCGCGCCGCTCTTGAACTCCTTGAGCTCGAAGCTGCGGCTGATCGTCGCCTCCGGATAGACCGCGACGATGTAGCCGTCCCGCAGCCGACCGAGCGCGGCTCGATACGCCTCGGCACCGCGCGACCGGTCCACCGGGACGGTCTTGGTGTGGTTGACCAGGAACCGCATGATCCCGATGTCCATGACCTCGGACTTGATGAGAAAACGGGTCCGGCGTCCGGCCCGCTGCACCCCGAGCGCGAGCGGCAGGAAGTCGACGTAGCCGGTGTGGTTGACGCACAGCACGGCGCCGCCGGAGTCGGGGATGTTCTCGATGCCGGTGAAGTGCAGGTCGAGAGCCTGCGCCCGGACGATCCGGTTGGCGATCAGCTCCAAGGTGCGATACACCGGCTCGCGGTGTCCGTGCCTGGCTGCGCTCATGGGTCCAGGTTAACGCCGCCTCACCGGCCGACAGTCGATCAGACGACCCCGGGGTCGTCCTTCCGCGGCTCGCGTTTGGCGGCACGTTCGGCCTGCTCCTGGGCGTCCATCCGGTTGGCCTCCTCGAGTGTCGGCGCCGAACCGCCGAGCCGGGCGGGGACCCAGAACTCACCCTTCGGGTGCTCGCCGTAGGCATCCTGCAGTTCGAGGAGTTTCGCACTCATGACCTCGTGCAGCTTGGCCGTGAGGGCGTCGGCGCTGCCCGTGGCCTCGAGGGGCTCGCAGACGCCGATGGAGATCTTGTACCCGGTGCGCCCCAGCTGTTTGGGGTGCCCCTTGGTCCACACGCGCTGCGCACCCCAGATCACCGTGGGGACGATCGGCGCGCCGGATTCGATCGCCATGCGGGCGGCACCGGACTTGAAGGCCTTCAGCTCGAAGCTCCGGCTGATCGTCGCCTCGGGGTAGACCCCGACGAGCTCGCCGCGCTTGAGGTACTCGACCGCGTTGCGGTAGCTGTCCGCACCTTGCGCGCGGTCGACGGGAATGTGCTTGAGCGAACGCATGATCGGCCCGGAGATCTTGTTGTCGAAGACCTCCTTCTTCGCCATGAAGCGGACCTTGCGACGGCCCTGCAGGTAGGCCGGGATACCCGCGTAGGTGAAGTCCAGGTAGCCGGTGTGGTTGATCGCGACGACGCCGGGGCCGTCGGCCGGTACGTGTTCCACACCCGACACCTTGAACTTCAGACCTTCGGCCAGCCACAACAGGCGGGCGGCGGTGATCACGGTGTCGTACACGGGTTCCATGCGAGAGAGCTTAGCCACTGTCCCCGGAGCCCTCGCCGCCGTCGGCAGCCTGGTCGCCGTGACCGGCCGTTCATCACGACGGGACCCGTGAGACTCCTCACGGTGAGCATCCCGCGGGACTCATGGCCCACGCACCAGCACGGCACGGCTCGATACCCTGGACGTCTGTAGTGCCCTGCCGCGCAGCCCCGCGCACACCATGAAAGGCCCCTTCGTGCAGATCACCAGCATCGGTCATGCCGGTTTCCACATCCAGACCACCGCCGGATCGATCCTCTGCGACCCCTGGGTCAACCCGACGTACTTCGCCTCCTGGGTGCCCTTCCCGGACAACTCCGGACTCGACTGGAAGGCGCTCGGCGACTGCGATTACCTCTACGTCTCGCATCTGCACCGCGATCACTTCGACGAGCAGAACCTGCGCGAGAACGTGAACAAGGACGCCACCGTCCTGCTCCCCGACTACCCGGTGCCGGACCTGCGCCGCGAACTCGAGAAGCTCGGATTCTCCAAGTTCGTGGAGACCACCGACTCGGTCAAGACGACGGTCACGAACGACAAGGGTTCGCTGGACGTCATGATCATCGCGTTGCGGGCGCCCGCCGACGGCCCGATCGGCGACAGTGGACTCATCGTCTCCGACGGCGAGACGGTGTGCTTCAACATGAACGACGCCCGGCCGATCGACCTGGACGTCGTCGACGAGGCGTTCGGGCACGTCGACGTCCACCTGCTGCAGTACTCCGGCGCGATCTGGTACCCGATGGTCTACGACATCCCGCGGAAGTCCAAGGCCAACTTCGCCTCTCAGAAACGACAGCGCGGAATGGACCGTGCGCGTTCCTATATCGAGCAGGTCGGGGCGACGTGGGTGGTGCCGTCGGCCGGACCGCCGATGTTCCTCGACGAGGACCTGTTCTACCTCAACGACTTCGGGTCCGCGGACACCGCCGACGACACCTCGATCTTCCCCGACCAGGAGACCTTCCTGGAGCAGATGCGCATCCACGGCACCGACGACGGTGAGAAGCACCGCGGCCTGATGATGGTGTCGGGTTCCGTCGCAGAGTTCTCCGGTCCGGTCCTGAACGAGGTCACGCATCCCTACGCACCCGCCGACGTCTTCGGCGAGAACAAGCGCGCGTACCTCGAGCGCATGAAGGAGAAGTTCGCGCCGGTCATCGCCGCGGACAAGGCCACGTGGGCACCGGCCGAGGGCGAGCCCCTGCTGCCGGCGCTGCGGGACCTCTTCGAACCGATCATGCGACAGTCGGACCTCATCTGCGACGGCATCGGCTACCCCGTCGGGCTCGTCATGACGCCGGGCGGGGGCGCGGCCAACGACGCCACCGAGACGGTCGTCCTAGACTTCCCGAACCGCATCGTGCGTGAGCCGAAAGAAGGAGAGGGCAAGTACCGCTACGGATTCCGCATCGCCACCGAGCTGGTGCGGACCGTCCTGCGCGACGACGAGCCCGACTGGGTCAACACCATCTTCCTGTCGACGCGCTTCACCACCTGGCGGATCGGCGGGTACAACGAGTTCCTCTACACCTTCTTCAAATGCCTCACCGACGAGCGGATCGCCTACGCGGACGGGTGGTTCGCCGAGGCGCACGACGACTCGGCATCGATCACCAAGGACGGCTGGGAGATCCAGCGGCGGTGTCCGCACCTCAAGGCCGACCTCGGCAAGTTCGGGGTCATCGAGGGCGAGAAGCTGACCTGCAATCTGCACGGATGGCAGTGGGACCTGCCCACCGGACGCTGCCTGACGTCGAAGGGACACGACCTCCGCGCGTCCAGACTCGACTCGTAGCCGGATCGCCACCCCGATGACCTCCGAACGCACGTACGGTGGCCGTTCGGTGAGCGACCGCGCCGCCGAACGGCGGCAGCGTTTCCTCGACGCCGCGCTGGTCGAGTTCACCGGCACCGGCTACGCAAAGTCGTCGGTGACGTCGATCTGCCGGGTGGCCGGACTGTCTCGCCGGCAGTTCTACGCGGAGTTCACCGACCGCGAGGCACTGCTGGTCGCGCTGTACGACACCGTGCAGGGCGCCGCTCGCGTCGCCGTGGCAGAAGCATTGGCCGCCAGCCCTTCTCGGGATCTCCGCGACCTGAGCACGGCGGCGATGCGCGCCTACATGGAATCGGTGGGCACCGATCCCCGGCGCGCGGCGGTGTCGTTCGTCCAGATCGTCGGGGTGAGCCCCCGCGTCGAGCAGCACCGCCTCGACGGCCGTGAGGAATGGGTCGAGTTCTTCGTCGACGCCATGTCGGAGTTCGCCGATCGCCCCGCGACGCCGCGGCAGCGCCACCTCGCGATCGCATTCGTCGGGGCACTCACCGGCCTGGTCCATCGCTGGAGCGAATCGCCCGAACCCGGCACACTCGACGACGTCGTCGCGGTACTCGCCGACATCCTGCTCGCCTTCACCACGCTCTGAGACATTCGCCGCCCACCCCGGACGTTGTGTCCTCGGACACACCGGGTGTATGTTCTGCCGAAGTGTGAGACACCTCCGTCTCACTTTTCGGAAGGGTTGCCATGCGGGGATGGAAACGCCACGGCTCACGGATCGTCGTGCGCCTGACTGTCGGGATCGGACTGGTTGCGCTGATCGCCGGCGGACCACTGGGTTCGGCTGTCGCGAATGCAGCCCCAGCGTCGGTCCCGGTGGCGCCGGTCCTCCCGTTCCCGGTGCCGCCCGCGATCCCGGAGTTCGACACGGACTTCTATCTGCCGCCGCAGGCGGTGGTCGCGGCCAAGAAGCCCGGTGAGCTCATCGCCGCCCGGCGTGTCCATGTCGCCGCCCTGTCGGTGATCCCGATCAACGTCGACGCCTGGCAGATCTCCTACCGATCCACCAACACCCGGGGCGAGCCGATCCCGGCCGTGGCGACGCTGCTCAAACCCAAGGGGCCGGCGAAGCCCGGACCGTCGAAACTGGTGTCGTGGCAGTCCGCGGAGGACTCCACCGCGATGTACTGCGCGCCGTCGTATGCCTTGCAGCAGGCCTCCATCCCGGGGCAGCTGACCGGCTCGGCGGACTCGAGCCTCGAGGTCCTACAGATCACCTCGTTGGTCGGCGCCGGCTGGTCGGTCGTCATCCCCGACCATCAGGGCCCCGAATCCGCCTTCGCAGCCGGGCCTCTCGCGGGACGCATCACCCTCGACGGGATCCGGGGCGCGCGGAACTTCGCACCACTGGGGCTCAGAGACGACGTGCGGGTGGGTCTGATGGGCTACTCCGGCGGCGCGATCGCCACCGGGTGGGCAGCGGAGTTGCACTCGCAGTACGCGCCGGAACTCCCGATCGTCGGCGCTGCCGAAGGTGGGGTGCCCGCGAACATCCGAGCGCTGGTCGATCTCGCCGACAAGAACGCGGCGTCGGGTCTGATCATGGCCGGGATCATCGGCGTCAGCCGCGAGTACCCGGAACTCGACCGTTTCCTCCAGCGACACATGAACCCGCTCGGCAGAGCCCTGCTGGCGGCCAAGAATCCGCTGTGCCTCACCTATCAGGCCGCACTCGCCCCCTTCGTGAACATCAAGGGCCTGGTGAACCTGCCGGGCGATCCGCTGGACCACCCGACACCGCGAAAGGTGCTGGGTCAGCTCGAGATGGGCGCCGGGAGCGGAGCGAGCGGGCCCGGTGGACCGGGTCACACTACGCCCGACTTCCCGATGTTCATCTACCAGTCGAACCCCGACTGGATCGCCCCCGTGGGCCCGGTCAACGAGTTGGTCCGCACCTACTGCGCCGATGGCGCGAGTGTGCGATACGTGCGCGACCATTTCAGCGAACACATCACCCTTGCTGTCGAGGGGTTCGCGCCGGCCATCGTGTGGATGCGGGATCGCCTGAACGGCAAGCCGGCACAGACCGGTTGCACCACAAGCGATCAGGGATCGATGGCGCTCGACCCGACCACCTGGCGCGCGTTCGTCAACCTCGTGGGCAACAATCTGGCCCTGGTGATCAACCAGCGGTTGGGCAATCCGCCGCGGGTGCCGTGAGACGGCCACAACACCGCCGGGCGAGCGTAGATGATGTTTGATGTGCGTCTCGGCCGGCAACGCTTGGCAGTGGTAGATCCACCGCACAACGGGAGTCCCATGACGCGCGATGACTTCACCTTCACCATCGGGGACGAAGAGCTGGTGGTGCGCAAGCGGTGGGAGACCGCCAGCATCGCCAACGACGTCTTGGTCGCGCTGTGGTTCGTCATCGGCAGCGTCCTGTTCTTCTGGGAAGAGACCTCACTCGCCGCAACGTGGTTCTTCCTCGTCGGGAGTCTCCAGTTCCTGGCGCGGCCGGTGATCCGTCTCCGCAGACGTGTCCACCTGCGACGCATCCGAGGCGACCGGTACACCGACGACGCCCAGGACTACTGATTCTTCTCCCGGGTCGCGGTTTTGCGATCGTCGGTCCCGGGTACCGCCACGACCATGGTGTCTACGGATCGGATCGGCAACCCGTGGGGGTCCCGGACCCCGTACGCCTCGGGCGAGGTCTGGCCCACCCGGGTGGATTCCTTCCTGACCGACGGTGTGACCGAAGCCGACGTGGACCGCTGGGTACAGTCCGCGACGATCCTGCACTCCAACGGCGACGGCCTCGACATCGCCGTCAAGGACGGACGCATGGTGGGCGTGCGCGGACGTGCGGTCGACAGGGTCAATCGCGGCCGGCTCGGTGCGAAGGATCTGTTCGGTTGGCAGGCGAATCACTCGACTGACCGGCTCACGACACCGCTGATCCGGAGACGCGGCAAACTGGTCCAAACCGACTGGGACACGGCGATGGAAGCGGTGGCGGGACGAACGAAGCAGTTGCTCGACGAGCGCGGTCCGAGTTCGGTCGGCTTCTACACCACCGGCCAGCTTTTTCTCGAGGAGTACTACACCCTGGCGTTGATCGGTCACGGCGGCATCGGCACCAACCACATCGACGGCAACACCCGCCTGTGCACGGCGACCGCGGCCGCGGCGTTGAAGCAGTCGTTCGCGTGCGACGGTCAGCCCGGGTCCTACACCGACATAGATCACGCCGACGTCATAGCTCTCTACGGGCACAACATGGCCGAGACGCAGACTGTGCTGTGGATGCGCATCCTCGACCGACTGGCCGGGCCGAACCCGCCGTCGGTGATCTGCGTGGACCCGCGACAGACGCCGGTCGCGCGCGCGTCAACGGTACATCTGGCACCGCGGCCCGGCACCAACGTGATGCTCATGAACGCTCTACTGCATGAAGTCGTGCGCAACGGGTGGATCGACCGAGACTACCTCGCGGCGCACGTCGTCGGTTTCGACGAACTACAGAACCAACTCGAGCACTATCCCGTCGAGCGTGCCGCCGAGGTGTGCGACGTTCCGGTCGCGGATCTGCGCGCCGCAGCCCGCCTGCTGGGGTCCGCCGAACGACTCCTGTCGACGGTGCTGCAGGGCTTCTACCAGTCCCATCAGGCCACGTCGGCTGCGGTGCAGGTCAACAACATTCATCTGGTGCGCGGAATGCTCGGCAAACCCGGTTGCGGTGTGCTGCAGATGAACGGGCAACCCACCGCGCAGAACACCCGAGAATGCGGCGCGGATGGCGACCTGCCTGCTTTTCGCAATTGGGCCAACGACTCCCATATCGAAGACCTGGCGCGGGTCTGGAACATCGACCCGATGCGCATCCCCCACTACACCGCGCCGACGCACTTGATGCAGATGATGCGCTACGCCGAGGACGGCTCGATCCGGTTCCTCTACGTCAGCGGCACCAATCCAGCGGTGTCGCTGCCCGAACTCGACCGCATCCGCAAGATCCTCGCTCAGAAGCGGCTGTTCCTGGTGGTCCAAGACATCTTCTTGTCCGAGACAGCCCAGTTGGCCGATGTCGTGCTGCCGGCGGCGACATGGGGTGAGAAGACCGGGACCTTCACCAATGTCGATCGGACGGTGCACCTGTCGGAGAAGGCAGTGGAACCACCCGGTCAGGCGCGGCCCGATCTCGACATCTTCGTCGACTACGCCCACCGGTTGGGGCTGAAGGACAAAGACGGTGCGCCGCTGGTGAAATGGTCGTCGCCCGAAGAGGCCTTCGAGGGCTGGAAGCGATGCACGGCGGGACGCCCGTGCGACTACACGGGCATCACGTACGACAAACTCCGCGGTGGAAGCGGCATCCAGTGGCCCTGCAACGACGACCACCCCGAGGGCACCGAGCGCCTCTACGCCGACGGCCGGTTCTGGTCCTCGCCGGACTATTGCGAGAGCTATGGCAAGGACATGGTCACCGGTGCGCCGCTCGAACCCACCGAATACAAGGCCATGAACCCCTACGGCAAAGCCGTCATCAAAGCCGGTGAGTATCTGCCGCCCCATGAAGCGGTGAGCGACGAGTACCCTTACTTCCTGACGACCGGTCGCACGCTGTATCACTTCCACACCCGCACCAAGACCGGGCGATCTCCACAACTGCAGAAGGCCGCACCAGAGGTGTGGGTGGAGATGTCCGAAACCGACGCGGTCTGGCACGGATGGACCGAGGGAGACCTGCTCCGCATCAGCACTCCGCGCGGCCGGGTGGAAGCGAGGTTACGGGTGAGCGGCATCCGTCCCGGCGTGGTCTTTCTGCCTTTCCACTACGGCTACTGGGACACCGGTTCCGGGCACAAGCCGCACGGTGGACACGGCCGGGCCGCCAATGAACTCACCCTCACCGACTGGGACCCCGCATCGAAACAGCCGCTGTTCAAAGGCGGCGCGGCCCGCCTCGAACGAATCCGGACGGGCGACGGCGCGTCATCCCCGGCTCCGACGACCACCGCGTCGAAGCCCGTCGCCGCACGGGTTCCCGATACGGTCGGCGGCCCCGATGCGACCGCAGTCGAGGAATTCCCAGACCGGCCAGGAGGTGCACGGTGAACAAACTGGCACTGGCGATCGCCGAACTGCACCGCTCGGAGAACGACCTGGCCGGTGAGTTGCTGCGAATGTCCGACCGGCACAAGGTCGATCACGAGGTGTTCCACGTTGCCCGCGACATCGCCGGGTGGTCGCGGCAACACGTACGTGAACTCGCCGCCGTGGGCACAGACTACGGCCTCGACCTAGGTCCCGACCCTGTCCACGATCCGACAATGCTGGCGAAGGTGCGGCAGAAGGGCAGCGAGCTGCTCGGCCGGCACCACAAACCGGCACTGTTGCTCCTTCGGGACCTGCGTGAGGTCCACCGGAAGGCCGCCGGCGTCTCGTTGGATTGGGAGATCCTGGCGCAGACCGCCCAAGCGCTCGGCGATCGGGAACTGCTGGCCGCCACGAAACGCTGTCACCCCCGAACACTGCGTCAATTGCGATGGGCCAACGCCAAGTTGAAGGAAATCGCCGCGCAGGCCATGGTCACCGACTGAGTGCATGAGGGCGCGACGCAGTAATCGGCACCGGCGAATCACAGTTGCCGACGGACCCCCGGCTCCTGGGAGAGGTCGCCGAACTGCTCGGATGCCCTGCCGCTGAGAGCCCTGGCAGCGTTCCCGCGGCGCGCCAACGGCAGCACTGCCCGGTGATGTACCCCTTCGAGCTCGAAAGCCAGTGCCGCATACAAACTCACCACCGCGAGGAGCAGGCCGACCCATCCGGCCACGGTCTGCCAGGCATGTGATCCGGTCAAGTAAGCGAGCGCGGTGACGGTGAAACGTACAGCGCTCAGCATCATGACAGCGGCCGCGACAGGTTTGTCCAGAGCCGCGACTGCCGGCACGAGCAATGCCGCCGCCGATGCCAGCAGCACCACCCCCAGAGCGTCACTGTCGACGCCCGGCGGCAGATGCAGAGTCATCAGACCCACGGCCGCCCACGTGCCGGAGAGAACCCCCATCCCGGTGCCGGCTACCGGGTCTCGGGCCATGAATCCGACCACCGCCGCCAACAGCTGCGCAGGCACGGTCACACCCAGGACCGCCCACGCGATCAGACTTCCTTGTTGTGCAGGCACCCATCCCAGTTGCAGACCGGCGAAAGCGAATGTAGCGACACACAGACCGAGGAAGCCCAACGGCAGCGGTGTTCCGACTGGACGAACAACGATGCGAGTCGGCCCACTACTGCCCACCTCGTCAGCCGAGTGTTGATCGTCTCGATCGGAAGAAGCGGCATCGGAGCCGGCGGCATGTGAAGCCTTCATGTCTCTGCCGTACCCGTGACCACCATCCGTGAACCCCGAAGCGTCAGCGCGCCACAGCGGCCGCGTGACGGTCCTGTCAACGTCACCGATGAACGCGTGCGTTGCACGGACTACGGAATGTGCCAGACTGCCGGTATGGCTGTTGATCCGCGCGGTGCCGACCTCAAACGCTACCTCGCCGAGGACCCCGGGGGGCCGGTGGTGATGCTGAACCTCCTGAGGTTCGCCGAGGGTGGCCGAGAACTCTACGAGCGCTACGCTGCATCGCTGCACGAAACGTTCCTGCCGCGCTATGGCGGAGAGGTTCTCTATGCCGGGGACGGCTCCACCGCGTTGGTGGCCGAAGAAGCTCAGCAATGGGATGCGGTGCTTCTGGTGCGTTATCCGTCCCGCAAGGCGTTCTCCCAAATGGTTGCGGACCCCGACTATCAACAGGTGACCACATGGCGCACCGAGGCATTGACCGAAGCAGTCTTGCAGGCCACCGTGCCCTGGCCCGATCGCCTCTGAAGCGCAGTAGCCATCCACGCGGCCGGTGCGGCCCACCGGATACGTGGGGTCCGCCGCGGTTCGGGTATCGGGTACGCCACTGGTCGAGGGACAGTGCGGCCGGAACGTCATCCTCTGTCCTGGTGCGCGTCGGCAGACTGTGACCCGCCTGCACGGCGATCGGCGAGAACATAGAGCCTGCGCCCGGCCGCGGCACTCAGGCCGAACGCCACGGTGCTTGCCGCCAGCACCAATGTGCCGGCCCCGAGTACCGCGTCATCGACACCGAGCCGTTGCGCCTCCAATGTCAGATAGAACAGCGCCGATACCCCAACGGGTCCGAACCAACCGAGGTAGAGCGCGTCCGGAAGGGGTAGGCGCAACGGCCGACGCAGCAGTAGCACGATCGGGATCCTGCGTAGCGCCAGAACGGTGAGCACCAGGACCGGAGCTCTCCACCCCAGTTCGCTCCATTGCTGCCAGGGCAGGGCTGCGCCGAGCAGGACGAACAGTGGTAGCACTGCGAAACGGTTGACTGCTTCGTCGATTTCGACTTCGGGAGCCCGTTCGCTGCCGGTACCGACACTATTGAAAGCCAGGCCGCCGACGAAGACCGCGAGCACACCGTCGATGTGCAGCAAGCCGGCGACGCCAAGAATGCCCAACGCCAGTATGACGGTGAACAACAGGACCGGCCCATGGGCGGTGGCGCCGTGTCTGTCGCCCAGACGCAGCGCTTTACCAGCGACCACGCCGAGGACCACTCCGATGACGACGGCGCCGAGTACTTGCCACACCACCTCTGCGATCGCTGTGGCAGCTCCCAACGGTCCCGCCAGGGCGACCGCCGCGAGCACCAGCGGCAGCGCCAGACCGTCATTCGCGCCGGACTCGAGCGACAGTAACTGCCGATCCCGGGCTGGGACGTCGCGTTGGGCGAGTTTCCCGGTCGCCACACTCGAGGCGAGTACCGGGTCGGTGGGGCAGATCGCCGCACCGAACAGCAGCGCCGCGGCCAGCGGCAATCCCGCCACCGCCCAGCCCAAACCCATGGAGACCGCTGCCATGACCGGCATCGCAACCAGAAGCAGCACCACCAGCGCGCGGCTGTGCCGACGCATCGCAGCGGTGGGATACCGCAACGCAACCGCCATGACCGAGACCGCCAGCAGTACCCGCGCGAGCTCGTGAAAAAGGCCGTGATCAACCGTCACCGGGGCAATCGGTAAGACGTCGAGCAGCTGCGGTCCGAGCAGAACACCGGCAAGCAGGCCAAGCAGCGGCTCGGACAAGGGCAGGCCACGCATCGCCGACGAGATCGCCGCCACGACCACCCCGAGCGCTCCGACCACGGTCAGAACTACATCGACATACATGAACCCTCGCATTCCCCAACCACCGGACAGCAGTCATGCGAGTCCGCATCAGTCGCTGGTGTCCCCGGTAGAGCGTTGCCGCAATGAAGAACGACCGACGCCGTCTCCTAGTGGTGTCACGACCTGCACGCTGCCGACGGAGATCGACAACGGACCATGCTGGTGCGCCGGTCGGCCATGACGGGACGAGTACCCGCGTGCGAGTGTGGGTATGCCCACCAGATGTGGTTCGGAAGCTGGTCCGATTTGTTGCGTGTGGTGCTTGTGGGTGCAGTCGCCTACATATGGCTGGTCTTGGTGCTTCGTGTCTCCGGGAAGCGGACGTTGGCCAAACTCAACGCCTTCGACCTGGTGGTCACCGTCGCCCTGGGATCCACGCTGGCGACAATCCTGCTCAGCTCCGATGTCTCGTGGGCTGAGGGTGCCGTCGCGTTGGTACTACTGGCTGCGCTGCAATATTCTGCAGCGCTTCTCTCGTCCCGATCGGCTCGTGGCCGCGCGGCGCTCACCGCTGCTCCCACCCTGCTCGTCGTCGACGGAAGGATGGTCGACCGCGCGCTCACGAAGCAGAGAGTCAGCGAAGGTGACGTTCGGCAAGCAGTGCGTGCGTCGGGGATCGGCGACATAGCTCGCGTCGCCGCGGTGGTACTCGAATCCGACGGCAGTCTGAGTGTGGTCGGAGGCGCACAGTACGGAGACGGCTCGGCCCTCACCGATGTGTCCCGACCAGACTCGACAAGCTGAGGGCTCGTCGAAGGCCAGGGATCGGGACCTGTGAGCCTCGGGGTCGGAGATCCGCGAGCCTGTTTCCGGTCGATCCGAGTGCGACCCACTGCGAAGTCGGAGAAGCGTCACGGTCGGCTAGGTGCGCATCGGTGCAGTCAGCGAGGTGAGGACGTTGCGGTGGGCTGTCCGGAAGTGCCGTCGGGGCGGCATCGCACGATGAGGAACTGGGCGATGAGGATCGTCGCCGCCACTGCGGCGGTGATCGCCACGGTGAACCAGTCGCTGCGTGTTTTCATCACGACGAATGGCACCAGCACAAGTACATCCAAGGCAATCGCCACCGCCGGGATCCACACGGCGAACTCGACCTGCGAGCGCAGTCGCGTGATCATTCCCCAATGAATGGCGATGTCCATCGACAGGTAGAGCATCGCTCCGAGGGCGGCGATCCGGCTCAGGTCGAACAGGCTTGTCGTCACGATCGCCAGTCCGGCGGTGAGGAGCAGCGACTGACGGTTCAGTGAGACACCCAGGCCGGGTGCCAGTTTCATCCGCCGCAGCATGTCGTACAGGCGGGACACCGCGAACAGGCTTGCCACCAGGCCCGAGACTGTCGCGACAACGGCTACTGCGACGGTCACCCACACTCCCCACGAGCCGAACAGCGGCTCGGCGGCCCGAGCAAGCGCATAGTCGCGGGCGTCGAGAATCTCTGGGACAGAGAGGCTTCCGACGACAGCGATGGTGAGGAGCACGTAGATGACGGTGCACAGTGCGATCGCGATGACGATCGAGCGAGCGATGTTGTGTTGAGGGTTGCGAATGTCGGCGCCCTGATTGGTGATCGTGGTGAATCCTTTGTACGCCAGGATGCACAGGGTGGTGCCGGCGAGGAAGCCCCACACTCCTTGGTTCGGCGGAGTGGCTCCGTCGCGTCCGGTCAGAGCATCTGCCAACGCTGACGTCCCGGTGGCAGCGATGGCGGCAACGGCGAGGGCGCCGATTCCCGCGATCTTCAGGGCCGCGGTGACCGTTGCCGAGCCCTCTACCCAGCGGTTGCCCACGAGGTTGACCATCGTTGCGGCCACGATCGCTGCCACAGCCAGCGTCGGCACCCATACGGCCGACGATTGCATGCCGAAGGGTTGCAGGAGATAGGTGCCGAAGGTGCGGGCCAGCAGGCTTTCGGCGAGAATCATCGAGACGTACATGAACAGCGAGAACGAGCCGGCTATCACCCCGGGGCCGTAGGCGGCGGTGAGGATCATGGCGATGCCTCCCGACGACGGGTCCGTGCTGGAGTACCGGACATACGAATACGCGCTGAACGCCACGACCACCGCCCCGGCGACAAAGGCCCACGGCATCCAGGAGCCGGCCGACTCGGTGACCTGGCCGACGAGAGCGAAGATGCCAGCGCCGATCATCACGCCGGTGCCCAAGGCGACGGAGCCGATCAGCGACAGACGGGGGGACTCGGAATCAGTCGACAACGCAGCCCCTTCGCGTGGAATTCAGTGGCATGTCTGCCTGCTTACCCGGCCCCACCTGCCTCACACCCCTGCGAGGCGGGCGATTTCTTTCGGTACCGCACTCGGCGCAGCCGTCACCCCGCACTCTGGTGCCGGTGCGCTGCGGCGTAGGCCTCCCAGACCTCCTGCATCGATCCAGCGGTGTGGAGGTAGCGCCCGTCGAGGTACTCCGCGAGCGACGACGACTGTCGTTCGAGCCGCGCCGCAGCGCTGCGCACCTCCATCGACTCGGACTGGGCACCGGCCCGGATGAAAGCCGGGACATGGGTGAGCATCGCGGCGGATGACCGGTCCCGTTCGGCCTCGCGGAAGTAGTAGGTTTCGCCGTATTGGCGGAGGTCGAGTTCGACTGTGATCAGTGCATCGGTGAGACCGTCGAGCAGAGCGCACGCGACGCTGGCCTCCCCCTCCCGAACGACCGTCGTCGCGTCGGTGGCGGCCAGCAGGCTCACCGTCCGTGCTGCGGCACGCCGACGGATCAGCGCTGGATAGATCTGCAGGATCCACGATATCGCCGCGGTGAACAGGACGAACCCGATCAGGGCCTGCGCCGGGATCACCAGTTGCAGTGCGGGATAGGCCGGAGTGATGTCGCCGTACCCGAGCGTCGCCACGGTCACCAACGACAGATAGAGCGCGGCCACGGGATCAGATGACTGCGGCTGTGGGGCCGAGGTGAAGGACAAGCCGTCCGGCATGTGCGGCGCATAGATCAGGGCGAAGCCGGCGACTATCAGGGCAGCCCACATCAGCACGGTGACGATCATCCCCACCGGCCCGGCGGCGCCCAGCGCGCGGCCGTGCCTCCGGGCCCGCGCGGCGGTCCACCAGGTCGTCCGGAAGATCAGCCGGGCGAGCGTGCCCAGTCCCTGCGGATGCCACAACGTCGCATAGATGTCCCGTAACGCCACCCCGATGAGCGCCACGCCGAGGACACCGAGAATCCACGTCACAGTCGCGTACCCCTGTCCTCGGCGCACAGCGCGACGAAAACGCCTGCGCCCGTCGATGTCGTTCCCTGTCGGTTGTCGGCCCGTGGAGACCGATCTGTGGACATCTGTGCACGGGACATGGCCGATGGCATACCCGGCATGCGTGTCGGATATGCCTCATCGTCGCCGTCGGTCGGCCGTGAGATCCAGGGCCTTCGCACTCGGTCACGCCCCCCGGAGGCGGACGACGGCGCGCCCGGATTACCGCCCCGCGATTGTGGGTAGCCATGCGATACGGTCGCCTCCCGCTGTCGGGTGGGCGATCCGGTGACAGAGGAAGAGAGGAGTTGGAATGTCGAGCGCAACGCAGATGCTCAGAGCCCACCCCGGTGCCGCCGACATCGACGAGGAGCTGTTCGCCGCCGCGATCGACGCCGCCACGGATTGTGCGCAGGTGTGTACCGCGTGTGCCGATGCATGCCTGGCCGAGAAGTCGGTAGGTGATCTCGTCGCTTGTATCCGTACGGACCTCGACTGCGCGGACATCTGCGCGGTCACAGCTCGCGTGCTCACGCGACGGACACGTCCCGACGACGAGGTGGTCCGTGCGGTCCTGCGTGCCTGCATCGACGCCTGCCGTGCCTGCGGCGGCGAGTGCGCCCAGCATGCGGAGATGCACGAGCACTGCCGGCTATGTGCCGAGGCGTGCGGCAGGTGCGAGGAGGCGTGTCGCGAACTGGCCGCCACTCTCGGTTGAAATAGGCGGCGACGGCGACGGCGACGGCGACGATCCATCGTTACCGACCCGTTGCGCGCGACACGATCCGAGCTCGACGACCTCGGCAAGGGGTCCCGGGCGTGAACAGATTCCTACGATGAGGACAGGGGCCGCGGTCGGACGTCACGTCGGACCGCGAGTCGCACACATACGACCGTGAGGAGAACATCATGGCCAAGTACCGCGTCATCGATTCCAGCGAGAACGTCGTCGGAGAGAAAGAGTTCGACGACGCCACCGGCGCATACGACTGGTTCAAGACCGTCGCCGCACCGGACGACAGCCTCGGCACCGTCATGCAGGTGCACGACGACGGCGAGTGGAAGAACTTCGAGGTCTCGGACGGGGGCACCAACGCCAGCCCGTCCGCCGACGCCGACTGAACTGCCTCCCCTCGGCAGGACAAGGTCGGCCCCCCTTCGCGCCCCGGGTCTCCCGGGGCGCGAAGTTCGTTCTCAGACCCCGAACGCAGCCGGGTAGGCGATCGTCCCGCTCGGCACCGGGCGCGCATCGTCGAGAACCAGCGCCATCATCGCCTCGTCCGGGACGTCGAACGGTGCGCGGATTCCGAATCGGGACGCCGGGACGAAACCGAATCTCGGGTAGTACTCGGCATGGCCGAGCACCACCACCAAGTTCTCGCGGTGCGCGCGGGCAACGTCGAGACCCGCGACGATGGCCGCGGAGCCCGCCCCGGACCGTTGACACGACGGCAACACGGCGCAGGGTCCGAGCGTGAGCGCCGGTGCCGCGTCGACGCGGCACCGCGAATACAACGCGTACCCGACGATCGTGCCGTCGGCGTCGGTCGTGACGATGGAGAGCCCGTCGATCCAGGCGTCGCTGTCGGCCCGCAGCTCATCGACGATCCGCGCCTCGTCGGGGGTCGGGAACGCTGCGAGCACCACGTCGCGGATCGCGTCGGCGTCCCCGTCACGCTCGGTGCGGGTCGTCCACCTGCTCACGGGTTTCCCGTGTATCGAAGAGGTCGTGCGGCCACGGCGGTAGTCACCGGCCGCACCCGCCGGCCGGCTGCCCGGAGAAGCGACTGTTGAGGAAGCCGAGCGCTTCGGCGCTCCACGGGATGAACGCCCGGGTGTGGTTCGAGCCGCGGTACTCGGTGAACGTCGTCGGCACCCCGCGATTGCAGAACGAGCCGGCGAGGCGCGCGACATCGGCGGCGATCATCACACCGTCGCCGGTGCCGTCGACATTGCCGACCCCGAGCATCATGGGGCTGCGCGGAGTGCCGAGCGTCCCCATCACATTCTGCGAGATCGCCTGTCGGACACCGGGAACGTCCAGCAGGCCGCCGACCGTCGACACGAGGAGCTGGTGATCGGTCAGACCCGGGTACTTGTCGGCGAACGCCTCGATGCACTCCCCCGCGACCTGTCCGAGGACCCGCTTGCCCTTCGGGGACAGGTAGGACTGCATGTCGATGCCATAGGTCTCGGCGTACACCGCCATCAGCGCCGGGATCACGCCGGCCCAGTTCTGACTGCCGTTGACGTACCCCAGATTGTTCGCCGGGTTCACCAGCACACCACCCGCGGCGGCCCCGACGATGTTCAGCTCCGGCGCGTAGCGCGGCGCCAGCTCCGCACCGAAGCCGGTGGGGATCGATCCGCCGGAGTAGCCGAACAGTCCGACCGGCGTCCGGGCCGGCGCCCGCAGGTGACCGAGTGCGGCCCGCACGCCGTCCAGCGCGGCGTACCCCGATTCGCGCGCCATCGTCCAGCGCAGCCCGCGGCCCTCGTAGTCGGGGGCGGCGACGGTGTAACCGGCGGCGAGGAGCCCGGAGATGAGCGTGATGTCGATCGGCGCCTCCGCGGCATTACCGCCGCGCAGCGTGTACGACGGGTCGCACTGCGAGCCGAGGGCGTCGTAGAACGAGTGGTAGGAGACGACGCGGCGCGGCGTCCCGGCGGCAGCGCCCGGCGGCGAGATGACCGTGGTGACCGTCGCCGTCGGCCTGCCGAACTGGTTCGTCGTCCGGTAGAGGATCTGGGTGGCCGAGATCGGGATACTGGTTCCGCGCCAACCCAACTCGATCTGACGCGTCCGCAGCGCTGCGCCTGGTGACCGCGATTCGTAGCCTGCGGGCGGATCGTAGAACGGGTCCTGCGACGGCAACTGCGCCGGCGCTGCCGCTGGTACCGGAACGGGCGCCGCCGACACCGTGGGCGCGAGGAGGGACAGGGTCGTCGTCAGCCCGAGGATCGCGGTCAGCGTTCCGAGGCCGCGGGAGAGAAGCCGCATGGATCGTCATCCTGCCCGATATGCGGCGTCTGCTGTGTCGTTCGGTTCCGACTCGGCACGAGACCGCGCCCGGATGTCACACCGAAGGTCACACCCGGGGCGTCAGCCAGGGGTGGCGTCCGGCACCGGGTTCTCGCCGGCCCGCTCGACCGCCTCGACCACCGGCGACATCGCCACCACCACTGCGCCGGCCACGGCAGCGACGAAGGCGATCACGGCGACGGCGCCCCAACCGGCACGCGTGGTGTCGCCGAGCACCAGGATGCCGATGACACCGGGGACGACCGTCTCGCCGACGACCAGAGCGGCCGACGCCGCGCTGACCGACCCCTTCTGGAGGGCAACGGTGAACATGTAGAAGCCACCCGGGCCACACAGGATGATCGCGTAGAGCGCCGGGTCGGTGAGCAGTTCACCGAGATCGAACGGGTCGAGGCCGTCGAGGATGCGCACCGCGACCGCGAGGACCCCGAACAGCACGCCGGCGGAGAGGCCCGCCAGTACCGCGACACGACTCTGCATCCGTGGCAGGATCGCGGCGCCGAGTCCCAGGATCGCTGCTCCCACGACGAGCACCGCCCAGTGCAGCCACCATTCGTGCTCGTGACCCTCGTCGCCGGCCGAGAAGCCCAGCAGGACCAGCGATACGACGACGACCGCGATCGCCGTCCAGTCGCGGACCGACAACCGCGCGTGCAGGAACAGCGTGGCGAGCACGACGGTCACGACGAGGTTCGCACTGACGATCGGTTGTGCCAGGAACAGCGGGATCATGCGGGCGGCGACCATGTTGCCGAGGAATCCGATGCCGTCGAGCGCCGTGCCCGCGAGGAACGACACCGTCAGCATCGCGGTGATCGTCGACCGCAGCGACGGCGCCTCACCCGGCGCGCCGGTGTCCTCGACACTCTGCGCGCCACGCGCCTGCAACACCGACGCGGTGCCGTACGCCAGCGCCGCGAACACCGCCGCGAGGATCCCGATCAGCATGGTCGAACAGTAACCACCGTCGAGCGGTCGTGCGGGACGATGACGATCGCGATCAGTTCGTCGACGCGTCGGCGACGTAGGCGTCGGCGAACTCGCCGATCGCGGGGATCGGCTGGACGCAGTCGAGGAGTACGCCGTCGGGACCTTCGACGATGAAATGCCGCTGACCGAAGTCCTCGTCGCGCAACTCGAGCACCGGACGGAGTCCGTGTTCGTCCGTGAGACGCCGGTAGAGCACGTCGACGTCGTCGACCTCGATGTTGACCAGCAGTCCGGCGGCCGGTCGGCGGTGGCCCTCGGGGATCGTCGGATGAGTCGCGTCCACGAGCGCCAGCTCGAACACGCCCGTGCGCATGCTGACGTACCAGTCCGCAGAGAAGGTGACCTCGAAGCCGAGAACCCGCTGGTAGAAGTCTGCGGCCGCGGCCACGTCGGTGGACATGAGGACCGGGTAGACGCTGGTGACGTTCATGTCGGAGCTCCTTTACGTACGATGTGTTTGTATAGCCGACTATACATACGCAGCGTACGTAAAGGAACCTTCCGTGCCGAGAGCCTCCGCCGCGGCCGCAGCCGAGACGGCCCGTGCCGTCCTAGCCGCCGCCACCCGCCAGTTCGCTGATCGTGGATTCTCCGAGGTGTCCCTCGACGACGTCGCCGAAGCCGCGGGCGTCACCCGCGGCGCCGTCTATCACCACTTCCGCAACAAAGGCGCGCTGTTCGCGGCGGTCGCCGCGGCCTGCCATCAGCAGGTCGCCGATGCGGTCGTCGCGGCGGCCGAAGCCTCCGGCACCGACCCGGCCGGTCAGTTGAGTGCCGGGTCGCACGCGTTCGTGGACGCGATCACCAGCGGAGCGGCCGTGCGCATCCTGCTGATCGACGGACCTGCGGTGGTCGGCTGGGACGAGTGGCGCCGACTCGACGAGGCCGGGTCGGCGACCCATCTGCGCGAGGCCCTCGTGGCGGTCGGCGTCGACGGCGAGTTGGTCGACGTGATGACGATGCTGTTGTCGGGTGCGATGAACGAAGCCGCCCTCTGGCTCGCCCGGCATCCCGACGACGACACCGCACGCGAACGCGCCCACCGCGCGCTGGATCGGCTGCTGGCCGCGATCGTGTGAGGAATCCAATAGAATCTCAATGCGATTCGTCCCGGAAGGCGGCTCGAATCGCAACGCGAACGGTGGGCCTTGCGGCCTATCGCCGTTCGACCTCGCGCGGCGGATGGCCGTACCCGCGAGGCGCATTCGTCGCGTCGGCCGTCTCGACCGCGGTGACGGCACCCGACGACGCCAGTACGACGCCGCCGAGAACTGCGCCGAGGAAGGCCACGATCGCGACCGGACCCCATCCGGCACGTGTGACGTCGCCGAGGAACGCGATGCCGACCGCCCCGGGCAGGACCGTCTGCCCGACGACCAAGGCGGCGGCCGCACCGTTGACCGAGCCGGTCTGCAGCGCCACCGTGAACAGGTAGAAACCGCCGATCCCGCTGAGCAGCAACGCATACAGCGCGGGGTCGGTGAACAACACCGACAGATCGAGTGGGTCGAGACCGTCCAGGATGCGAGAGGCCACCGCCATCACACCGAAGACGGCCCCGGCGATGAGCCCGGTCACCGCCGCGATGTGCTTACGCAAGCGGCGCATCACGATCACGCCCAGCGCGATCAGCGCCGGTCCGGCAACGAGTACCGCCCAGTGCATCCACGCATCGTGCTCCACACCTTCGCGGCCCGCCGAGAGCGCGAGCAGCACCAACGACAGCACGATCACCGCCCCGGAGATCCAATCCCGCAGCGTCAGACTAACTTTCAGGACCACCATCGCCAGCAACGCGGTGGCCACGAGCCGCGCGGAGATGATCGTCTGCGACAAGAAGAGCGGGATCAGCCGTGCCGACGCGATGGTCGCGACGAAACCGATGATGTCGAAGACGAATCCGACGAGGAACGGCACCGTGAGCATGGTGGCCGCCGTGGAGCGCAACGACGGATGCGCGGCGGCCGACCGACGGCGCTCCTCACGGATCGCCGCTCGCTGCGCAACCTGCTCGGCGCCCAGCGCCTGCAGCACCGCTGCCGCGGCGAACGCCAGCGAACCGATCACCGCGATCACGATGCCGGCGGTCATGACAGGAGCTCAGCTCAACGCGGCGTGAGCACGTCGGTGCCCACGAACTTGGCGAGCTCGGCGGGCAGCCGGACCGAACCGTCGGGTTGCTGGTGGTTCTCGAGGATCGCGACCAGCCAGCGGGTGGTCGCCAGCGTTCCGTTGAGCGTCGCGGCAGTCTGCGGTTTGCCGTTCTCGTCGCGGTAGCGGATCGAGAGGCGTCGTGCCTGGAACGTGGTGCAGTTCGACGTCGAGGTCAGCTCGCGATAGGTGCCCTGCGTCGGCACCCAGGCCTCGCAGTCGTACTTCCGCGAGGCAGACGAGCCGAGGTCGCCGCCGGCGACATCGATCACGCGGTACGGCACGTCGATGGCGGCGAGCATGTCCTTCTCCCAGCCCAGCAGGCGCTGGTGCTCGGCCTCGGCGTCCTCGGGCCGGCAGTAGACGAAGCCCTCGACCTTGTCGAACTGGTGGACGCGGATGATGCCGCGGGTGTCCTTGCCGTAGCTGCCGGCCTCGCGTCGGAAACAGGTCGACCAGCCGGCGTACCGCTTCGGACCGTCGGACAGGTCGAGGATCTCGTCCATGTGGTACCCCGCTAGCGGCACCTCCGACGTGCCGACCAGGTACAGGTCGTCGTCCTTGTCGAGGTGGTAGACCTCGTCGGCATGGGCGCCGAGGAACCCGGTTCCCTCCATGACCTCCGGCCGGACCAGCACCGGCGGGATCATCAAGGTGAACCCGTTCGCGGTGGCCTTCGCCGCGGCCATGTTCAGCAGTGCGAGCTGGAGCTGCGCACCCTGGCCGGTGAGGAAGTAGAACCTCGAGCCCGACACCTTGGCGCCGCGCTCCATGTCGAGCAGTCCGAGCGACTCACCGAGTTCGAGGTGATCCTTCGGGTTCTCGATGGCGCGGGGCTCGCCGACGTGCTCGAGGACCACGTAGTCGTCCTCACCGCCGGCGGGCGCCCCATCGGCGACGATGTTGGAGATGGCCCGATGGGCCTTCGCCGCGGCCGCATCGGCCTCGGACTGGCGCGCCACCGCGGCCTTGACCTGCTCGGCGAGCTCCTTGCCCTTGGCCAGCAGCGCTTGCTTGTCGTCGCCCTGTGCCTTACCGACCTGCTTGCCGAGAGCTTTCTGCTCGGAGCGCAACGCGTCCGCCTCGACGATGGCCGCCCGGCGCTCGGCGTCGGCGGCGAGCAGCGCGTCCACCAGGCCCGGGTCCTCACCGCGGGAGCGCTGTGAGGTGCGGACGAGGTCGGGGTTGTCGCGAACAGTCTTCAGGTCGATCACGACTTCAAACCCTACTTGAGAGCACGATGCGAACCCGATCACGCCGTCGCAGTCCCCGGGGAGGTCTCAGCTCCACAGACGCCGTAGGTCCTCACGCCCGAACATCGCTGCCGCGGCATCGGCGGCCGGAGTCCCCACGTGCGGGTCCGCCCCGGCGTCGACGAGCGCCCGCACCACGTCGTCGAAACCCTTGAACACCGCGCCCGCCAACGGCGTCTGCCCCTTGTCGTTGGCGAGGTCGGCGTCGGCGCCGCGGTCGAGGAGGGCCGACACCGTTGACGCGTGGCCGTGGTAGGCCGCGAGCATCAGGAGCGAATCACCGGACTGGTTACGCAGATCGGCCGGGACGCCGGCGTCGAGGTAACCGGCGAGCGTGTCGGTGGCACCGGAACGCGCCATGTCGAAGAGTCGGGTGGCCAGTTCGACGACCTCGGGGCCCGGGGCGTCGATGCCGGGCCCGGCCTCGAGTGGATCGTCGGAATGGGCTGCCACTCCCGCGAGTGTAGGCGCGGCCGACACTCCCTCGATCTGGGTGAGGCCGCGGGCACCGCATCGTGTGGGAGACTCGGCGCAGTGACTCCTCCCGACGCGCAGCACGAATCCGGCGGACCCGGCGAGAGTTTCCTGACGGTCGTCATCGCGTTCGTGTCGAACCTCTTGATCGCCGTCGCCAAGACCGGCGCCGCGATGATCACCGGCTCCGCGTCGCTCGTCGCCGAAGCGGCCCACTCGTGGGCCGACACCGGGAACGAGATCCTGCTGCTGATCGCGGAGCGACGTGCCCATCGGCCCCGGGATGCCCGTCATCCACAGGGCTACGGACGCGAGGCGTACATCTGGTCGATGTTCGCGGCCTTCGGATTGTTCGCGGTCGGAGCCGCGGTGTCGGTGCAGCACGGCATCACCGAACTGCTGTCACCGGAGCCGGCGACGGATTACGGCATCGCCTATGCGGTCCTGGCGATCGCCGCAGTACTCGAGGGCATTTCGTTCGTGCGGTCGTATCAACAGGCGAAGCGCGGCGCGGTCAAGCGTCGGATCGGTCTGCTGCGACAGGTCTTCCGCACCTCCGACCCGACTCTCCGTGCCGTCTTCGCCGAGGACGCGGCCGCGCTCATCGGCCTGGCCATCGCCTTCGTCGGAGTGCTCCTGCACCAGGTCACCGGGTCGGCCACCTACGACGCGATCGGGTCGATCCTGGTGGGCGTACTCCTCGGAGTCGTCGCCATCGTCCTGATCAACCAGAACAGGCGATTCCTGCTCGGACAGGCCGTCGACGACGCCGTCCAGCAGCGCGTCCTCCGGGACCTGCTCGCGCACAACAACATCGAGCGCGTCACCTACCTGCACGTCGAGTACACCGGGCCCGTTCAGCTGTTCCTCGTCGCCGCCGTCGATTTCACGGGTGACGACGCCGAGTCCTCGGTGGCCACCGCTCTCCGGCAACTCGAGAACGAGCTGGAGCGCGACCCGCGAATCACGGAGGCGGTACTCACCCTCTCCGCCCCCGGCGACGCGGACCTCGTGCCCGACGCACCCTGATCTCACCGGGGGTCTCGTAGCGCAAGCGCACGGATCGGGTCGTGCCTTCGCTACGAGATCCCTGGTGATTCCGTTTCACACTGTGGAGTTGTCAAAGGTCTTGTGGCGCCGGGGTCGACGCCGGAGGGTCTGGTCTGCGCGGGGCCGGCAGCTATACGAGAGCGTCGTCGAGTCGCATGGTGCGCCGGTTGTAGGCGGGTCGGGGTAGGCGCCGTGGGTCGATATCGGCGGGTGGGATCAACCACGGGTGCCGGTCGGGACCCATCACCACCTGCCAGCCGTGATGATGAACCTGGGTGTGACAGCGTTGGCACAACAGGCACCCGTTGTCCAGATCTGTGGGACCACCATCGACCCAATGGACCAGATGGTGAACTTGCGTATGCGCTGCTGGCGCCCCGCATTTCACACAACACCGATCGCGCACGACGATCGCCTGCCGCAGGTGATGCGGGAACAGGCGTTTCGTGGTGCCCATTTGTAGCGGCACGCCCTCGTCGTCGAGGACGATCTCGGCCACCCCACCATCACACGACAGCCGTCTTGTCGTCGACTCCGAGACCGCCCCCATCCACGGCAGCCGTGCCGGATCAGCGCCGTCGGCGGGGATGGTCACCATCAGTTGGGTGCGGGGTGCGCCGGCGGTGGTCATCGCCGCGCCGATCGCGGCTTGATCCAACAGCAACTCCAGCGCATCGGCGCGTCGCTCGGCCGCACCTCGACGATCGGCAGCGCCGTCGGGTTCGGGACGCGGACAGGACCGTTCGTCGATCATGGACACGAACTTCTCCCCGACCACCGCGGTCACATCTCCGGCGATCGCGACCCGCCCCTCCTCGGTGATCCTGGTATGCACGGCGTTCAGCGATGCGTCATCGGCCGCCGCCACAATGCTGGGGTCGGTGGGGGCGACCCGGATGGCGATCCCACGGGCGTGGTCGTCGATCTGGGCCGGGGTGGCTCCGGAGAACGCCTGCGCAAGCAACTCGCTCTCATATCCGCTGCGATCGCCGTCGGACAGCGCTGTGGCAGAACGCTTGTCGATGAGCGCTAGCCCGCGGATCACCGCGTCGACACACTCGGCAGACAGATAACCCTCGGCGGCACAGTCTCCGACCTTCGGCACCGACTCCAACCCACCGGCGATCCGCACATAGCGGTACGCGGCCGCGGGCGGCATGCCCATCTCGATCAACGCGTTCCGTGCGGTCGACCCCGCCCGCCCAGCGGCACCTAATGCGTCAAAAAGCGCTACGTGCACGGCGATCTGATGATCGAGCACGTTGCGCAACATCCGCAGCTCGTCGAGCCGCTCGTGCAGAGCACAGCCACTGCCGTCGTCGGGTGGTGACGGCAGTGAGATGAGGGTGTCGCGGAGTTCGGTGATCGAGGGCATAACACCAAGCTACTCGCAATCACGTTCGACGACGAGAATTCTCCACAGGCCTCATAGTCATCGAATCCTGTTGCACTACAGTCGCTGTCACTCGCACCCCAGCGGTGAACCGTGGTGGACTGTGGTGAACAGAAACCCCACCAGTCACAGACGCCGGAGGGGTGCACCGGGGGGCACCGCCTCGGACGCCGGACCCTTCGTGACGCGCCCTCCACAAGCCCCGGACGCTCCTCAGACTCAGGGGGCGGTGGGGGCCGCGCCCTCCGCAAGCTCCGGACGCTCCTCAGCTCAGGGAGCAGAGCGGGGCGCACTTCGCTCACGTCAGTGCGGCGTCGATCACTCTGTCGGCGAACGGAATTGGGCACGCTTCCAGTCGCCGTTGATCTCATCGCGTTCGCGGACGGCGTCCCGGAACCCGACGGTCGCGGCCCGCTGCTGGAAGGCGTAGCCCTCGCGGGTGTGGCGGGAGATGCCGTCGAAGACAGTGCTGATCATGCCCGAATTCGCGACGCCCTGGGCCAGGAGCGCACTGTTGAGCGCCAGTTTGGCCATCACCAGTTGATTGATCGGCATGCGGGCGATCCGCTTGAGCAATGCCTCCGTCCGGTCGTCGAGCTCGTCCGCCGGGGGCGCCTCGACGGCCAGCCCCCACTCGTGCGCCTGTGCGCCCGACAGGCAATCGCCGGTGAACAGCAGACGTTTGGCGCGCTGATCGCCGAGCCGATGAGCCCACATCCCCGCGGCGGGGATGCCCCACACCCGGGTCGGCGGATAGCCGATCTTGGTGTCGTCGGCGCAGATGATCTGGTCGGCGTAGAGGGCGATGTCCGTGCCGCCGGCGACGGCGAACCCGTGCAGCTTGGCGACCGTCGGCTTGTTCGCGTGGAGCAGGCTGGCGAAACCGCGGTTGAACCTGCTCATCATCGCGTAGTCGATCATGGGATCGATCCCAGGTGCGGACCGGGTCGTGATTGCGTGCCTGCACAACGGGATCGAGCACGGTGCCGGTCCGTGGGTTGACGGTATGGGGATCGACGTCCTGCGACGGGTCGCCGCCGTTCTCGGCGAAGATCGACAGGTCGTATCCGCCGCAGAAACCCTTGCCCCGCCCGGATACGACGATCACGTGGACACCGGGGTCGAGGTCGGCGCGCTCCACCGCGTGCGACAGTTCTACGGGGTGTCGACGGTGATCGTGTTGCCCTGATCGGGTCGGTTGAAGGTGATACGGGCGATCCGGCCGGTGACCTCGTAGGTGAGCGTGCGGTAGTCGGCATCCGGCTCGCGTCCGGCGCGGCCGGCGAACAACGAGTCCGCACCGTCGCGCAGGTCGTCGCGCCACGCGGCCGGCCGCGAGCCGGACGACTCAATGACGGACGTTGTCCTGCAAGGTCTTCGGCGTCACCCGTTCGATGATCGACGCCGTGTCGATCCCCGACGGCAGGGTGCCGAACACGTCCCCCCGGTCGTTGCCGAGCCGACTCGCGGCGAACGCGTCGGCGACCGCCGGATGGCCGTACCGCACCAGCAGGGAGGCCTGGAGGAGCTGGGCCATGCGGCCGACGACCCGCCGGGCCCGGTATTGCATCGCGTCGAGGTCGCCCAGCTCGCGTCGGAGTTCGTCGGCCGCGGCGTCGAGGTGCCGGTCCGCCCCTGCCGCACTGTCGATCTCGTCGAGGAACACGGTCACCGTGTCGGGCTGTTTGGCCATCGCCCGCAACACATCGAGCGCGGCCACATTCCCCGACCCCTCCCAGATCGACATGAGCGGTGACTCCCGGAAGAGCCGCGGCATCCGTGACTCCTCCACATATCCGTTGCCGCCCAGGCACTCCAGCGATTCGGCGGCATGGATCGGGGCGCGTTTGCACACGTAGTACTTGCTGACCGCCAGCGAGATCCGCCGCAGCGCATCCGCCCGAGTGTCGCCTGCGGTCGCCTTGTCGGTCAGTTCCGCGAGCCACAGTGCCGTCATCGTGGCTCCTTCCGACTCGACCGCGAGATCGGCCAGCACGTTGCGCATCAGCGGTTGGTCGACGAGCGCGGCGCCGAAGGCCCGGCGGTGGGTGGCGTGATGGGCGGCCTGGGCGACGCCGACCCGCATGCCGGTCGCCGAGCCGAGGGTGCAGTCCAGGCGGGTCATGTTCACCATCTCGATGATCGTCGCCACCCCGCGGCCCTCGTCACCGACGAGCCACCCGACCGTGTCGTCGTACTCGACTTCGCTGCTCGCGTTGGAGTGGTTGCCCAGCTTGGCCTTCAGCCGCTGCAGCATAAAGGTGTTGCGGGATCCGTCGGGCAGCACCCGCGGCACGAAGAAGCACGACAGACCTCCCGGCGCCTGCGCCAGCACCAGGAACACATCGCACATGGGTGCGGAGGTGAACCATTTGTGGCCGGTGATGCGGTACGTACCGTCCGGTTGGACGACGGCCGTGGTGGTGTTCGCGCGAACGTCGGAGCCGCCCTGTTTCTCGGTCATCGACATCCCGGCGGTCAGCCCCGCTTTCGACAGCGGCGCCCGGAGACCGGGATCGTAGGTCGTCGAGACGAGCAGCGGCTCGTACAGCCCGGCGAGTTCGGGGTTGGCCCGCAGCGCCGGCACCACCCCGTAGGTCATCGACAACGGGCAGCCGTGCCCGGCGTCCACCGAACCCCACACGCTCGACTTCACCGCACGCTCGAAGTGCGCCGTCTGACTCGGATCCGACCATGCGGTACCACCGAGACCGAAACCGATACCCGTCCGCATGAGGTGGTGATAGGCGGGGTCGTAGGTGACCTCGTCCACCCGGTTGCCGTAGCGGTCGTGGGTCCGCAGTTCCGGCGGGCGGGACTCGGCGAGGTCGCCCCATCCGAGCGCTTCGGCACCACCGGCGAGACGGCCGATCCGATGCAGGTCCTCGAGCATGTGGTCGGCGCCCGCGCGATGAACCGCCTCGGAGATGGCCGGAATGTCCGCGGCGTCGAAGCCGACGAGTTCGGGGACCTGATTGGTGACGACGTGGGTGGACATGGCGGAACCCGCTTCCTGGTGGAGGTCGTGATCCACGGTATTACATGATTCTGCTGTGCGCCAGAGTCTTGTAATACCCGTCGTCGCCGCCGAGCCGATCCCGCCCGATAGCATCGTCGCCGTGCCCGGACGCGTGGACATTCCCAAGCTCACGGCGCGATCGGTCATCCTCAGTGCCCTCCTCGGCCTCGACTCCCCCGATGCGTCGATCAACGGGCTCCTGGCCACGGCCACCGAGCTCGGGCTCCGCGAATCGACCGTCCGGGTGGCGCTGACGCGACTGGTCGCGGCGGGAGACCTGGAACGCATCGACGGCAGATGCCGACTCTCGCCCCGCCTGGTCGAACGACAGCTGCGCCAGGACCGGGCCCTGCATCCCGCACGACGGGACTGGGACGGCAGCTGGGATCTCGCGATCGTGACGATCGGTTCGGAGAGCTCGACCGAACGAGCCCTGCTGCGCGACACGCTGCGGAAGGTCCGGCTCGGCGAGATCCGGGAGGGTGTCTGGGCCCGCCCGGCCAACCTCGACATCGAGCTCCCACCCGAACTGCGCCGCCGTCTGAGCCTCTTCCGGGCGGCTCCCGAGGAGGCGTCGACCGAGCTGGCCGCACGACTGTTCACGCCGTCGACCTGGGCCGCGACCGCGGACGAATTGCTCGACGCACTCGCCGCCGCGGCGACGGTCGCCGATCGATTCGAGGTCGCCGCCGCCATCGTGCGGCACATCCTCCGCGACCCGCTCCTGCCCGCGGAACTCCTCCCCGACGCCTGGCCCGGGGATCGGCTCCGCGAGGCTTACGAGGGCTTTCGCAGCGAGCTCACCGGACTCACCGCCCGGCACCTGTCACCCGACGGGGAGTGAGGAACCGGTCTCCGAACCCGACCGGCGCGGTCATGCGGTGCATCGGCTCGGTCCGGCCATCGGCGCACGAGGGTGTGCCCCGTCCGATCCGTTAGGCATGATGGATCCCGATGAACGCGCCCGACCCTGACCGCAGCCACCCCGCCGACGCCGACGCACCGGCCGGCGGACCCCGCCGACCAGGCGCTTTCGCCCGCAACCCGGTCTTCGTGGTCCTGGGCGCGATCGTCGTCGGCGCACTCGTGGCCGGCGGGATCGCCTTCGCTGCGGGGGTCTTCGACGACAGCGGCAGCGTCGGCGGCAGCAACATCGGCGAGGGTGAGCGGTTGGTCGAGAACGCCTTCACCAAGTCGGTCGCGGGCGACTGTCTGGACTGGCCGGCCGGCAACCCCGGCCAGCCGGTCGATGTGCCGTGCGAGCAGAAACACCGCTTCGAGGTCGCGGGAGCCATCGACACCGCATTGATCCCCGGCGCGGAGTTCGGCGAAGACGCTCTCTGGCCCGGCGCCGAGCGGTTCGCGACGATCCGCGACGAACAGTGCCCGGTGATGGTGGACCAGTATCTCGCCGGGCGCCTCGACCCGCAGGGACGCTTCGCCGTCGGGATGATGTACCCCTCCCAGGTGCAGTGGGACAAGGGCGCGCGTCAGCTGCGGTGCGGGGTCCAGGAGAACGGCGCCGACGGAGCCCCGGTCCAGTTCTCCGGCCGGGTCGCCGACCAGAACCAGTCGTACGTCTGGCCCGAGGGCACCTGCGTCGGCATCGATCCCGAAACGCGCGCCCCGACCGGTTTCGCGGTGAGTTGTGCTGAGCCGCATGCCTTCCAGACGACCGGGATCGTCGATCTGTCGGTCCGCTTCGGCGACCGGATGTCGAACAAGCCGTGGCCGCCGACCGGCGCCCAGAACAGCTACCTCGGCTCGATCTGCCCGGTCCAAGCCGAACGGTTCGTGGGCGGGCGCAAGCAGCTCGACGCGACCACGCTCAACGTCCAGTGGTCGGTGCTCAGCGAGCCGAGTTGGCTCGCCGGCAGCCGCAAGGTGGTGTGCTACCTCGGGCTACCCGACAAGCGCGGCGGCTTCGCGACCCTGGTGGGCGACGCCAAGGGCGGCGCTCTGCTGATCAACGGGCGCGCGCCGGTCGCACCCCCGGAGGCGCCCCCGGGCCGGGCCCTGCCGACGCCGGTGCCGCTCCCGCCGGGCATCGCGCCCAACCCCGCCGAAGCACCGGCCCCGGCGGGCTGACCCGATGGCCGTGTACATGTCCGACGACGAGTTCGACGGGCTGGTCTCCGACGCGCTGGACACCATCCCCGGCGAACTGACCGACGCCATGAACAACGTCGTGATCCTCGTCGAACCGCACAACCCGGAAGAACCCGGCATCCTCGGGCTGTATCACGGTGTGGCACTGACGATGCGGACCACCGACTATGGCGGATTCCTGCCCGACACCATCACCATCTACCGCGACCCCATCCTCGCGATGTGCCACTCGCGGGAGGAGGTCGTCCACGAGGTGGCGGTCACCGTCGTCCATGAGATCGCACACCACTTCGGCATCGACGACGAGTGGCTGCACGCCAACGGTTGGGGCTAGTGGTGTGGCCGGCGCCCCGATTCCGCCGACTCGATGTTTGACCTGCGGCGGAACGCGGTACGAGGGGTAGCAGAT
Source organism: Gordonia sp. SCSIO 19800 (assembly GCF_018132775.1). Lineage (NCBI taxonomy): Bacteria > Bacillati > Actinomycetota > Actinomycetes > Mycobacteriales > Gordoniaceae > Gordonia > Gordonia sp. SCSIO 19800. The sequence goes on along the minus strand of NZ_JAGRQM010000007.1, from coordinate 159,099 downwards.
CGAGCAGCCCTCTATCTCAGGAGTACGTCCATGTCCTCAGACGCCATCGTCATCCTCCGGGACGACCACAAGGAGATCCGCAAACTGTTCCGCGACTTCAGGTCGCAGGGCGACAACGCCGTGAAGACCAAGGGCAAGATCGTCGACAAGATCATCGAGGCCCTCACCGTGCACACCTACATCGAGAACGAGGTGATGTACCCCGAGATCCGCAAGCGGGTCCCCGATCTCGAGGACGACATCCTCGAGTCCTACGAGGAGCACCACGTCGCCGACGTACTCGTCGTCGAGTTGGCCGCTCTCTCACCGGACAACGAGCGGTTCGACGCCAAGACCACCGTCCTGATCGAGAACGTGGAGCACCACATCGGGGAGGAAGAGGACGAGTGGTTCCCGAAGGTCCGAGAGGCGCTGAGCCGCAAGGAACTCCGGGAGATCGGTGAGGAGATGCTGCGTCGCCGGGAGAAGGCTCCCCGACGCCCGTCGCAACCCTCGGCGCTGAAGAAGACGGTCGACGCCATCATCAAGTAACCCTTCGTGACGCTCGCAAGCTCGCTCCTCAGGGAACGGGGTGACGCTCGCAAGCTCGCTCCTCAGGGAACGGAGGGACGCCGTCAGCCCATCGGTTCGTCGACGAGCGGCTCGTCGGCGATCTCGAACGGGGCCGTCGTGGCGCCCCATCGCGTGCACACCCAGATGCCGTCGGAGTACTCGAGTTCGATGGAACCGGTGTTGCCGAGGTGGGTCGCCGCGGCGAACCGGGAGTCGATCCCGGCGAGCCGGGCGGCGATCAGGCGGATGGCCGCACCGTGACTCACCAGGAACACATCGCGCTGGTCCGGTCCGGTGAGGTACATGTCGGCGAGGTCCTCGACCGTCGGCAGGTAGCGGTCGTAGACCATCGCGAGGGATTCGCCGCCGGGGATGCGTGCGTCGAGGTCGCCGGCGTGCCAGCGGTGCATGATGTCTTGGAAGACCTCATGCGATTCGCGGTCGGAGCGGTCCTCGAGCTCGCCGGCCTGGACCTCGTGCACGCCGTCGATCGCCGCGGTCTCCACATCCCACACCGACCCGATCAGCTCGGCGGTCTGCCGGGCGCGGAGCGCGCGTGAACTGAGCAGCACCGCGTGCTGTTCCGGCACGTTCTCGAGACCGAACCGAACACCCTGTCGCGCACCGAAATCGGTGAGTGCGGCACCGGGCAGAGCGGTGTCGAGGCGGCGCATGACGTTCGAGGTGGTCTCACCGTGACGGACCAGATGCAGCCGCGCCATCACTTCCCTCCCCGACGCATCGAGTCGACCCATGCAAGCGACTCGGTGTGGTCCGGCGGCGCGGAGCCGGTGGTGCGCACCGCGGGCCACGAGCCGAGGAACACCACCCGCTCGCACCGGCGGTGAAGGGCGGCAAGGGCTTCGGCGACGGCCGCATCGTCGATGTGTCCGACCGCGTCCAGGAAGAACCGGTACCGGCCGGCGATGCTGCGGCCCTGGGCCTCGTCACGCTGCGGGCGCGACTCGATACGAGTGAGGTCGATTCCGCGCGAAGCGAATTCGTTCATCGCCGCCATCAGGCTCCCCGGTTCGTTCGACAGCTCGAGGATGACCGAGGTGCGGTCGGCGCCGGTGCGGGGCAACGGCACCCCGGGCCGGCCGAGCAGGAGGAACCGCGTGGTCGCCTCCCGCGCGTCGGCGACACCGTCGGCGAGCACGACGAGTCCGGACAGGCGAGCCGCGAGCCCCGTGGTGACCGCGGCGTCCGCCTTCCCGGCCGCGACATCTTGCGCGGCAGCGGCATTGGAGCTCGAGATCACGAACTCGGCGTTGGGGAAAAGCTCACCGATCGACTGACGCACCTGCGCGGAGGCAACCGGGTAGGCGGCGATCGTGCGGACATCGGCCGCGACCATCGGCGCGGCTGCGGCTATGGCGAACGAGATGTCGAGCACCGTCTCGGCGAAGGCCTGCACCCGACCGTTGACGGCGTCTGCCGCGGGCGGCACCAATGCGTCCATCGTCGCCGGCACCGAACCCTCCAGCGAACTCTCGATCGGCACACAGCCGTAGTCGGCATCTCCGGAGCGGATCATGGCGATGGTGGCGGCCGGACTCGACGCGGCGACCCGGTCGACCCCGCCCGACAGATCGAGGCCGTCCGCGGACTGTTGTTCGGCGAGGACCGCGTCGAGCGCCATCTCGGTGAAGGTTCCGGGCGGGCCGAAGTAGGCGATCACAGGCACCACACGAGCCTAGTGGAACAGGCCTGCCGAGACCCTTTCGCGCATGTGTCCCAGGCTCTACGCAGGGGTGTCGAAACCATTGACGCGTGCGCTCCGGGTATTTAGGTTAGGGTTACCTTTCATACGACCCGCGCCCCGCGACGCCGACCGGAGAGACTGTCATGACGAGAACGACGACCGACCGCCCCACGGATGCCGAGATGATCCAGACGGCTTGTCGTCGCGGCGGTTCCGCCATCCTGGCCGTCGAGGGCGCGGACGCCACCCCGATCGACGTCGTGCACCTCTTCGAGTCCCAGGCCTTCGTCCTCGTCCCCACCGACGGCGACGCGATGCGGACCGTCGACGGCGCCGAGGGCGTGCCCGCCATGCTCGAGGTCACCGACTGGGCACCCATCGACTTGCGTGAACGCGTGCGTTCGGTGATCTGGCTGAACGGCACGTTGCACGAGGTCCCGCGCGACCTGGAACGCGACCTGGCCATCGAGATCGCGGGCGAACACCCCGACGACGGTCTCCTCGACATCGGACACGGCGCGTCGATGATGCGCCTGCAGGTCGACACCGCGGTCATCGCGTCCTCGGACGGCGCGGCGTCGGTGTCGGCCACCGAGCTCGCCGACGCCGACCCCGACCCCTTCTGGGAGCACGAAGGCAGCTGGCTCGAACATCTCGACAGCGACCACGCCGACATCGTCGGACAACTGGTCCGCAAGCTTCCCGTCGAGCTGCGCACCGGACGGGTGCGGCCGCTCGGCCTCGATCGCTTCGGCATCCGGTTCCGCATCGAGGGACTCGACAGCGACTCCGACGTCCGCCTCCCGTTCGCGCGGCCGGTCTCCGACGTGTTCGAACTGTCCCGCGCGCTGCGGAATCTCGCGGGCTGCCCGTTCCTGAACTCGATGCCCGACTGACCCGGCTTCCGTAGCAACGCCGCCCGCGGATCACGCATCCGCACCACGGATCGCGGGGTCCTAGGCTGACCGGCATGGCCTTGCGCGAGTACCTCACACCGTCGCCCCACGGCATCCCGGTCGTCACCGACCGGACCGAACGACGCGGCATCATCGTCGAACTGGTCATCGTCGGTGTCCTCACATTCGCGTTCTCGGCGCTGTCCGCGGCACTCGCACTGCTCGAGGCGCAGCTCGCAGGCGGTATCGGCGAGACCACGGTCGCACTCAATCCCAGCCGCTCCGACCTCGGTCTCATCGACGCCGTCCGGCAGATCATGGGCGGCCTCCGACTGTTCGCCATCGCCGCCTTGGGCATATACCTGTTGTGGCGCAGCGGGATCGGACTGTCACGTGTCGGTCTGGGTCGGTGGACCCCGCGCCGCGACATCCCCTCGGGACTGGTCCTCGCCGCCGTCATCGGCCTGCCCGGCCTGGGACTCGTCGCCGTGGCCCGGGCCCTGGGCCTCAACGCGAGCCTGGTGCCCAGCCAGGCCGACACCTGGTGGGAGTGGCCGGTTCTGGTGCTCATCGCGATCGGCAACGCCGCCGCCGAGGAGATCGTGGTGGTCGCGTACTTCATCACCCGGTTGCGACAACTCGGCGTGTCCGACAACGCGTCGCTCGCCGCCAGCGCGATCCTCCGCGGCGGCTATCACCTGTACCAGGGCTTCGGCGGCGGACTCGGGAATCTGGTCATGGGCGTGGTCTACGGGCGCTTCTTCCAGGTCACCGGCCGCGTCTGGCCCCTCGTGATCGCCCACGCGGTCATCGATGTGGTCGCCTTCGTCGGCTACGGACTGCTCCGCGACCATCTGTCCTGGGTCGGCTGAGAACCGAGACATCGTCGACCGTGCGGCCTTTCCCGTCGACTGCGCACTCCGACCGTGCGCCCCTACCGGCCACCATTGAACGGGGTGAGATGATTCGCTAGATTCGTCTCATGACCGTCGATGCGCCGTCCGACCCGACCGCCGAGCCGGCGAGCCTCCCTTTCCCGCGACGCCATCGAGCCGCCGAGTCCCGCGGCCGGCGCATCGGCAGACTGCTCAAGGTCTACAACCACCTCCGTGAACCCGGCGACGACGAGCTCGCGGAGCTCGGGCGTCGGCTGCGCACACGGGACGAACCCGCCGCGGCGCTGGTTCGGGCCATGCGCCTCCCGCGGGACGCCGACGGCCGGGTCACGATGCGCCAGTTCGAGCAGGCACTTGCCGGTGACATGCCCTCCGATGCGCCCGACGCCCTGCGCGACTTCTTCGCACTCGTCGAGAAGACACCGGACTGGGTCGATCCCGCTCTCTGCGACCGCGGCGCCGCCGTCTATCGGCGGTTCGGCCAGAACGCCAACGACGTCCTGCTCCAGCTCTCCCTGATCGGCGGCTACCGCTTCGGCGGTCCCGCCGACCTGCTGGTCGCGACCGGCGGCCTCACCGGGAACACGGTCATCCGACGACTCGGCGAGACGCAGACCTGGGCCATCGCGGTCGGCGAACCGGGCGGGATGGCACGCGACGGCGACGGCTGGCGACTCACCGTCCATGTGCGCCTCATGCACGCCCTGGTCAACGAGCGGTACGAGCACAACGGCCGCTGGGACATCGACCAGTGGGGTCTGCCGATCAACCAGTCCGACCTCGCCGCGACGCTGAACCTCTTCAGCGGCGCACTGATGATGGGGGTCCGCGCCCTCGGCGTCCCGGTGAGTCGTGACGACTCCCGCGCCCTCATGCACCTCTGGAAGTACGTCGGCTGGCTGATCGGCGTCGACGACGACTGGCTCTTCGACTCCGAACGCGACCAGCATCAGCTGAGTTATGCGGTCTTACTGGCGCAGCACGACGTGACCGACGCCGGCGCGGCCCTCACGACAGCGATCGTCGACGCCCAGAGCCGCTTGCACTACCGGTTGTTCCCCCGCCTCGCCGCGCGCTACACCCGCGCCCGCCTGCTGAGCATGCTGCAGGGCTTTCTCGGCGTGCGCGGCATGCGCGACCTCGGTCTCCGCCCTGCGGTGCCGTGGGCGTTCGGTCTCGCGTGGGTCCGCAACACTATTGCGTACCAGGTCATTGCACGGACACCGGCCGGTCCGCGCTATCTGGAATGGACCGGCACCCGTTCCCGACGCCGCGCACTCTTCCGCCACTTCGGCCCGGACGCCCCCGAGATCGGATCGCTCGCGGAGCGTTGAGAAGCCGTATGACGTCGTGTCCGGACCCCGGGCTCGAGCTCATGCGGATTCCCCATGCCTCCGCCAACACCCCTGACGTTGCGGCATTCAGGCCCACCCGGACGCGATGTACCCCAACGGTAATTCACTGTCGCGCCACGGGTCCGGCGCCTACGGTGGACCGATGTCGACAACCGGGACGATCCGCGAATGGCACCACGACGAGGGCTGGGGTGTCATCGAGTCACCGGCGTTGTCCGGCACCGTCCTCGTGACCACTTTCGTCGTCCGTGTTCTGGCCGTTCAGAATCTCGACGAGCTGTCCCTGCCCGGCTTGCGTCCGGGGACCGTCGTCGACTTCGACCATGCGATAGCTGTGCCACCGGAAAGCGGATGCCGATATGTGGCGCTCTCGGTCTGGCCGACCGAGGTGGCCCGGCCGGATCCGAAGCACAATGGCGTGTTCCGAACTGCCCTGTGGCACAGCGTCGGTGACGCCGGACCGGACGGACTCACGACGATCGAGGAGACCGCCCTCACCGATACACCGACGTCACCGACACCGACCGCCCTCGGCCCGAACACCACCGGGACCGTTCGGTCGTGGAACGGCGAAGAGGGATGGGGCGTACTCGATTCCGACGCCACCCCGGGCGGGGCGTGGGCGTTCTACAGCGAGATCGTCGGCACCGGTTTCCGGGACCTGGTGCCGGGGCAGACCGTCGGATTCCAGTACGAGCGAGCGAGTCAGGACGGATACGACTACCGCGCGAACAACATCCGCGTCAGGTGAGGCGTCCTGAGCGATCGCCGTCGTCGATGTCGTCGTAGTTGACCCGGCGCCCACCCGACCCGGTCACACGGGCGAGGAGATAGAGCACGAGTCCGACGACGATCAGGATGCCCGCACGCAACCAGGTCGACGCGCTCTGCTGCGTCATCAGGACGATGCAGGAGATCACCGCGAGCACGGGCAGGATCGTCGGCGCCCGGAAGTGGTCGGTGTCCGTGCGGTCGCGGCGTAGGACGAGGACGGCGACGTTGGTGCTGACGAACACGAACAGCAGCAGGAGCACCACCGTCTCGGCGAGTGCCGCGACGGTCCCGGTTGCCGAGAGGATCATCGCGACGGCGGTGGTGGCGACGATCGCCGTCCACGGCGTCCGACGACCGGGCAGCACCTTCGCCAGCGCACCGGGCAGCAACCCGTCGCGGGCCATGCCGAAGGTCAGGCGCGACGCCATGATCATCGTGAGCAGCGCGCCGTTCGCGACGGCGATGAGCGCGATCAGGGAGAACAGCTGGTCGGGGATCCCGACATCGGCGATCGAGACGACCTCGAGCAGCGGGCCCGACGACTCCACCAGGCGCTCGGGTGGCGCGACGACCGACACGGCGAGACCGACGAGGACGTAGACGACGCCGGCGGCGATCAGCGCACCGAACAGCGCCTTCGGATAGACCCGCCGCACGTCACGGACCTCTTCGGCCATGTTCGCGGAGGTCTCGAACCCGACGAACGAGTAGTAGGCGAGTAACGCCGCGCCCAGCACGGCGAGAGCCGGGGTGGTCTCGTCGGTGAACTCCAGCACCCGCTGCGGCTCACCGTCACCGCGACCCAGCACGATCCCGGCCAGCACGACGACGAGCACGAGTCCGGAGACCTCCACCACGGTCATCACCACGTTGGCCCGCAGGGACTCGGTGATCCCGCGGGCGTTCAGCGCCGCGACGGCGAGCAGGAACACCAGGGCTGCCGCGGTGGTGGGCACGTCGAGAAAGACCTGCAGGTAGTCACCCGCGAAGGCGAGCGCCAACCCGGCGGCGCTCGTCACCCCGGCCGCCAGCATGCAGAACCCCACCAGGAACGAGATGAGCGGATGGCGGTACGCGTGCCGCGCGAACACCGCCGCGCCGCCGGCCCGCGGGTACTTGGTGACGAGCTCCGCATACGACGCCGCGGTCAGCATCGCCAGCGCGAGGGCGAGCGCCAACGGCACCCAGATCGCTCCCCCGACCTCACCGGCGACCTCACCGACGAGCGCATAGATGCCCGCACCGAGGACGTCGCCCAGGATGAACAGGAACAGGAGTTTGCCGGTGATGGCGCGACGCAGCGGGGTGTGCCCGCCGTCGGTCCGGGCGTCATCGTTCCCGGAGTCCTGCGACGTGGCGTCGGCGACGTGTTTGTCGGTCATGGCGTGTCCTGTACCCCGTTCGGTCCGGAACGAGACCTCATGTGGGCGGTTCGACGCCACGTCGGCAACCAACCGACCGACATCCGTCGCCACCGCCCATGCGTACATTGGTTGGGATGAACGAGCAGGACCCGCCGATCCTCCGGCGAGGTCGCCCCGGACCGCCGATGCCGCCCGGGCGGCCAGCGGGCCCGTCTCCGCGCCCGGGGCCACCACCCGGACAAGGCCACCGCCCGCCTCCCGGTGCCGTCGGTCCGTCCGCTCATCCGCAGGCCATGCCGCGGATCCCTGCACGCGGTCCCGACCCGCGCCGGGCGCCGGGCCCCGGTCCCACCGGCCGGCCCCCGCACCCGTCCCCGGCCGATCGGCCGCCACCGTCGGCGCGGCCCGCTCCCGGCGGGTATGCGCCCACCCAGAAGCCGGAGCCGATCCCCGACGATCGGTCTCGTGGACCTCGTCCGCCGCGTGGCGACCGTCGCGACCGCGACCGGGCCGTCGGACGTCCGCCCGCGCCCCCGCGGCCGGCCGGTCCTCCCCGGCCCCGGCGCACGGGGCGCCGCGCGGTCCGGGTGGGCAAGATCCTGATGATCCTGCTGCTCGTCGTCGTCCTCGGCAGTGTGGGACTGCTGTTCTACTACGACACGAGACTGGACCGGATCGACGCCCTGCCGGCCTACGCCGGACGCCCGTCGGACACCCCCGGCACCAACTGGCTCATCGTCGGCACCGACTCGCGATCCGATCTCACCGAGGAACAACGCCGGGCGCTGGCCACGGGTGACGCCGACGGCTCCCGCACCGACACGATCATGCTCGTCCACAACCCACCCGGCGGCGGCAAGGCGATCGTGGTGAGCATCCCGCGCGACCTGTACGTGGAGGTGCCGGGTCACGGCAGCCTGAAAATCAACGCCTCGTTCAGCATCGGCGGTCCGGCGCTGCTCGTGCAGACCGTCGAGAACCTGACCGGCATCCGCATCGACCACTACGCCGAGATCGGCTTCGGCGGATTCGACACCCTCGTCGACTCGGTCGGCGGCGTCGACATGTGTATCGACCAACCGCTCAACGACCCCAAAGCCGGTCTGCGCCTGGCGAAAGGCTGTCACCGCCTCGACGGCAGGCAGGCTCTCGGGCTGGTCCGGACGCGCGCATTCCCGCGCGCCGACCTCGCGCGAGTGGTCAATCAACGGAAGTTCCTTGCCGCACTCGTGTCTCGGGCGACCAGTCCGTCGGTCCTGCTCAACCCGTTCCGACTCTTCGGATTTGTCGGCGGCGCCATCGACGCGCTCACCGTCGATGAGCGAGATCACATCTGGAACCTCGCGTCCCTCATGTTCGCGCTGCGCGACCCCATCACGACGACGACCCCGGCCGGCGAGAGCACCTTCACCGACGAAGGACTGGCGCTGCCCGTCACCGAGCAGACCGAGGAGTTCTTCGGCTACCTCCGCGCAGGTCAGCCCGTCCCCGACGAGCTTCTCGTCGACGCCGGCGGGCCGTCGTGAAAGGGTCGCCAAACGCAGGCCAGACTTGCCTTACTTAGCCTGAACTTGCTGGTGAGAGCCATTTTTCGGCTCTACGATGGGTCGCATGTCCGAACACACGAAGTTCCATCAGCTGCTGCACGACCAGATCAGCAACGAGTTCTACGCCTCGCAGCAGTACATCGCGGTCGCCACCTACTTCGACAATCACGACATGCCCCAGCTGGCAAAGCTCTTCTACCGCCAGGCCGTCGAAGAGCGCAATCACGCGATGATGATCGTGCAGTACTTCCTCGACCGCGACATGGAGGTCGAGATCCCCGGCATCCCGGCACCGAACAACCGGTTCGAGGACTACCGTGCGCCCATCGATCTCGCTCTCGCACAGGAGAAGACGGTGACCCAGCAGGTCGTCGACCTGGCGAAGTCAGCCCGCGACACCGGCGACTACCTAGGCGAGCAGTTCGTGCAGTGGTTCCTCAAGGAACAGGTCGAGGAGGTCGCGACCATGACGACCCTGCAGACCATCGCCGAACGCTGCAACGGGAACCTCTTCGACCTCGAAAACTTCGTCGAACGAGAGTTCAACGGCGAGAAGACATCCGACGCCACCGCACCGGTCGCGGCCGGCGGGAACATCTGACGACCCCCATCCGCTCCCTGAGGAGCGAGCTTGCGAGCCCAACCTCTGCTCCCTGAGGAGCGAGCTTGCGAGCGTCACGAAGGGTCTTGGCGAGACGAGTTGCGAAGACCCTTCGTGACGCGCCCTCCGCAAGCTAAGGGCGCTCCTCAGGGAACGGGGGCTTGCTCGCCCCACCGCAAGCTCCGGGCGGTCCTCAGGGAGCAGAGAGCAACGCGCGATTACGGACCACGCCGGTCAGCGCAGCGTGACCTGGCGACCGCGAATACCGTTGCGGGAGCTGCGTTGTTCGATCGTCAGCGGCGAGGTGTCCGCGAGCGCTTCGGCGAGGCGGCGATCGAGCTCGTTGAGACCCGCGTACCACTCTTCGTGGTGCATCTCGTTGTCGAGGTCGAAGACCGGGACGAGCAACCCGTGGGTGCGGAACGATCCGGCGAACCGCGAACCCTCACCCATCGTCAGATGACCGGCCGCGTGGAGCCGGGCCATCGCCGACATCAGGTCGTCCTCCGGCTCGGGTCGAATCCAGCGCAGGTGCGCACGTTCGCCCGCATCGACCCACCAGGGCGCACCGGCGCCGCTGTCGACCACGAGCCGCGCGGTCGGCAGCACCGAGTCGTTGGCGCGCTCGAACATTGCCGTGATCTCCGCCGGGACCTCGGTGCCCTCCACGAACCACCAGCCGAAGTCCTGGTGCACCGTGATGTCCAGGGTGGCGTCGGTTCTCACGACCTCGTCGAGGCTGGGGGCCTCGTCGGCAGCTTCGAGGTCGAACTCACTGCCGGCGTCGGCGTGAGCGGCCCACGCGATGGCCGCGGCGAGTTCGACGGTCAGCGCCGAGCGATCGGGGTCGGTCTGCAGACCCACGAAACCCTCTGTCGCACCGTCGAGGTCGCGCGCGAGAGCAGGCACCGCGCCCGGCAGGATCGTCACGATCGAGACGTCGTTGCGGGAACCGGCCGGCTCGGTGAGCTCCAACCGCGCAGTCGCCGAGGCGACGAAGGTCCGCAGCGCGACGAAATCGCATTCGGACGCGAACCCGGCGAAGGGCCGGGGCGGCGGCGCCAGAGCTGCGGCCTGGCGTGCCTTACGTGCTGCGACGCGCTCGGCGCGATTGCTTCCCGGACGTGGTCCACTACCCCGTTTGCTCTTCTTGCCCATCGGTCCACTCTCTCACGTCGGCCCGCGGCGCCCGACAGGTCGTGCGGGCGGCAGCTCAGTCGACGGTGACCAGCCAGTCGCGCACCTTCGCCGGGTGGTTGGTGGCCAGCCATCGCACACCGAGATCGGCACACAGCTGGACGTCGACCTGCTCGTCGACGGTCCAGCAGTAGGTGACCCGACCGGCTGCGGCGGCGCGATCGACCAGGTCCGGGTACTGCCGCAGGGTCATCACCGACGGCCCGATGCCGGTCGCCCCGACGGCGGTCGCGGCGCCCCCACCCAGGACCCGGGCGGTGTCACCGAGCAGGATCGTCGGCAGCATCGGGGCGTGGCGTCGGATCCGCCAGACCCCGGCCGACGAGAACGAGATGACCACGGCGCGGCTGTGATCGGCCGACGGCGGCGTCGCCACCCCGAACTCGTGCAGCATCTCGAGGAGCTTCTGCTCGACGAGACTGCCGAACCGCACCGGATGCTTGGTCTCGATGAACAGGCGGACGGGTCGGCGCCAGTCCAGGGTCAGCGTGAGCAGCTCCCGCAGCGTCAGGATCGACGCGGGTCCACCAGCCGCATGCCAGCTCCCGAAGTCAAGCTCGCGCAGTTCGGCGAGCGTCATCTCGCTGACGATCCCCGAGCCGTCGGACGTCCGGTCGACGGTCCGGTCGTGCACGCACACGAGTTGGTGGTCGGCGGTCAACCGGACATCGCACTCGAGGCCGTCCGCACCCTGTGCGAGAGCCAGCTCGTAGGCGGCCAGGGTGTGTTCCGGACAGTCGCCCGACGCCCCGCGGTGCGCCACCACCGCCGGCTTGCCCGATCGGGAGACCTTCTCGGCCGCGCCCACGTTCACCCCTGAGTTCATCCGACCGCCACCCACCGTCTCGTCGGGACCGGGGCCGCCGCGGCGGCGTCGAACAGTGTCCGCACCCGGCGTGCCATCCAGAAGGCGAAGGCAGCCGAGACCGCCGCGCTGACGATGACCATCACCATCGCGTTCGCCCCGGTCTGCAGCGAGTCCGAGCGCCACGCGACGAGCCGGGCGATGATCGCCGCCCCGGCCGCCGCATTCACCACCACCCAGGCGACCCACAACTTGCGGAGTCGTCGGCCGACGAGGTCGGCATCGAGCGCGGGGTCCTGGCCGACCCGATGCACAGCGACCTCCTGCACCACCAGCGGCGCACCGATGAGGTTGACCAGCGGCAGGCCGGCGAGCGCGGCGACCCAACCGGGCCGGCGCGGGTCGACGAGACCGGCCGCGGCGTAGGTGTCCGCGCGCAACTCCAGGACCCAGCGCATGAAAGCCAGGGTCGCCAGGACGAATGCGAGGAATGCGACGACGCCGACGAAGACGGTCAGCCAGTCGGACGCGACGATGAGGAACTCGGGCAGCGGACGGTCGCGGTTGACGACCAGCAGGAGGTAGCGCACGAGATGGACCAGTGCGGACGCGGCCAGCGCAGAGCCCGCCACGTTCAGGGCGAACTGCAGTCGGACACGCGAACTCTCGAGTTTCCGGTGCGCGGTGTCGACCTCCGCCGGTTCGTCGTGCAGACCCCAGGCGGGTATGTAGACGTACCGGGGAATCAGCCGGGGGCCACGACGGCCCGAGGGGCCGCGGCGGACAGGAATCGCCTCGGGTGGGCGGCGGGCCACCCACCGGACGTTGCGACTGCGGTAGAGACGTCCGGCGGACACCGGGGCCGGGCCGGAGCGAGACGGTACGTGCGGCGGGCGCACCGCGCCGGGCGCCGGCGATCGTGCCGGCGTCTGCCGGGCGGCCAGCGCCCGCGCGGCATCCTCGACGACGCTCAGCGGTCCGCCGCATCGGGGGCAGTGTTCACGGCCGGGACGGTGCGGTGCCTGGATTCGACACCGCGGGCACAGGTCGATCATCGGCCGGCGTCGCCCTCGGGTCGTGGATCACCGATCTCGACGGGCTTGCCGTGTTCCTGCCAGGCGAGCATGCCGCCGCGGACGCAGATCCCGTCGTAACCGACCTGCGCGAGGTACTGCAGCACGCGCATCGATCGGCCGCTGGAATGGCAGACCACGTACAGATCGTGATCGGGGTCGAGTTCGGCAAGGCGGCCGGGCACCTCGGCCAGCGGGATGTGCACGGCGCCCCGGATGTGACCGGACGCCCATTCGTCGTCCTCACGGACGTCGAGCATCACCGCGTCGGTCTGCCCGGTGAAGTCGTCCGGAAGGTCGGTCACCGGCACCTGAGTGATGTCGCCCATGCTCACGTTTTCCATGGTGGCACAGAGACGGCCGGGCGCGGCGGCAGCTCGACCGGACCACTGCCCGCGCGCCCCGCTGTCATCACCGAGACGGGTGTGGAGCAACGCGCTATGTAGACCTACATAAATTTATCCACATGTACGTCCTGGACATTTGTCCCTCGTTCGCGCACTGACCGTCTACTTGGGGATGAGACTGTGGAATTGTGGAAAGACGCTGGCCACCGGCCCGCGACTTGTGACCGCGATCACTCGTTTAGCCGAATGTGCGCGTAGGAAATTCACGAAAGTGCACACGCCGGAACGTCGTGAACTCTTCCTTCGATGAACAGCACCTGTGGATAACGTGGGGACAATTCACAAGCAAAACCATGTGAACGGGCTGTGATCGGGCCTTTCAGTCCCGGTGGAGCAGCGACAGCCGCAACGACGGGGCGCGGTCGAATGCCGCCAGAACGCCGGTCGTCACGCTCTCCGCAAATCCGGCAACCGATGTCTGGCTTCCCACGAGTCTCATGAGCAGCGGCTTCGGCGTCTCCACGACGGTGATCTCCGCGTCGGGGTACCGCTCGGCGACGACCGAGCGCATCACGCCGATCCCGTCGACGAGCCCGAGTTCCGCGGCGCGGTGACCGATCCACACGTCGCCGTTGAAGAGTTCCGCGTCGGAAGCGGTCAGCTTTTTACCGCGGCGCTGCCGGACCCACGCGATGAACGCCTCGTGCAGCTGGCCCTGCAATTCCTTCAGCCATTCGACGTCCTCGGGCTGTTCGGGCGAGAAGGTGTCGAGTCGCGCCTTGTTCTCGCCGGTCGTGTACAGCCTGCGCTGTACACCGAAGCGGTCGAGCACGGCCGAGAAACCGAAGCCCGACGACACGACCCCGATCGAGCCGACGATGGAGGTGTGGGCGGCGAAGATCTCGTCGGCCGCGCAGGCGATCCAGTAGCCACCGGAGGCCGCGACGTCCTCACAGAACGCGAGGACCGGCACGCCCTTCTCCGCCGACAGCTGACGGATGCGTTCGGCGATGTACTCCGACTGTGCCGGCGAGCCACCGGGCGAGTTGATGACGACCACGACGGCCCGCAATCGCTCCGTGGCGAATGCCTTCTTCAGAACCGGCTCGACGGACTCGGTGTTGACGCCGTGCTTGCCCATCCCCGCGATCCCGATCGGGCCGTCGAGACGGACGACCGCGACCTGCTCGGTCCGCGCCTTCGAGAATTTCTTCCCCACCGCCCCCAGCGGTCCTGCAGTCATCTGTCCGAGTGTAACGACGGCGACCCGCCTGCTGTTTTCCCACGCGCCGCGACAGTCCGCGACGTGGGACGCACCGTAGAATCTGCCGGGTGCAGGTGCGGTGGCTCAGCGCATTCCTCGACTTCCCCGCGGAGGTGTTCGGCAGCGAGGTGACCTTCTGGCGCGCGATCTCGGGCAGCACGGTCTCCCCGCCGCGGGGTGAGCACCGCGAGTTCGCCTCGCTGGAGCCCTTCTACGGCGACCCGCATCTGCGAGTCCAGCGGATCGACGACGGACCGGGTGGAGTCCACCTCGACATCCACACCGACGACCCGCACGCCGCCACCGCCGAGGCACAGGCACTCGGTGCGACCCTCGTCGTCGACGCCGGGACTCACCTCACCCTCCGGTCACCCGCCGGTTTCGTGTTCTGCCTCGTGCCGTGGGAGGGCGAATCGAAGCGGTCGCGGCCCATCCGTTGGCCCGGCGACACCATCAGCATCATCGACCAGCTGTGCATCGACATCCCCGCCGGCATGTTCGACGCCGAGGTCGACTTCTGGACCGAGTTCACCGGCTGGCCGACGAAGCCCCGGGGTCGGCCCGAGCTGGTCGCGCTCCGCCGCGACCCCGCGGTGACCCTAGGGATCCTGTTGCAGCGCAAGCAGGATGAGTCAGACAACGATGTGGCGACAGCGCACCTCGACATCGCCACGAATTCCGTCCCCGACGAGGTCGCACGGCACGAGGACTGGGGCGCCCGCGCGATCGAGCACTTCCCGCACTGGACGACGATGGCGGATCCGGTCGGTCGCCGCTACTGCATCACCTCGCGGAACCCGCGCACCGGCGATTGAGTCGCGGGCTCCTTCGATCCGGTGCGCAGACGTAGTGTGTCGTTGCGCTCGGCGCCACGATGTGCGACATCTGCCGGGCCCCGTCGCTCCGAGCTTCAGGTATCGACCAGAAATTCACGGAGCCGGTCGACCTCGGCGTCGACCTCGCGCCGTTCGGCGGCGGTCACCGGACGCAGGTACTCGACCGCCGGAACGTCCTCGGCGTCGAGAGACCATGTCCCTGCGAGGAATCCGTCGAGGAACACGAATCCGGGCGACCGGCCATTGGGAGTCACGGTGCGCCGGTACATCTCCGGGTCGGCGACCCGGATTCGGTCGGCCTGGGCGCCGATCACGTGGTCGAAGGGGGCGATCAGCCGCGCCGGCGCCGGCGCATCCGGGTCGGCGAGGGCGAGACCGTCGAGGTCGTAGAGGACCTCGCCGTTCGGACCGTCGAGCCGGACGAGCTCCCAGTCGGCCTCCAGCTTCTCGACGAGGGGTCGCAACCGGGTGAGCCCGGACCACGTCTGGATGGCTTTCACGGTGGCCGGGCCGAACCCGCGCAGATACATCCGGACGAGATCGGCACGGGCTTCGTCGTCGACGACGGCCGGCACGCCCGGGCCGGCCCACTCGTCGAACAGGCGGTACGTCGGAGCGCCCCGCCCGCGCCACAAACCACGCGGGGGGACCTGGACCAGTGGCAGCCCGCACCGTGCGATGGCGGTCAGGGTCGACGCATCTTCCGCCGGATGGCGGGCAACCAGTTCGCTCCCGAGGTCGGCGACGGCGAGTTCGCGACCCGCCAGAATCTCGGCGGCGGACCGCACGACCTGCGTCGGGTCGGCGTCCACCAGTCGCTGGGCGTGGATGTCGGTGAGTCCACGCCGCAGCGTGGGCTCGGCGAGTGGACGAATCCAGCGTGCGTCCTCGGCGTCGATCAGGAAGATCGTCGCGCGCAGCAGCGTCATGCGCACGACCTCGCGGTCGGTGAGCAGATCGTCCAGCTCGAGGGGATCGAAATCCGCGATCCGCGACCACAATCCGAAGAATGCCGCCCGCGGGTCCTGGGACTGCAGTCCGACGCAGCGGTCCAGGACCTCGATGGCGTCCTCGGCGACGCGGCTGAGCAGGTGCTGACGCTGCAAAAGGGTGCGATTCCACTGCCGCAGCAAGATCCGTTCGGTCATCGCGTGTCTCGTCGGGTCTGCGACCGATGGGTACGGCGGCGCACCGCGACGTCAGGCAGGGTAGGCGACACCGGTCGCGGCATGGCAGCGGTATCCATGCGGGTTCTTCGCCAGATACTGCTGGTGGTGGTCCTCGGCGTAGTAGAACCGTCCGTCGCCCGCCTGCGCCAGCGACTTGATCTCGGTGGCGATCGCACCCTCGCCCGCAGCGTCGAGTGCGGTCTGGAAGGTTGCGGCGGTGCTGCGGACGAGATCAAGGTCCGCGTCGGTCAGGGCGTACACGGCTGATCGGTACTGGGTGCCGATGTCGTTGCCCTGACGCATCTCCTGCGTCGGGTCATGCGACTCCCAGAAGACCTTCAGCAGGCCTTCGAGATCTACGACGGCCGGATCGAAGACCACCAGCGCCGACTCGGTGTGACCGGTCCGCGCGGTGCAGGTCTCCTCATAGGTCGGGTTGGGCGTGTACCCGCCCGCGTACCCGACGGCAGTCGTGTACACACCGGGGACCTGCCAGAAGATCTCCTCGATCCCCCAGAAGCAGCCACCGGCCAGGACGATCGCGTCGAGGCCGTCGTCGAAGCGTCCGATGCCGTGTACGTGGGAGCCGTCGGACTCGGCCCGACCGCGCATGGGCGTTCCGAGAACGAGGTGCTCGCCCGGGACCGTGATCTCGGACGAGCGGCCGGGCAGTGCTGCGTCGGCGGCGACGAGATCCCGTTTGCGTGAACCGGCGGCGAAGAGCTGGTCGAGCCATGACATGCGCCGAGTCTACGCGCGGTGGGATACGGCCCGGCGACGACGAGTTGAGCTGACCGTTCGAGTCTGTTTATGATGGCGGTCACATCCGTGGCACTGTGATACCGATCACTCGAACGCCATCGCGGCCCGTCCGCCGGCAGGGATGTGCAGCCGTTCCAGGGACGAGAGGCGACGATGGCGACGCACGCGACCGGAGATCTCCGACGCGCCCCCGGGCTCGGTCGGACCGCCCCACGCGCCAACTACGACGTCGCGAGGAGTTGCCGCACAAGCGCCCTGACCATTCTCGCGCTCATCGCGGTCTTCATCCTGCTCGTCCTCATCTGAACCCAGCCGCCTCGATGCGGCCTGGTCAACTCTCAGCCGACGCACTCTCGCATCGTTGACATCTCAACCGCACTTGATGTTTCTTGGCGCGGGATTGTTGCAATCACCCATGCTCTGGGGAAGGCTGGAAGCATTCGCGTGGCGCCCGGCCGAGTCGTCGGAGCCATGCGTGGACAGGGAAACGAGTAGCACCTCAGAGAGGAACATCGTGGCTGAATACACCTTGCCGGATCTCGATTACGACTACGCGGCACTGGAACCGCACATCTCCGGCAGGATCATGGAGCTCCATCACAGCAAGCACCACGCCACCTACGTCAAGGGCGCCAACGACACCCTGGAGAAGCTGGCCGCGGCCCGCGACGACGACAGCATCGCCGGCAAGGTCTACGGACTCTCCGCCACCCTGTCGTTCCACCTGGGCGGTCACACCAACCACTCCATCTTCTGGAAGAACCTGTCGCCCAACGGCGGTGGCGAGCCCGACGGCGACCTCGCGGCCGCCCTCACCGAACAGTTCGGTGGCTTCGACAAGTTCAAGGCCCACTTCACCGCTGCCGCCACCACCCTGCAGGGTTCGGGCTGGGCGATCCTGGGTTACGACACCATCGGCGGCAAGCTCGTCATCCTGCAGCTGACCGACCAGAGCGGCAACATCCCCGCCGCGATCATCCCGGTCGTCATGCTGGACATGTGGGAGCACGCCTTCTACCTCGACTACCAGAACGTCAAGCCCGACTACGTCAAGGCGTGGTGGAACGTCGTGAACTGGGCCGACGCCAACGAGCGTCTCGCCCGCGCGAAGAGCCAGGGCAGCGGCCTGGTCGTCCCGGCCTGATCCCGGTTCGCCGAACCTCAACAGCGCCGGTCACCTTCGGGTGACCGGCGCTGTTTGTTGTTCGGGGCCACGTTCTCTGCTGCAAGCAAACCCCTGCTCCCTGAGTAGCGACTTGCGAGCTTTCCCTCCGCTCCCTGAGTAGCGACTTGCGAGCTTTCCCTCCGCTCCCTGAGTAGCTACTTGCGAGCTTTCCCCCTGCTCCCTGAGGTGCGAGGAGCGTTAGCGACGAGCCACGAAGGGTTTGGCGACGCATCTCACCAGGACCCTTCGTGACGGCCTCCGCAAGCTCCGGCCTCCTCAGGGAGCAGTGGGTGGGCCCGCTCCGAGACAACGAGTTCCGTAGCGGTCCACGACGGCCGTCGGGCCGCAGATACTGAGGAGCGAGCTTACGAGTGTCACCCTCAGAGAACGAGCGTGACCGTGATGGCAACCGCGCAGGCCACACCTATCACGATGAGCGCCACCACATCTGCGCGCCCGGGGCCGGCCTGATGGGCGGTCAGACGGCCGGTGCCGCCACGGGCGGTGATCGCCTCGGACATCTCGGCGCTGCGTCGGAGCGCCGACGACATCGCCGCGGTGATCAGATCCATGATCCCCATCTCCGCCGACGGATGGTCGCTGCGGCCCTTGGCCGTCGGCCGGAGGCGATGCGCCGCACGCAGCATGCGCAACTCCTCGATGAGCAGCGGAAGACCCCTGAGGCACAACGCGATCGCGACCGCCCACTCGTCGACGGGCAGCCGGAGCCACCGCAGCGGGCGCATCAGCCGCGCCAGCGCCGGCGCCACGTCGGCCATGGGGGTGGTCCAGATGACGAGGATCGAACTGGCGACGAGGACGAGTGCCAGGGTGATCGCGCGCAGGAAGACCAGGGCGCCGGGGATGCCGGCGAACGACACGTTGAACGCGACGCCGATGCCGATCAGACCCCAGAACCACCACGGCGGACGAGGTATGGCGCCCAACGGGATTCCCGCGACGAGGGCGGTGATCACCACCACCGCGGCGACCATGCCCAGCGCCGGCC
The DNA here is from genome assembly GCF_018132775.1 of Gordonia sp. SCSIO 19800. Taxonomy (NCBI): domain Bacteria; kingdom Bacillati; phylum Actinomycetota; class Actinomycetes; order Mycobacteriales; family Gordoniaceae; genus Gordonia; species Gordonia sp. SCSIO 19800. The sequence goes on along the minus strand of NZ_JAGRQM010000007.1, from coordinate 139,782 downwards.
ACGACGGCAGCACCCAGGTCATGATCCCGAGGATCAGCACGATCACGAGTTTGGTCCCCGCCCACAGCCGGTGCACGAACGAGTCGCCGGGCACCTGCCGCAGCGGGACGGTACGCATCGTCATCGGGTTCCTCCGTCCCAGCCGTGAGCCTGGTCGATCATCTGCTGCGAATCGGGCAGGAGACGCCCGTCGACCAGTCGGACCCGCCGGGTGCACACCGACTCCAACGACTCGAAGTCGTGCGAGATGATCACGATGGTCATCCCGTCGGCGCGGAGCCGGGCCAGCAGTGCGACGATCTCCTCGCGTGCCGGCGGATCGAGACCGGCCAGCGGCTCGTCCAGGACCAGCAGGTCGGGATGGCGCGCGATGAGACCGGCCAGCACGACGCGTCGCATCTGTCCGCCCGACAGCGCGTCGACCTTGGTGACCGCCATCCGGCGCGGCAACCCGACGAGTTCGAGGACCCGGGCGACCTCGGCGGTGCCCACCTTCTCACCACCGGCCGCCATGATCTCGTCGGCGACGGTGACCTTCTGCAGTTGCAGACGCGCGTGCTGGAATCCGAGTCCGACCGCGCCGACCCGCTCCGTCATCGGCGTTCCGGCGTCGAAACCCGCTCCGGGAGTGATCTTCTCGTGGATGTCCAGCAGACGGCAGGCACCGGTCCCGGGCGGGAGCAGGCCGGCCATGATCCACGCGAGGGTCGTCTTGCCCGATCCGTTGCCGCCGACTACGAGGAGTCCCTCGCCGCGGTAGACCGTCAGCGAGATGTCCTGCAGGGCAACGACCTCCCACGGTGAGCCCGGCAGGTGCGCATAACCCACCTGGTCGAGCACGAGGAGTGGCCCGCCGATCCGCGAGGTCGGTGCGGGCGGGGGCGACGGGCGCGGGTTCGGCGCGCCCAGGTCGGCGTCGGGACCCGGCATCCAGTCGGGCGCGTGGGGCACGAGGCGTCCCCCGGCCAGGTGGATCACCCGATCGGCCGCCGCCGCCTCGCTGCCGCGGTGCGTCACCAGGACGACGGCGATCCCGCGGCGTGCCGGGAGGCCCGCGAGCAGCGCCAGCAAGTGTCCCCGGCCTTCCGGGTCGACCATCGACGTCACCTCGTCGGCGATGAGAAGCTGCGGATCCCGGGCGAGCGCCGCCGCGATCGCCAGCCGCTGCTGCTGACCGCCGGACAGGTCCGTGGTCTCCCGGTCACCGAGTCCGGCGAGACCGACCTCGTCGAGCAGTGCCTCGACGTCGACGTCGACGCCGGGCGGCAGACCCCAGACGACGTCGTCGGCGACGCGGGAACCCAGCATCTGTATCTCGGGACGTTGCAGGACGAGCGCGGTCCCGCCGTGCGCGCCCAGACCGGGCAGGCCCGGCCGGTGGACCACGCCGGTGGACGGGTCACGCCCGGCCAGGATCTTTGCCAGCGTCGACTTCCCGGAACCGTTGGCGCCGACGACGGCGACGAACTCACCGGGATCGATCCGCAGGTCGATGTCGTGCAGCACCGGGCGGGCTTCGGGCGCATACGCGAACCCGACGCGTTCGAAGACCAGCGGAAGCGGCGCGATGCCCGGATCGTGGGCCGCGGCGACCACCGCGGCCGGGGCGAACCCCGACGGGACGGCGTCGAGCGTGTCCTCGCTCGGCACGTCCCGCAGCCTGCTGATCACGGAACCGAGGATCCACCACGCGACGAGCAGCGAGATCGCGGTGCCGAGGGTTCCCGACACCCAGACCCACACCCACCAGTCGTCGGCGATGCTCCGGCTCATGGCGTCGAGCCCATCGGCGACGCCGCCGGTCGGTCCCCATCCGTGCAGCCACTTCGCGACGCCGTGGATGGAGTTGGTCATCGCCTCGATCGTCAGCTCACGCAGCGGCACCAGGATCAGGAGGATCAGCACGGAGATCCCACCGAGCACCGGCGAGGCGACGAGCGTGGCGACACCGAGCACACCGATCCCCCGGCCCCGCCGCTTGATGTCGCCGACCAGGCCGCCGACCAGCGCGGACCCGAGGACGGTTGCCATCGCGCCGGTGCCCGCCATCGCGAACGCCACCGCGGTGGTGGCGACCGTGGCGGTGACCAGGGCCCGCGGCCGCGTACGCGCCGCGATGAGTGCGAGCGGCACCGGGGCGAGCAGTCCGGCGGCCTGGGCCAGTGGGATGACCGACGCGATGACCACCGCCGCGACGGTCAGTCCGCCGAAGATCGCGACGGACGCGAACTCCATGGGTCGCAGCGGGGGCGAGTTCTTCACCGGTCCAGTGTGCCTGGTGTCGTCGCCCCCACCGGCGGGGACAGTGCTCCGCGACCGCCGCTGTCGTTCGTTCGCATGTTAAAGATCCATCACAACACGGTGATTCGAGTTGTCGACGCCTCGCCACCGGTGGATGGTCTTCTCACCAGGGTCGGCCGTCGGTCCCCAGTCCGTGGATCACCCCGAGGTCGTGCCCGGGTCGGAGGAGGACATGATGCAATCGATTCCGATCGGCCTCACACCGTTCCAGCACGAGGGCACACTGAACGGCATTCTCATCTCGGGCCGCTGGCCGGAGTCGACGCTCGAGTGGACGCAGACGCTGGTGGCCTCGGTTCGGATCGCCTGCCGGCCGGGTTTCCTGCCCACGACGACGATCTTCGGCGTGGTCGAGCAGCGTCCGGAGCAGGGTGAGGCGGACACCGTCGGGATGATGGTCGCGATCGGCAATGTCGTCGACGACAGCTTCGTCGAGGCGGGCCGCTTCCTGAACAATCCGCCGGCCCTGGTCATGCTGCATCCCCCGTCGCAGACGCGCCCGTCTCTGCCCGAGTGCTCGCAGGTCGCCTCCGGCTGCGTGCTGCTACCCGGACTGCCCGAACTCGGGCTCGAACACCGGGCGGGATGGGCCGAGGCGGAGGCCGACGGCACGGTGGTCAACCTCCGCAATCAGGTGGGTATCGACCCCAACGCCGACCCCGACACCGCCGTGCTGGCCATGCTTCTCGCAGCGTAGAGCGGGGCGGACGCCCGAAGGCCATGCGACGGGTCACCGACCCCGTGGATACGGGTCCCCGAACATCTGATTTTGATGGCCCTACCTGCGGAAATACGGGTCTTCGACGAGTTGCGTCCCCGAGTTAGCGCTGACTAACCTGGCGTCCGTGATTGCCGCCCTGCTCCTCAGCTTCGGCGTGATCTTCGTGGCCGAACTCGGTGACAAGTCACAGCTGATGGCGATGACCTACGCCCTGCGCTACCGCTGGTGGGTCATCCTCCTCGCGATCACTGTGGCCACCACCGCGGTGCACGCGGTCTCGGTGTTCTTCGGCCACTTCCTCGGTCTGTCGATACCCACCACGCTTCTGACGATCCTCGCCGGCCTGGCGATGCTCGTCTTCGGCCTCTGGACGCTGCGCGGAGACCGGCTCGACGACGAGGAGTCCAGTCGGGCGACCCGCGTCGGCGCCTCGGTGTTCTTCGCCGTCATGTCGGCGTTCTTCCTCGCCGAACTGGGCGACAAGACCATGCTCGCGACCATCACGTTGGCCACCGACAACGACTGGCTCGGGGTCTGGATCGGGTCCACGCTCGGCATGGTCGCCGCCGACGCACTCGCCATCGGCGTGGGTGTCCTGCTCGGCCGCCACCTTCCCGAGCGCGTCATCGCAATCGGCGCGGCAGTTCTCTTCTTCGCCTTCGCGGCCTGGCTCATCACCGACGGTCTGATCGGTGCGTCGGTACCTGTGATCGCGGGCACGCTCAGTGCAGTCGTGATCATCACCGGGATCGGCATCGTGCTGATCCGCCGGGAGAACCGCCTCCGTTCCGACGAGGGCGTCCGAGCGCTCGTTCGGTAGTCCAGGGGGTCTTTTGCGGTTGGTGCGAGCCGTCTGACTATCGTGAAACTGCAGCACGAGCCGGAGCGGCGTCGCCGACGACGGCGGCGCGGCCGGCAGGAGAACGGGTCGGGTACCGCGAAAGGATCACCTCACACATGGACGTTTCAGGCGCTTCCGTACTGGTCACCGGCGGGGCCTCCGGCCTCGGTGCGGCCACCGCACGGCGTTTCGCCGCAGCCGGCGCCCAGGTCTTCGGCCTCGACCTGCAGGCCTCGATCGACAAGGCCGCGCCCACCGAAGGAGTCACGCTGGTCGCGGCCGACGTCACCGACGAGACCCAGGTCCAGGCCGTCATCGACACCATCGCCGAGTCCGGGGCACCGCTGCGTGTCGCGGTCAACTGCGCCGGCGTCGGCTGGGCCGCACGGATACTCGGCAAGAAGGGCCCGCACGAGCTCGACCTCTTCCGCAAGGTCATCGACATCAACCTGGTCGGCACCTTCAACGTCATGCGACTGGCCGCCAACCGCATGCAGGAAGAGTCCACCATCGACGGCGACGGTCAGCGCGGCGTCATCATCAACACCGCATCGGTGGCCGCGTTCGAAGGCCAGATCGGACAGATCGCCTACGCGGCGTCGAAGGGTGGTGTGCACGCGATGACCATCTCGGCAGCCCGCGACCTCGCACGCGTCGGCGTGCGCGTGTGCACCATCGCCCCCGGCACCATCAGCACGCCGATGCTGGCTGGTGTCACCCCCGAGTTCCAGAAGACCCTCGCCGAGGGCATCCCGTTTCCGCAACGTCTCGGCGAGCCCGACGAGTACGCGCAATTGGCGGAGTTCATCGTCGCGCACAACTACCTCAACGGAGAAACCATCCGCATGGACGGCGCGATCCGGATGGCGCCGCGCTAGTCCGACCGACTCGCCGGATTCACCTGAGGCGACTTCGCGTGGTTCGAGGGCCGGCCGGCGCGTCACCGGTCGGCCGGCTCCTCGACCAACTGCACGGCGTCGAGCGCCCGGGCCAGTTTGATCAACGGCACGGCATCAGCTTCGAGACCCTCGCCGTCCGCCGGCGCCAGGTCTCGGACGGCACCGCCGTCACCCTCTCGCGGATCGTGTCCGGCCACGGCGGCCCGCAACAGCCTCGCCTGCACCTCGGGTTCGGCATACCCGAACACCGCCGGGACCCGAGGACTCAACTGCGTCAACGCGTCTCGGGTCTCGACGACGCGCCGATGCAATCGGGTGGTCGGTGTCAGCCGGCCGGCATCCGGTAGCACCACTCCGGGGACCGCGTCGGTCACCAGTCGCCACAGGGGCACCAGTTCGGCGTCGAGGCGTCGACGACGCCGGTTGGCCGCGACCGACTGAACCCGCGCGTAGACCATCGGATAGCTGATCCCCATCAGGAACGTGACGACGCCGACGATGGCGACGGCCCGATTCGTCGTCAGAAGCCACGGCGACCGGGCGACGTTCGTCGCGGACACGATCACGAACACGATCTGACAGACCGCGCCGACCGCGAGACACGTCAGACCCGTCATCAGAAGGCCAAGGGACACACGGAGATAGCCGTCCGCCGTCGCATAGAACTTGCGGACGCTGTTGACGCAGGCGACGAAGCCGTAGGCGAGGTAACCGCTGGCGATCAGCATGAACAGCGCGAAACCCCAGTTCTGGACGGTCCACTCGTCGATGGTCGCGGTCCGGATCTCGACCGGGATGACCAGCATGGTCACCTGCAGCCCGACGAGTGCCACGACGAGGGGCAATGCCTCCCATCCGGCCCGGCGTTCGCGCGTGACCTTCCCGGGGAAGAAGAACACCACCACGAGCGCCGCGACCCCGATCGCGAGGAGCGCGTAGAACGCCACCCTCGACAGGCCGGTGAAACCGACCTCGTTGAGCACGTCGGCGACCGAGTCGTCGACGACGACGAATGCGAGGGTCAGCGCCGCCACGGCGATCATCATCGCCAGCGGCTGCAACCCCCATCCCGCACGGCGGATCTGATCGAGGCGCCAGCAGAACGCGAGGGCGAAGACGACTGCGGCGACGGCGTTGACCGCGCCGATCCCGACGTCCACCCCGGAGGCCAGCAGATTGACCGTCGGGCCCCCGTCCGCGACAGTGATCACGCCCAACAGGGACTCACATTCTTCCCGGTGCCGCAACCGACCGGCGTGTCACAGCCATCCGCGATGACCCCCCAACAGTTTCTGGAGTCCACGCAGTTCGCCGTGCGACGCGGTGCTCCCGACGCCGGTGCCGGCGTCCTCGGCCCAGCCGAGAATCAACGAGGCGAGCATCTCGGCTTCCCACTCGGCGTCGTCGGAGTAGCACGTGCGCCGGAGCGCGGCTGCCGACTCGTCCTGCGTCAGGGCGGCGATCCCCGCCGCCGAGGCCTCACCGAGGATCTGGTGGCCGGCGATCAGATGGCCGAACTCGTGGACGACGATCTGGTTGCGGTGCAAGCGTGAGGTGTGGGCCTGGTGGAAGAAGTAGTCCGCGTCGGTCGCGGCCAGCCAGATGCCGTTGGGAACCCCCGCGGGCAATGCATGCTCGATCAACCGGATGGGCCGACCGCGACGGTCACCGTACCGTTCGCAGAGTTGAGCCACGTCGAGGGGCAGATCGAGATCGAGCCCCTTCAGCTCGGCGCGGCACAATGCGCGCAATGCGCGCTCGGATCGACGCATGAGCTCATCGAATCACGAGCGCGCACCACGCCGGAATCCACCCGCAGCGATCGACTTCGCTGGCCTGTCCGGGCCGACACCCCTCGGTCCGGAACGAATGGCTCCGCGAACGCCTCATCGGCGGTCAGTCGTCGCTGTGGTCTCCGACGACGCGAAGCCGCGAATCGGCCGACGGCTTGGTGTCGCTCAGACCGGCCGCGATCACGTCCGGCGGATCCTTGGGCAGACCCTGCTGCTCGCGCAGCACCTTGATCAGCTCGTTCACCACCGTGACCGAATCACTCGACAACCCGGCCAGGCGGAAGGCCGCCAGCTGGACGTTCGTGTCGGCCTGCAACCGCATCAGATCGATCTCGTCGCGGGTACGCTGCGCGGCCCGATCCTCGAGAAAGTAGTGCACGTCGACCCCGAAAGCGGCCGCGATGCCCTCCACCGTGCGGAACGAGGGAGACTTGGCCTTCCCCGATCGCAGTTGGCTCAGATACGACTCGCCGAGTCGGAACCCCCGCTCGGTCGATCGCGCCGCGATCGCCTTCGCGCTGTACGCCCTACCGTTCGGACCAGGAACCGTCCGGAACAGTTCCTCGAGCCGCCGGGCGAACAGCCCAGGGTCGAGAGCATCCGCGTCCGTCGTCCTCGAACGATCGGAGTCGGTGCGTCCGGTGTCGCCCATAGGCTTCTCCGCCCCTCCTGAAGTCATGACAATCTTCTCCGAAACGCAAAATTTGAATTTGCAAGCATTAAAGCCCGCTGTACACGGCCGTTGCAACGGTCGGTACGATCAGAAAGTACCGGACCGCCGCGCTCTGCGCGTATCACCTGTGAAGATGGTGTAACGATCGTTAGTGTGGCGTTCTTCACATTCATGGGGGTCATGGGTTGCCGACGCGGATCCGTCAGATGAACATTCGGGTTCGGCCCGCGGTGCGCGTCGATCCGCCGCATGGTGTCAGCGACAATGTTTCACCCCCTCGACTGTACGCCTGACGAACGATGAGCCACCGTCTCCCGACCCCCCGCGGCGCCCGTGCCAAGCCGCGTGGTCTCGCCGTCCTTCTGATCGCTCTCGCCGCGATCCTCTTCATCGTCGTCGCGCCCGGGGTTGCGTCGACAGCTCCAACGGGCCCCGATGCGCCAGGCGCCGACTGGGCGGGTGACTCCGACAGCGACTCCGACTCCGACTCCGACTCCGACTCCGACAGCGATCCCGATGACACGGACGAAGTCGACGACACCGACACCGACACACCCGCGGGCTCGGCGACCGATGACCCCGAGACGACCGAACCCGAATCCACGGACCCCGAGACCACCGATCCCGAGACCACGGACGAGTCCTCCGCACCGTCCCATCCCACGGACTGCGGTTGTGGATCGTCGCCCATGCCGGGGACGTCGGACACGACGGGCGAGACCACCAGCACGACCACGACCACGACCAGTACCGACGATCCGGGTCCGTCGACGTCCGGGCGCGAGACCACGTCCGGGCGCGATGGCGACGGTGACGACCCGTCCCTCGGCACCCGCCGGGAGGAGGACGCTTCCTCGGCGTCCGATGGCGATGTGAGCGGGTCCGACCCGGCCGGGGTCCCCCCGAACACCGGTCCGGCCGTCGCCGACGTACCGGCGGTCGCCCCGCCTGGTGGAGGTGGTTCGACCGGGCCGACTCCGGACTCCGGCCCCGCGAGCGAGCCGGACACCGATCGTCGTTCTCCCCAGCCCGACACCGGCGTCGAATCCGACGGCTCCGACACCTCGCAGACGGTTGCGGGTGCAGCGGGTCCGCCGGTCGATCCGCCGCAGGCCTCGCCCGGTGTGCCGGAGGACTCGACGTTGACGTCGGTGCGGAAGTTCGTCCTCGGCATGGCGCCGGGAGCACTGTTGCTGCTCGGCGCCGTCGCCCTGCTCGGCAGCGGGTCGTTCCTCGACTCGTTGCGCTCGATGCGTCCCTGACACGCGGCGACGAGACGTTCGACCCAGCGGTTCGGCTGCGGTCGTCAGCTCGCCCGGAACCGGTCGAGCAGATCCCGCTCGTGGGGCACCTGCGCGGCCGCGCCGTCGGTCATCCACTCGCGCAACACTTTTGTGGCACGGACATCGTCTTCGTTGTATTCGAGAAGTCGCCGGCGCTGCCCGTCGTCGGGGCGCCCGCCCCCGAGCGCGACAGCCGCCCGGTACCACTCCATCGACGCCTCGCCGCTCGCGTCGTCGTCGCGCCACGAGAACCCCGCGACCGGCGCCACTCGTTTCAAGCCCTTGCCCCGCGGGCAGATGAAGTTCTCGCCGACCGCCTCGTAGATGTCCACCCATTCCGACGATGCGATGAAGGCCTGGACCTCGGCGCGCGCCGGGATGCCCGGCTCGCCGGCGAAGCGGTCGGCCGACCCCAGCAGCCATCGGTTCTCCGCCTGCTGGGAGTAGCAGTAGGCCGCGAACGTCTTCCCGGCCTCGCGGGCGGCGGCGCGTTCGGCCATGAGCCATCCCCAGAACTCGGCGAACGACCGCGCTTCGTCGCGCGTGGGTAGCGGGTCCCAGGTGACGAACGGGCGGTACTCGACGGGCGCGGACGAGTCGGTGGTGTCGGTGCGCAGTGTCCCCCACAGATACGCCCCGTGCTCGCCGTAGCTCTCCATGTCGACGTCGATCTCGATGTCGGCGCGGTGGACCCGCGGCGAGTCGACGCGACGGACGAGCTCAGTGCCGGTGAGCCAGGCGATCGCGTTGATGATCGCGTCGCCGAACCGGACGCCGCCCGGCCAGCCCTCCGGTGGGGCCCCGCGCTGTGCGGCCAGTTCGTCGATCGTCGTGATCCCGGCATCGATCAGGACCGAACCCTGGTTGCCACTCGCCACGAGACTGACGTCGCGCTTCTCCTCGAGCTCCGGTCCGCAGCGCACCCACCACGGGCACGAACGGCATTCGCTGATCCGGCGGGGCTCGGTGGGGACCTTCCCACCCGCGACCGCGAGCCGATGCTCGAGGATCGCCGAGTAGTCCCCGAGCATCGCCCCGGTGTCCAGGACGACGATGCAGTCCGCGTCCACGCCGATCACGCCGCCGCGCAACTCCGTCGTGTCGGTCGACGACGCCCTGCCGATCTCCACGAGCATGGCGGTGAGATGAGCCAGCCGGAGGTTGTCCCGTCGGTTCGGCCGGCCGGTCCGATACGGGTCGGGGCTCGGTGCCCACATCCAGAACGGACTGGTCACCAGGCTGGGCGCACGCCCGTCCGGTTCCGGCGTCGATTTCGCCGGCTGGCTGACCCGGTGGTTGACGACGATGACCGGTGTGTAGCCGTCCCCGACCCGCACCAGCAGTTCGGAATGGCCACGGCGCCCGTGCTCCCGGTCGGTCGGCAGGGTCGCGTTCCAGATCCACGACGCCCCGGCGTCGCAGGCACGCAGCGTGGCCGCGACGCGCTCAGCGGTGCTCGCATCGGCGTCGACGACCACGAACGCGCCCGGCTGATCGCTGTGTACCCCGCGGAGCAGCTCGCGGATCGCCGCTCGATGGTCGGCCGCGGCCTCCTTGCGACGCTGCACGCCAGGCGGATCGGGTTCGTCGGCGGGACGTCTGTCGTGCGCGAAGTCGAGGGCGACCCGGTGCTCGCAACCGGCGAGGTCGCGCGGCGACAACACGACAGGGACCACGCCATCCCTTTCCGGGCTCGAACGGACGGACACGTGGTCGGATACAACCACATGTCATGCTTGTACTTGTTATCACGCGCGCCTGACGTCGGGAGCGAAGCGAGCGGGGCCATGAAGTGCGGCGCCGGACGCGATCGAGCGAGCCGGTCGACACCGGCGCCGGGAGCGGAACGAGAGCAGGCCGGGGGTCGACTGCGGTCTTCTCGGCAGCAGCGAAAGGGCATTCGATGGGATTGTTCTCCTCCGACGGTACGACTCGTGCTCAGCGCAAGGCAGAGGCCAAGGCTCTCAAGGCGAAAGCCAAGCTGGAGGCCAAGTTCGACGCCAAGTCGCGGCGCAAGGAACACAAAGCCCGGCGCAAGAACGAGCACAAGTACTTCCAGAAGGAGATGAAGGCCGAGCGCAAGACCGCCAAGCAGCTCGCCAAGTCCCAGACGAAGGTGAGCAAGGCCGAGGCGAAGAAGTTCGCCGTCGAGGCGCAGGCCGCCGCCGACGCAAAGGCTCTCAGCCCGGCCAGTGTGAAGCGCTACCTCACCGTCGCCCGGCTCGTGGCACCGATCGCCGCACCCGTCGTCTACCGGGCCGCGGTCGCCGGACGCGAACAGCTTTCCACACTGCAGGCGAGCCGCGCGGGGGTCTCACCGGAGGTGTTGCGCCAGTTCAGCGGTCACGGAGCGACCCTGTCCGCGCGAATCGCGACCACCCGTACGGCACTGGAGAAGGTCGTCGCGCAGGACACCAGCTCCGACTCCACGGATTTCGTCGCGGCGATGACCAAACGCCTCGACAATCTGGACATCGCGGTGCAGACCGCCGAGACGATGTCGGCCGGTCAGCGCCGCACCGCCCACAAGTCCATCGCCGACGAACTCGAAGCCGTCGACGCCGACATCCTCGCGCGGCTCGGGGTCCGTTCCTGACCCACGGTCCGAGCCGGGTCCTCGCCGTGCCGGTGGGCGGCGGACGCTTGGGTGATATCGGCGAGCGATCAGCGGCACGTGTGGAAACAGGCTGCGGGATCCGGTCGCCGGTGCCCGGTTCCGGGGCACACCATTAGGATGGGTGCGAACGTGTCGCGCGGCGCAGCAGTTGCCGGGCGCCTGCCGGATACTTGCGAGGGAGCGCCGTATGACCGAGCCGGATCCGAACGCCACGCCGTCCGCCGGTGAGTCGAACCAAGACGAGCAGGCGCTGTTCCCGATCGCCGCACCGGAAGAGTCCGCTTCCGTACCCGACGCCGCACCCGCCGCGCCGGTAGCGAAGAAGGCCTCGCCGGAGACGGCGGCCGCGGAATCCGGCGGCGACAAGCTCCCGCCGAAGAAGGCGGCGAAGAAGAGCCCCGCGAAAAAGGCACCGGCCAAGAAGAGCCCCGCGAAAAAGGCCGCCGGGGCCGCACCGGCGAAGAAGTCGGCAGCCAAGAAGGCGCCGCCGAAGTCGGCGCCGCCCGCCCCGGAGCCAGTGGATCCGCCGACTCCGACCCCGGAACCCGAAGCGCCTCAGGTGTCGTCGGCCACGACCCCGGCGTCGCCCCCCGAGCCGCCGGTGACGCACTCCCCGAAGCCGGCCCCGACCGCGTCCTCGGCCCCCGCGCCCGCCGATCCCACGCCCGCGCCCACACACCCGCCGGTCGATGTGGTCGCTGAATCAGACGCCGCCCGTGCGACTTTCGCGCAGTTGCGATCGGGTTCGCCCACCGAACCCCCGACCACCAACCTGACGCCCGCGTATGCCGGGCTCGCAACTGTGGTCGCGCTGATCGTCTTCGTCGTGTTACGCCGAGTCCTGCGCTGACGGTCCCACCGCCGACGGGGCGGTGGTCGACCCGTTCGCCGGGGCGAGATCGCCGACCCGGTCGAGGACCGCGGCGACAACGTCGTCGGCGTGCGCTTCCGGCAGCCAATGGTCGGCGCCGCGCAATGCGATGAACTCGTACTTCGCGTCGACCCACCCCGAACACAGGCGGGCCGCCTCCTCGCCGATGGCCGGGTCGGCGTCGCCCCACACGAACGTGGTCGGGACGCGGACCGGCCGGGGCGCGGATCGCTTGTCGGAGAGCGGCATCGCGCGATACCAACCCAGCGCGCCGGGGAGGGCGCCGTACTCACCGATCTCACGGGCGACCCGCGACGCGAACGGTTGCGGAAGTCCCATCCGCTCCCCGAAGTCCGGTTGTGTTCGCATCGCCCAGCCGAGGAACTTCTCGGGCAGGACCGGAATCTGGAAGGCGGCCATGTACCAGGACCGGAAGACCTGTCCGTGGCGCATCGAGCGCAGGAAGGCCCCTGGGTGCGGAACAGACAGGGCGGTCAGCGTCTTCACCCGCTCGGGATGGTGCGCGGCGACCGCCCACCCGACGAGTGCGCCCCAGTCGTGGCCGACGACGTGGGCTCGTTCGAGGCCGGCGGCGTCGAGCAGGGCGAGCACGTCGGCGGTCAGTTCGCTCTGCACGTAGTCCCGTCGGCGTGCGGGGCGAGCACCGGGCGAGTACCCACGCTGGTCCGGTGCGAGGGTCCTGAACCCGTTGTCGTGCAGGATTTCCGCGACCAGTTCCCAGCACGAGGCCCGCTGGGGGAACCCGTGCAACAGCACGATCGGTTCACCGTCGATCGGACCTTCGTCGGTGACGTCGAAGGTGTGGGGTCCGCGGTCGAACCGGGTGATGCGCGTCGTCATCGATGACCTTTCTGTGTCCGATTCACACCATGGCGATCACGCGCGCCGGACCGCCGGTACCACCGGCGAACTTCGGTGCGCCGACGACCACGGTCGAGTGCGTGTCCAACGGCTACGTTGTCGCGCATTGCTCAGCCGTCCCAGCGCACCCGCAGGATGCGGTCTGCACCTTTGCCGTCGCTGGTTGTCAGGATCAGCGAGCCGTCGGGCGCAACGGCCACCCCGCGCAGGCGACCGTGCTCGTCCTTCAGGGCCTCGGTTCGCGACACCACGTGGCGTCCGTCATCGGAGAGCTTGAGGAACACCAGTCGCTTACCTTTAAGGGCCGTCAGCACGACGCCGCCGTTGTATGCGCCCCAACCGGTTTCGGGCAGGAACGGATCCCCGGCAAAGCGATCGTCGTGTTGCCCGAACTCCAGACCGGACCGATCGCCCCCGGGACCCGGACCGGATCGGTCATCGGAACTGATTCGTCGTAGATGATCGGTGTCCGATCGGGCTTGTACCCGTAGTTGCCCCCGGCGACGATGCGGTTCAACTCGTCGTCGCGGCTCGTGCCCTGTTCGGTGGCGTACACGCGACCTGTTCCGGGCTGGACCGCCACGCCCTGTACGTTGCGATGCCCGAGGCTGTAGATCGGACTGCGCGGGTTGGGGTTACCCGGAGCGGGCGTACCGTCGAGTTTGATGTGTAAAACTTTGCCGCCCAGCGACTTCCGATCCTGGGTAGCGGATGGTGTGCCTGTGTCGCCAGTACCGACCCATAGGCTGTCGGCGGTGGCGAAAAGGCCGCACCCGGCACGACTGCCGGAGGAGGTCACGGGGATTCCACCGAGGACCGTCCGTTCACGGGTCATCTGCGTCCAGTCCGCGCTCACCCGCCACGACACCACCTTGATGGTCTGACCAGTCTGTGGGGCCGGAATCGGTGCGCCGGCAAGAGGTTCCGGCACGACAAAGGCGCCGGGCGCCGTGTACTCCGCTTGACACGAATACACGCGTCGGTTGTCCGAGAAACGTTGGTCGATGGCTAGCCCCATGAGGCCCGCCTCGTGGACCGCGAAGATCTTCGACAGGTCTGCTCTGACGTTCACTCGTTTTCCGCCGGGGCGCACTGCAACGAACCGCCCCGCGCGCTCACCGGTAAGCACCGTGCCGTCGGGTGCAACAACCACACCCCAGGGGATGGTCATACCGCCAGTCACAGCAGTGACCTGCAACGGCGCTCGAGCATGAGCTGCCGGGCCGGCGAAGAACCACCCAACCGTGACAGCCGCGGACGCGGTCATCGCCACAAGCCCACGGGCCGGTGATCGGACGGATCTCCTGCGTCCTCGACGTGTTCGGGTCACAAGGCCTACCGTAACCACGCTCACACCGACGGGGCAGGACATCGGACGTCTCGATCGGCGAAGTCATGCTTCCCGAGGCACGCCGGAAGCAGTGACGCCACGGCCAAACGGAGCGACCGGGTGGTGGCGACGCCGTTCGCGGTGAGGAATTTGCGTCCCTGTGAGCGAGGTCGAAGGGCAATCTGCCCTTCCCACACCCTGAGGTGGACGGAAATTCGTCATACTCGACACCCTTTGTGGCAACGAGTCGTCACACTCACGAATGATGCAGAGTGAACTCCCCTACCGCCCCGGCAGGTACTTCAACGCGCGGACGGCGGTCGGCGTGATGGCGCGGTAGATGCTCGTCGGGACCACCGGCATGCGGTCGATGCCGATGAAACGCTGCTCGGCGATGGTCTGCGGCTCGGTGTACTTCAGCAGACCCTCGTCACCGTGCCGGCGTCCCATCCCGGAGATACCCATGCCGCCCATCGGGGCCGCCGTCGACGCCCATGCGGCGGCGTAACCCTCGTTGATGTTCACCGTCCCGGCGCGCAGCCGCTCGGCGACTTCCTGGGCCTCAGCGCTGCTACCGGCGAAGACGCTGGCGTTGAGGCCGTAGTCGGTGTCGTTGGCGAGCTTGATCGCCTCGTCGGTGGAGTCCACCGGGTAGATCGAAACGACCGGTCCGAAGGTCTCGTTCGCGAAACACACCATGTCGTCGGTGACGTCGGTGAGGACCGTCGGCTCGAAGAAGAAGGGCCCCAGGTCGGCGCGACGCTTGCCGCCGGCGAGCACCTTCGCGCCCTTGGCAACCGCGTCCTCGACGTGTGCTTCGGCGGTGTCGATCTGGGCGGCCGAGGCCAGCGAACCCATGTCGGCGCTGAAGTCGTAGGAGGCCGATAGCTTCATCGTGGAGACATACGCGGCGAACCGCTCGGCGAAGTCGTCGGCGATCTTCTTGTCGACGTAGATCCGTTCGATCGAGATGCACAGCTGCCCGGAGTTGGAGTACGACGCACGCGCCGCGCCGCGCACGGCGTTGGCGATGTCGGCACTCGCGGTGACGACCATCGGGTTCTTGCCGCCGAGTTCGGCCGAGAAGCCGATGAGCCGACGCCCGGCCTGTTCGGCGAGGGTGGCCCCGGTCTCCGAGGAGCCGGTGAACATTACGTAGTCGGTGCTGGCCATGATCGCCTGTCCGACAACGCTTCCCGGACCGGGCACCACGGCGTACAGCTCACGCGGCAGACCCGCCTCGTACAGCAACTCGGCCAGGGCCAGCGCGCAGTACGGCGTCTGGCTGTCGGGTTTGATCACGACGCCGTTGCCGGCGATCAGGGCGGCCACCGCATCGGACACGGCCAGCGTCAGCGGGTAGTTCCACGGGCTGATGATGCCGACCACACCCTTGGGCAGGTACCGCACGCGCACGCTGGTCGCGCCCGGCAGCATGCCCTTGACCTTGCGGTCGGCGAGCAGCTTGGGGCCGTTCGTCGCGTAGTGCCGCGCGGTGATCGAGACGTCGATGACCTCTTCTTGCGCGTAGATGCGCGCCTTGCCGGTCTCGGCCTGCGCGATGTCCATCAGCGACGCCGCGTTGCGGTGGACCAGGTCGGAGAAGCGGTCGATGATCGCGGCGCGGTCGGCCGGCGTGCGGGCCGCCCATCCCTCCTGCGCCTGGCGGGCCCGGGCGACCGCCACCTCGAGATCGTCGGCGGTGGCGACCGGGATGGTCGCCATCTCCGTCCCGCTGAACGCCTCGAGGACGGGGCGCGTGGGACGACTCGCGGCGTCGTCGATGGCGACGAGCGCACCGAGGCGAGCGAAATAGTCGGCGGTGGGCTTCGGCATGTCGGTGCTCCTCAGCGCTGTGCGGGTGTCCGGTCTTCGATGTGGATCGTGGTCTGCGGTCGGGGCTCTACTGGTTGTCTCCTGCGGCGACGAGCACGATGCCGTCGTCGTCGGAGTAGACGACGTCGCCGGGGGTGAACGTCTCGCCGCCGATGGTCAGCGGGACGTCGCGCTCACCGGCGCCGGTCTTGGTCGACTTGCGCGGGTTGGTACCCAGGGCCTTGACCCCGATTTCCATCCCGCCGATGGTCTTGGCGTCGCGGATGGCGCCGTTGACGATGATCCCCACCCAGCCGTTAGATCGACCGAGTTCGGCGATCAGGTCTCCCACCAGCGCGGTGTGCACGGAGGCGTCGCCGTCGACGATCAGCACACCACCGGGATTGGACTCGCCGAGGACCGACTTCAGCAGGGCGTTGTCCTGGAAGCACCGGACGGTCGACACGCGTCCGACGAACTCTCGGTTGCCGCCGAACTGCGTGAACTGGGTGTCGCAGCTGCGGACGTCGGCACCGATCTCGTCGACGAGGTCGGCCGTCGGGGTGAAGGTCATCTCGCTCATGCCGATCAGTTTAGGTGTGACCGCAAGTAGCTGGTTACTCGCGGGTAGGGAGCGAGCGGACCCCGTCGATGATCTCTGCGACGTCGTCCGGCCGCTCCGAGACGAGGAAGTGCCGCGCCCGCGGGAGTACCGCGATGTCGCGGGCACCGAGCACGTCGGCGTACCGTCGCTGCTTCCATTCCCAGAAGTGGCGCCACCCCGGGAGCCTGGACGACGCCACGACGACGATCACCGGGACGTCCGGCATCGGCTCGGACCGTCGCAGACTCCGCAACGTCTGGTTCATCGACCCGAACGCGGCGTTCTCGACGAGAAGGGCCAGGAGGTAGGGCGGCTGCCCGAAGACGCGCGTACTCCATCGGCGCTGCTGCTCGCCTCGACCCTCCGGTGGCGCGGGCACGACGCGGCTCCACACCTGGAAACTGGGCCAGCGACGAATTCCGACGCGGCTCGTCACCGCGCGCGCCGCACCGACCACCCGATGGGCGTTGCCCACCCGGAACGACAGGGGGACGATCCGCCACGGCACCAGGACGAACGACCCGTCGAGGATGACGACGCCCGCGGTCCGCTCGGGATATCGGCGTGCGAACGCCTCCACATACAGCGACGCCAGCGAATGCCCCACGACGACAACCGGTTCGGTGATACCCCGAGCGTCCAGCACCGCGGCCATCCGCTCCACCTCGCCCAGCAGCGAGGGATGGTGACGCCGACCGATGGGATCGGACAGCCCGTAGCCCGGGCGGTCGTACCGCACGACCCGCCACGAGGAGGCCAGCCGCGCGACCAACGGATCGAGGTCGAACCAGTTGCTCCCGAGCGCCGCCATGAGCAGCAGCGGCGGTCCCGAACCCTCGTCCAGCACGTGGAGCCGATGCTCCCCGACCGTCACGAACTCACCGGGTGAATCCTGATCCGCGTCGGGTGTCGTCTCGTGCACGCGTCCAGTGTGCCCGCGCGGATGGCGCGGCGTCGCCGGACGGCACGACGCGCTCACAGCCGATCCGTCAGCGGTCGTCCTGCGCGTCCAGGCAGCTCCGCAGCCGTCTCAGGCCGTCCCGGATGCGGGATTTCGTGGTGGGCAGGGGTGTGTCGGTGCGTGCCGCCACCTCGGGATAGGTGAGTCCGCCGAAGTACGACATCTCGAGGCTTCCTCGCTGCAGCTCCGTGAGATGTCCGAGGCAGGTATGCACTGCGCTCACCTCCACCGACCGCAGCACCGCTTCGAGCGGAAGATCCTGCGTCATCTCGGGTTCGGCGGCCCGGACGCCGTACTCCGACAACCGCTCGGTCTGCATGTCCTCGGTACGGACCCGGTCGACGGCGCGCCGGTGCGCGATCGTCATCATCCAGGTGATCACCGATCCGCGGGTCGGGTCGTAATCGGCGGCACGCTGCCAGTACTGCAGGTAGGCCTCCTGGACGATCTCCTCGGCGTAGTGCCGATCACGCACCACCCGGACGGCGAGGCCATAGATCCGCGAACTGGTCAGGTCGTAGAAACGCGTGAACGCCGCACGGTCGCCTTCGGCCACCAGGGCCAGCAGGTCCCGTAGGACCTGCGATTCTCCCCCGCCCCCATGATCCGCATTCGCGGTGGCGTCGCTCTCCCTCGGCGCCACGGTTTCAGGTGCTGCCGGGTCGGGGACGAGGCACGGGAAGACTCGGTGGCTGCCCGGGAGTCGCCGTGAACCGGATGTGGGTCGGTTGCATGTCAGCGACGGTCCGCCCGACGGTCCTGGTGTGCGAGCTCTTCGACAACCATTCCGGTACCTCTCGTCAGACGTCGGGGGTCGATGAATAGGTCGTTGGACTCTAGCGCGTCGTTACACATTGTGTTCGGTTGTAGCCCGTTGGGAGGACAGCAGGCCCTTCGAAGGGCCAGGACCATTCAACGACGGCGGAGTGGTACCCAAAACCTCTCCGCGGTGAACTACACATGACATCCGCTTGCCCGGAATCGGCGCGGGCACCTAGCGGTCGGGGTAGGAATACGCGGTGGCCACCTTTCGCCAGCCGGGCCCGGCGCCAGCCGAGATGCTGCGCACGGGTGCGCTCGCCGTGCGCGGCGCGTTCCGGCCGCGCCCGCCGGACCGGCGACTCATCGACGCCATCGAGGACGCCGGGCTCCCCGACGGCGAGGTGACGGTCCGGGTGCGCGCCCTGCCCCAGGTTGCGCGACGGGTACCGCTCGCCGGCCTCGCCGAGGGAGCTCGTACCCTGCGTCGCGCGTCGTCGGCGATGACGACCTTCGTGGTCGAGCACCCCGAGGCCGCGTTCTTGGTCGATCCCGGCTTCTGCCGCGACGCCCATCACCGCGTCCTGCCCGAATTGCCGACGATCTTGCGCCCGCTGATCACCCCGCCGCGGTCGACGGTCAGCACCGCCGACGGTCTCGAGCTGCGGCCGCTGCACCGCTCCCCCGACTTCGCCCTGCCGACGCACGCTCACTGGGATCACGTATGCGGCCTGCTGGACCTGCCCGGCCTGCCGGTGTGGCTACCTCGGCCCGAACGCGAATGGATACTGGCGGGC
The DNA here is from genome assembly GCF_018132775.1 of Gordonia sp. SCSIO 19800. Classification (NCBI taxonomy): domain Bacteria; kingdom Bacillati; phylum Actinomycetota; class Actinomycetes; order Mycobacteriales; family Gordoniaceae; genus Gordonia; species Gordonia sp. SCSIO 19800. Next base: position 120,635 of record NZ_JAGRQM010000007.1, on the reverse strand, counting down.
ACGCGACCACCGGTCGGCGGGGTGCGGGCGGCTCTGACCGACGGCCGACCGATCCTCGACTACGAACTCGACGGCCCGCCCGTGTCCACATTCGTCGCGAGCCACGACCTGTTCGGCGACGGCTCCGTGGTCGTCGTCGACCTCGGCGGGCACACCCCCGGGAGCGTCGGCGTCCTGGCCCGCACGTCCTCCGGCCCGGTCCTGCTCGCCGGCGATGCGGCCTGGCACTTCGAGCAGGTAGCGCGCCTGCGCCAGAAGCCGAGCATCCCCGGCGAATTCGTCGACGACGACCGCGACGCGGCGTTCGCGACGCTGCACCGGCTCCACCTGGCCCGCCACACCGTGCGCGTGATCCCCACCCACGACCACGACGCCGTCGGAGCACTCTGCGGCTGAGGCGAACGGGGGGGCGGGCTCAAACGTGAAGAAGTCACACGCATGGACCTGTCCCGTGCGACACCTCAACTGTCACCTCGGGTCAGGCGGGTTTCGGCGAGCGGTGGCCGGATCAGAATCAGAGGCCCTGATTCGAATCCCCGCCTTGATTGTCCCCGCCGCCTCCGTTGTCCCCGCCGGTTTCGCAGACGGCCGCGACATCCCGGGGCGTGTTCCCGGGAGTGCGGTAGGTCTGGACGGCCCACGCGACCTTCTTTTTCGTCACCGGAGACAGCACCTCGGTCCGCCGGATGCCGACCGCGAAACACCCACCGGTCATTACGAGTTTCTGGAGTTCCCCTCGATCGAGCCACCTGCCGATCCCGCTGTACGGCAGATCCGTTCCGGCGAAAGCCGGCACGATCCCGGTACGCGCGATGTCACGCGTCTGCGCCGCATTGAAGAGCGTATTGAACTCCATACGGACACCGACGTTGGGCCAGAACCAGTTCTGGTAAATCGTCGGGAACGAGCTGAAACCCGCTCCCGCAGGGGTACTCAGGCCGTGACCCTCGCCAACGGGTGCCGCCCCGGCCACACCGCCGTAGAGTCCCACACCCGATCCCGTCAGCATCACGGCCGACGCGGCGATCGAAACCACAACTCTCCGCGCACTTTTCATCTCTCTGAGCCTCCAGGTCAGCTATTCATGAGACAAGTTGCGCTGCGCAGCGTCTTCAGCGTCGCACAGATTGAGGATGGTGTACATCACGCTTAGGAACGCTCATCACACAGGACCCCAGGGTGCCAAGGCACCTCAAGCGTCCTGCGGTTTCGCCAGCGGGAACGCGAGCGACTCGCGGATCGACTGTCCGGTGATGAGCATGACCACGCGGTCGACACCGACACCCAGACCTCCGGTCGGCGGCATCGCGTATTCCAGTGCCTGCAGGAAGTCCTCGTCGAGTTCCATGGCCTCGGGATCGCCGTCGGCGGCCAGGATCGACTGCTCGGTGAGACGTGCCCGCTGCTCCACCGGATCGGTGAGTTCGGTGTAGGCCGTGCCGAGTTCGACGCCCCAGGCGACGAGGTCCCATCGCTCGGCGACGCCCGGCTTGCTCCGGTGCGCGCGGGTGAGGGGTGACGTCGACGTCGGAAAGTCGGTGTAGAAGGTCGGGAAGGTGGTGCGATCCTCGCCGAGGTGCTCGTACAACTCCAGGACGATCTGCCCGGCGTCCCAGTCGGGCCGGTGATTGATCTCCAGGCGGTCACACACCGCGCGCAATTCCTCGACGGAGGTCTCCGGCGTGATCTCCTGCTCCGCGCCCTCCGAGACCACCTGATGAACGGTCTTGACCGGCCACTCCCCGGAGATGTCGACGCGCTCTTCGTTTCCGTCGGCATCGGTGCGCACGATGACCGGTTCCCCGTAGGCCGCCGTCGCCGCGTACTGGATCATCTCGCGCGTCAGATCGAGCATCTTGAGGTAATCACTGTGCGCCTCATAGGCTTCCAGACTCGTGAACTCCGGGTTGTGACTGAAGTCCACACCCTCGTTGCGGAAATTGCGGCCGATCTCGAAGACCTTCTCGACCCCGCCGACACACAGTCGTTTGAGGTAGAGCTCCGGGGCGATCCGCAGATACAGGTCGAGGTTGTAGGCGTTGATGTGCGTCTGGAACGGGGTGGCGTTCGCGCCGCCGTGGATCTGCTGCAGGATCGGCGTCTCGACCTCGAGAAAGCCACGAGCGCCGAGGAAGTCACGCAACGACTTCACGACGAGACTGCGGGTCGCCAGCGACTTGCGCGTCTGCTCGTTGATGGCGAGGTCGACATAGCGCTGCCGGACACGCGCTTCCGGATCGGTGAGACCGGCCCACTTGTCGGGCAGCGGACGCAGGCATTTGCCGTTGATCCGCCAGGCGTCGATCAGGATCGACAGCTCACCCTTCCGACTCGTGCCGACGACACCGCGGGCCTGGATCAGATCCCCGAGGTCGACGTCGGTACCGAAATCGGGTGTGCCCGGGATGATCCGGGAATCCTCGACCAGCACCTGCACCTCGCCGGACCAGTCGTGGACGTCGGCGAACACCACCTTGCCGAAGTCCCGAAGTCGCGTCACGCGTCCGGCGACGGTGACGACGGTTCCCTCGGGTTCGGCCTTGGCCGCCGCGATCGTATGAGTGGGTTGATCGGCCGGCGGGTACGGATCGAAGCCGCGCTCGACGAGCCGGTCCATCTTCTCGAGTCGGACGCGCACCTGTTCCGGCCGGTGGACGACCGCACCCTCGGGTGTGGCTGCCTCGGCGTCGAGCTCGGCGATGAGCGCGGGCGCGTTGACACCGGGCGGGATCGACGGCGGCCCCTGCGTGTAGTGCTTGGCCCGTCCGAAGCGCGGCAACGTGATGAAACCCTCGGTCACGATCGCGGCGAGGCCCACCCGGGGCAGGATCCGGCTGTCCTCGAAGCACAGGTAGCGCGACTGCCAGTCCGGCAGATACTTCGCATTCGACTTGTACAGCGACTCCATCTGGAAGAACCGCGAGCCGAACATGAGGATCGAGTAGCCCATCCGCATCACGGGCCCGGCCCCGATCTGGGGGCCCTGCTCGAAGAACGCCCGGAACGCCGCGAAGTTCAGCGACACCTCGGTGATGCCCAATTGCTCTGAGTTACGGCACAATTCGGCGACCATGGTCTCCACGACGCCGTTGGGTCCGTGCCGGTCACGACGCATCAGGTCGAGCGAGACACCCCGGCGCCCCCAGGGCACGAAGGACAGCATGCCGACGACCCGCTCGCCGGGGGTGCCCTCGTCCATCACGGCCTCGACCAGCAGGCAGTCGCCGTCGGCGGGATCGCCGATGCGCGAGAGCGCCATCGCGAAGCCGCGTTCCTCGTCGGTGTCGCGCCAGTCGTCGGCGCGCGCGACGATCTGCGCCATCTCGGTGTCGCCGATCTCGTTGTGTCGTCGGATCCGAACGCCGACCCCGGCACGGCGGGTGCGGGTCACGGCCTGGCGCACCGCCTTCATGGCCGGGCCGCTGAGGCTGAACTCGCGCGTGTGCAGGATGGCCTCGTCGCCGATGTTGAGCGAGACGAAACCGGCGGCGTCAAAGGCGGCCGCGCCACGCGGGCTCGACCCCATCGACGCCGGATGCCACCCGTATTTCTCGCACAGGGTGAGGAATTCGGCGATGGCATCCGGCCACGACTCCGGGTCGCCGATCGGGTCACCACCCGCCAGTCCGACTCCTACCTCCACCCGGTAGGTGATCGCTGCCCGACCATCGGGCGAGAACACGACGGCCTTGTCGCGACGGGTCGAGAAGTAGGCCAGCGAGTCGTCGTCGTTGAACCGCGTGATCAGCGCGCGGATGAGGGCTTCGTCCTCGGCGGTGATGAGCCAGCGCAGCCGTTGCGACCGGAACAGCACGACGGCCGCGGCGATCAGCGCCAGGGCGCCGAACAGTCCCAGCAGGCCGTTGACGAACAGGTGGGTGTGCCGACCGTCGAACGAGGCATCCTGGTCGATGGCGCCGAAGGCCACGACCCGGTTGAACGCGTACGGCAACCGGTCGCCTCGGGTCAGCGTGTGCGGGAACGCCCACACCAGGGCCCAGCCCAGCAGCGTCGCGATCGCCAGTCCGGCGATCAGGGTGCCGAACGCCGCCAGGACGGCGCCTTTGCGGACCCGTGTGTAGAACTGGCGGTATGTCGACAGCAGGAACATCAGGGCAAGCGCGTCGATGAACAGTCCGAGGTAGATGTTCGTGCGGTCCCACCGCGTCACGCCCAGGTCGTCGGCCAGCGACGGCACGAGATAGAGCGCGTTGGTCGCCATGAACAGGATCAGGTAGATGACGCTGATCCACCAGGCGATCCGCTTGCGGGCCGAGAGCGCGACGGCGATGAGGGCGAGCACGAACGCCCAGGCGAAGCTGGTGTCGGGGAGGGTGATGAGGTAGTCGTCGACGTAGCGGCGGGGGTCGTGGATCAGATGCCGTATCGCCGGGAAGAGGCTGGACAGCAACGCGATTGCCGCCAGGACACCGACGATCGTGCCGGCGATGTGCGGGGCGCGGGACCCGAACCCGGAGGGCCGTCGGATCTTGTCGAGCAGCGCGAGGGACCTGCGGTCGGCCGCGGTGGGCGTCCGCGGTCCCACGTCGCGGTGCTCGCCGGGATTCTCGGGGTCGACCGGCGCGAGGGGGGTGTCGGTGGCCATGCGTAAAAGGTAGTCGGGATGAGAGGTATGTCCCGGCACTCCACGCGGATTGGCCCCGTCCGGCACAGATCGTCTTGCGTCCCCGACGGCCGAGGTGGCCCGGCGGGCGGTGGAACGGCATGATCGAAGCCGTGTACGACGTGACGATCCGGGACGACTCCATCCGACTCGGCCAATTCCTCAAACTCGCCAACCTGATCGAGTCAGGGGCCGAGGCCAAGGAGGTGATCGCCGACGGTCTGATCACCGTGAACGACGAGGTGGAGACCAGGCGCGGCCGTCAGCTGACGATTGGCGATGTGGTGTCGGTCGGCGGGATGAGCGTGCGAGTCGTCGCCGAAGGCGACGTGCCCTGATCCGAAGAAGCGTCCCCCATTACTCCCTGAGGTGCGAGGAGCGACAGCGACGAGCCTCGAAGGGCGCTAGGACCGTACGCCGAACCGTCTGAGCTCGGCGGGTGTGATGAGTCGCTCCGCTTCGGCGGGGAACATCGTCGTGGAACCGCGGCGGCCCCCGAGTCGCCCGCCGGTCAGCGAGTTCAGCAGAGAGCCCCGGCGGGGCGAGTGAAATGTGTCAGCCAACTTCATGACCAATCACTTCCTGATACTTCACATTCGTTACAACGGACTGGAACTTTGTTTTACTGTAGCGGCTGTTCCCGGTCGCGTCGCCGGACTTTCCAGTGGCTTTCGCCACGCCCCCGCGACTGCCGACACGTGTGAATCCCGCAGCTCCGGTTCCCGAAACGGCGAGTGCCGCACACGACGGCTAGATCGATCGTCGCACGAGAACTGTTACCTCGCGCGTAGCGACGCGCCCCTCACCTGCATGAATGACCCGGGCGCGGCCAGGCGTTCACTCGCCCCCGCGGGTCGCCGTCGAACGACCGAAGCCGCCGACCCGGGATTCGGGCCGGCGGCTTCGGTGTGATGGACGACGATGGCGATCAGTGCGCCTCTCGGCAAACAGGCCGCTCGAAGCGGCAAAGGGTGGGACCCGGGGCATTGAGTCCGTCACCGTCGCGGGGTACAACCGCGCTTCCGCACGAGGTATTCCACGGGTCGTCCCACTCTCCCGGCCCGCTATCCCGCGGCACTGGCGCGGCGTCGGCGGACCCGCTTCACGACGAACCAGGCGACCATGAGAACCAGCACGGCGATCACGATGTTGCTCAGCACGCCACTCCACCGTTCGAGTGCGGGGGCGATCGCCGGACCGAAGCCGAAGCCGATCCCGATCCACAGCGCGTTCCACACCCCCGACCCCAGCGTCGTGTACGCGGTGAAGCGCCAGAACGGCATCTTCTCGATGCCCGCCGGGATGGAGACGAACGACCGGACGAGGGGCACGCACCGACCGAGGAGAACCGCCATTCCGCCCCAGCGGACGAAGTACTCCTCCGCCTTGTCGAAGTCGTCGTAGTCGAGCAGCGGCATCCGGCCGACGAGTCGCCGGGTGCGATCGCGGCCCAGAGCCGCACCGATCCAGTACCAGAGCCAGGCCCCGACGAGCGACCCGATGGTCGCCGCGGCCCAGGCGAGCCAGACGTTCATGCGGCCCTCGTAGGCGAGGAAGCCGGCGCCGGGAAGAACGGCTTCGGACGGAATGGGCGGCAGGAAGGTCTCGAGGAGGATCGCCACCCCGACACCCAGCTCGCCGAGCGTGTCCATGAGGTCGAGAATCCAGCCGATGAAACCGCTGTGACCCTGCGACGGGTCGGTCTGGGCGAGTACGGCGGCGAGCTGCGTTGGCAAGGAATGTGTCCGTCTGTCCGAGGGCGGGCGGCTGGTCCCCGGCTTCGGTGACCACTTCGGCCGCCACTCTAGTCGGACGTCCGATTCATCCGGTTCTCGTGCAGGTCAGCCGACCGGCGCCGTCAGGCGAGGCCGGCGAGGAACCGGTTGGCCCACTGCACCGCAGTCACGCCGGGACGGACCTCGAAGTCCCGGTAGGTGCCGTGCGACCCGGACTGGAGGAATTGGTTGAACGACCTGATCTGCTCGCGAGCGCGCGCGTCACCGAGCTCCTGCGCGATCTCGCCGGGGCCGCCGAGGGTGAGCAGTTCGGAGAAGATCGCGCCCGCCTCGGCCTGGTACTGCACGATCTGGCTCGGCGTCGGGTCGCTGGTCTCGGCGAGGTAGCCGACGATCCGAGTCACGTAGTAGTCGCGGGGCACGTTGCAGTAGACATCGGTGGGTTCGCAGAGGGTGAACGCCCTGGGCAGGACCCACCCCATGCCGTCGAGGCGTGGTCCGCCACTGCCCTCACCCCTCAGGGCGGGGCCGATGAGATTGTCCCGCTTGGACCGCCGCGGATCCGCGATCAGCACGACCCCCGCGACCTGGCTCGGACGGATCGCGGCGCGACCGGTGCCGATCTCGGATGCGAGGTCACCGGCGGCGTCGGCGCCCTGGCTGTAGCCGACGAGCGCGATCCGGGTACCGGGGCATCGTCGGAGCATCTGAAGGGCGAGCCCCGTGGTGTTGGCAACCGCCTGCGCCTTGGACTTGCCGTAGATCGCCTTCTCCCACGGGAACGCCGTGGCGTCGTAGCCGACGTACTGCACGCGGGTTTCCGGTCCGAGCCCGGCGGTGATCTCCCCAAGCACACCCGGGCTGGCGCCGTTGGACCAGGTCCCGGGGACCGCGAGCACGTAGATCTCCGGGCACCCCCGGGGCGCGGCGGTCGCCGTCGGGACGGCGAGCACACCGCCGGCCAGGAGCGCACACAGCAGGGCACATACAGTCGCGACGATCCGACGCATGGTCCGTTCCCTTCGTACCGGCCGAGGAGGCAGCTTCACCGCCGAGTCTAGGTCGGACGTCCGGCGGGCGTGTTGCCGCCTGCGGAACTCCCGTGGAACGACGGATCTGCCTACGCAGAACTCCCGCCCACCCTGAGCGGGTGAGCGGGAGTTCGGTGTCGTACGTACTACACGAAGCGCGCGATCAGCGCTGCGCGACCTGTGTGGGCACGATCGGTGCGGGCAGGTCCGACGCCCCGGTGAGGAACGCGTCGGCGGCCGCGGCGGCCGAGCGCCCCTCGGCGATGGCCCACACGATGAGCGACTGTCCGCGCCCGGCGTCGCCGGCGACGAAGACACCCGGCTGACCGACGGCAGCGAAGTTGCCGTCGCGCTTGACGTTTCCGCGGGGGTCGTACTCGACGCCCATCTTGTCGAGGAGGTCCTCGCGCTCGGGTCCGACGAAGCCCATGGCGAGCAGCACCAGGTCCGCCTCGAGTTCGAAGTCCGAGCCCTCGACCTTCTCGAAGCGGCCGTCGCGCATCACGACCTCGTGCGCCTTGAGCCCGGTGAGCTTGCCGTCCTCGCCGACGAACTGCTCGGTGTTGACCGAGAAGACGCGCTCGCCGCCCTCTTCGTGGGCGGACGACACGCGGTACATGAGCGGGTAGGTCGGCCACGGGGTCGACTCGGCACGCTCGATCGGCGGCTTCGGCATGATCTCGAACTGATGGACGATCTCCGCGCCCTGGCGCAGGGAGGTGCCCAGGCAGTCGGCGCCGGTGTCGCCACCGCCGATGATGATGACCTTCTTGCCCTTGGCCGAGATCTGGCCCTCGACTTCGTCGCCGAGCTGCACCCGGTTGGCCTGCGGCAGGAACTCCATGGCCTGGTGGATGCCGTCGAGCTCACGCCCGGGGATCGGCAGATCGCGACCGATGGTCGAACCGTTGGCGAGGATCACCGCGTCAAAGTCGGCGCGCAGCTGCTCGACGGTGACGTCGACACCCACGTTGACGCCGGTGCGGAAGACGGTGCCCTCGGCCTCCATCTGCGCGAGACGACGGTCGATGTGGCGCTTCTCCATCTTGAACTCGGGGATGCCGTAACGGAGCAGGCCACCGATGCGGTCGGCCCGTTCGAACAGCGTCACGTCGTGTCCGGCACGCGTGAGCTGCTGCGCCGCAGCGAGTCCCGCGGGCCCGGAGCCGACGACGGCCACCGACTTGCCGGTCTTCTCCGACGGCATGACCGGGGTCACCCAGCCGTTGTCGAAGGCGTTGTCGATGATCTCGACCTCGACCTGCTTGATGGTGACCGGCGGCTGGTTGATCCCCAGCACGCACGACGCCTCGCACGGAGCCGGGCACAGGCGGCCGGTGAACTCCGGGAAGTTGTTCGTCGCGTGCAGACGTTCGATGCCGTCGCGCCACTGGTCCTTGTACACCAGGTCGTTCCACTCGGGAATCAGGTTGCCCAGCGGGCAGCCGTTGTGGCAGAACGGGATACCGCAGTCCATGCAGCGGCTCGCCTGCGTCTTCAGATGGCCCTTGTCGAAGTCGGTGTAGACCTCTTTCCAGTCCAGCAGACGCAGTTCCACCGGGCGGCGGTCGGGCAGCTCCCGCTCGGGGTGCTTGAGGAATCCTCTGGGGTCAGCCACGTGCGGCCTCCATGATCGCTTCGTTCACGTCTCGCCCGGTCTTCTCCGCCTCGGAGATGGCCAGCAACACACGCTTGTAGTCGCGCGGCATGACCTTGGCGAACTTGGTCTGGGCGGTGTCCCAATCGCCGAGCAGCGCTGCCGCGACCGGGGATTCGGTCTCGGCGCGGTGCTCTTCGATGATCGTGGCGAGGAACTCGATGTCCTCGTCCTCGAGCGGCTCGAGGTCGACGAGCTCGGTGTTGAGGTTGTCGGCCAGCTTGCCCTCGGGGTCGAAGACGAACGCCATACCGCCGGACATGCCCGCCGCGAAGTTGCGGCCGGTCTCGCCGAGGACGACGACGCGTCCACCCGTCATGTACTCACAGCCGTGGTCGCCCACACCCTCGACCACCGCGGTGACGCCCGAGTTGCGAACGCAGAAGCGCTCACCCACGATGCCGCGCAGGAAGATCTTGCCCGCGGTGGCACCGAAGCCGATCACGTTGCCGGCGATGATGTTGTGCTCGGCGACGAAGTCGTCCGGCGCGTTGCGTGCCGGACGGACCACGAGGCGACCGCCCGAGAGACCCTTGCCGACGAAGTCGTTGGCGTCGCCCTCGAGGCGCAGCGTGATGCCCTTGGGAACAAAGGCACCGAAGCTGTTGCCGGCCGATCCGGTGAAGTCGACGATGATCGTCCCGTCGGGAAGACCCTGTGCGCCATAGGCCTTGGTGACCTCATGGCCCAGCATGGTGCCGACCGTGCGGTTCACGTTGGTGATCTTCGAGGTGAAGGACACCCGCGTGCCGTGGTCGATGGCCTCGCGGCTCTGCGCGATGAGCTGCTGGTCGAGCGCCTTGTCCAGGCCGTGGTCCTGCACGCCGGAGCAGTACAGGTCCTGGTTCATGAACGGCGACTCGGGCATCGCCAGGATCGACGACAGGTCGAGCTTGCCCGCCTTCTCCGACTTCCAGTGCGCGAGCGCCTTGGTCGTGTCGAGCGCCTCGACGTGACCGACGGCCTCCTGCAGGGTGCGGAAGCCCAGGCGCGCCAGCAGTTCCCGGACCTCTTCGGCGATGTACAGGAAGAAGTTCTCGACGAACTCCGGCTTACCCGCGAAACGCTCACGCAGCAGCGGGTTCTGGGTGGCGACACCCACCGGGCACGTGTCGAGGTGACACACCCGCATCATGATGCAACCCGCGACCACCAGCGGCGCGGTGGCGAAACCGAACTCCTCGCCACCCAGCAGGGCGGCGACCACGACGTCGCGACCGGTCTTGAGCTGGCCGTCGACCTGCACGACGATCCGGTCGCGGAGTCCGTTGAGCAGCAGGGTCTGCTGGGTCTCGGCCAGGCCGATCTCCCACGGCGCACCGGCGTGCTTGACCGAGGTCAACGGCGTTGCGCCGGTACCGCCGTCGTGCCCTGAGATGAGGACGACGTCGGCGTGCGCCTTCGAGACACCGGCCGCGACGGTGCCGACGCCCACCTCGGAGACCAGCTTCACGTGGATGCGGGCCTGCGGGTTGGCGTTCTTCAGGTCGTGGATCAGCTGCGCGAGATCCTCGATCGAGTAGATGTCGTGGTGCGGGGGCGGCGAGATGAGGCCGACGCCCGGCGTCGATCCACGGACCTCGGCGACCCACGGGTACACCTTGTGCGGCGGCAGCTGCCCGCCCTCACCCGGCTTCGCACCCTGCGCCATCTTGATCTGGATGTCGGTGCAGTTCGACAGGTAGTGCGAGGTGACGCCGAAACGGCCCGACGCGACCTGCTTGATCGCGCTGCGACGCCAGTCACCGTTCTCGTCGTGATGGAAGCGCCGCGGATCCTCGCCACCTTCACCGGAATTCGAGCGACCACCGAGCCGGTTCATGGCGATCGCGAGGGTTTCGTGCGCCTCCGCGGAGATCGAACCGAAGCTCATCGCGCCGGTCGAGAACCGCTTCACGATCTCGCGGGCCGGTTCGACCTTCTCGATCGGAATCGGGTCGCGGTCACCGAAATTGAAGTCGAACAGGCCCCGCAGCGACGCCATCTGGCGGGACTGGTCGTCCACCAGCTTCGTGTATTCCTTGAACACCTGGTACTGGCCGGTGCGCGTGGAGTGCTGGAGCTTGAAGACGGTGTCCGGGTTGAACAGGTGGTACTCGCCTTCGCGGCGCCACTGGTACTCGCCGCCGACCTCGAGCTCGCGGTGGGCGCGCTCGGACGGGCGATCGGAGAATGCCAGCGCGTGGCGGGTCGCGACGTCGGCGGCGATCTCGTCGAGACCGATGCCGTCGAGCTGGCTGTTGAGCCCGGTGAAGAACTCGTCGACGGTCTCCTGCGAGATACCGATGACCTGGAAGAGCTGTGCGCCGGTGTACGAGGCGAGGGTCGAGATGCCCATCTTGCTCATCACCTTCAGCACGCCCTTGCCGGCGGCCTTGATGTAGTTCTTCTGCGCGGTGGCGAAGTCGAGGTTGCCGAGCACACCGCGCTCGGTCATGTCCTCTATCGACTCGAAGGCCATGTACGGATTCACCGCTGCCGCACCGAAACCGACGAGCGCGGCCACGTGGTGGACCTCGCGGCAGTCACCGGACTCGACGATGAGACCGGCCTGCGTGCGCTTGCGTTCCCGCACCAGGTGGTGGTGCACCGCAGCCGTCAGCAGCAGCGACGGGATGGGTGCGTAGGTCTCGTCCGACTCGCGGTCGGACAGGATCACCAGGTTCACGCCGTCGTCGATCGCGGCGCTGACCTTCGCACGCACCTCGTCGAGGGCCTTGCGCAGACCGGCGCCACCCTCGGCCACCGGGTAGAGGCCGTGGATGTGGACGCTGCGGAAACCGGGCAGCGCGTCGTTGGAGTTGATCTCCACCAGTTTCGCGAGCGTGTCGTTGTCGAGGACCGGCGACGGCAGCTCGATCTGACGGCACGACTCGGGGCCGGGGTGCAACAGGTCGGCCTCGGTGCCGATGGTGCCGCCGACGCTGGTCACGATCTCTTCGCGGATCGCATCGAGCGGCGGGTTGGTCACCTGGGCGAACAGCTGCTGGAAGTAGTCGAACAGCATGCGCGGACGCTTGGACAGCACCGCGATCGGGGTGTCGGTACCCATCGAGCCGAGTGCCTCGGCACCGGTCTTCGCCATCGGCGCGACCAGCAGGTCGAGTTCCTCACGGGTGTAGCCGAACACCTGCTGGCGCAACGCGACCCGGTCGTGCGGCATGTGCTGATGCGGCGGCGCCTCGATGTCGTCGACCGCGACCAGTCCCTGCTCGAGCCACTCACCGTAGGGGTGCTCGGCAGCGAGCTCGTCCTTGATCTCCTCGTCGTCGACGATGCGGCCGGCAGCGGTGTCCACCAGGAACATGCGGCCGGGCTGAAGACGCATCTTCTGCACGACGTCGGAGTGATCGATGTCGAGCACGCCGACCTCGGAGGCCATCACGACGAGCCCGTCCTTGGTGACCCAGATCCGACTGGGCCGCAGGCCGTTCCGGTCGAGCACGGCACCCACGACGGTGCCGTCGGTGAAGCACACCGACGCCGGTCCGTCCCAGGGCTCCATCAGTGCGGAGTGGTAGCGGTAGAAGTCCCGGTGCTCAGGCTTCATCGACTCGTGACGCTCCCAGGCCTCCGGGATCATCATGAGCACGGCGTGCGGGAGGGAGCGTCCACCGAGGTGGAGCAGCTCGAGCACCTCGTCGAACCGGGCGGTGTCCGACGCACCCGGGGTGCAGATCGGGAAGATCTTCGACGCCGCGTCGGCCCCGAAGGCCGCGGTGTCGATGAGCGCCTCGCGGGCCCGCATCCAGTTCTCGTTACCGGTGACGGTGTTGATCTCGCCGTTGTGGGCGACGCGGCGGAACGGATGCGCCAGCGGCCACGACGGGAAGGTGTTGGTGGAGAAGCGCGAATGCACCAGACCGAGCGCGCTCTCGACACGCGAGTCCTGCAGGTCGACGTAGAACTCCCGCAGCTGCGGCGTCGTCAGCATGCCCTTGTAGACGAAGGTGCGTCCGGACAGGCTCGGGAAGTAGACGGTCTCACGTCCGGGCCCGTCGGCGCCGGCGCCCTTGTTGCCGAGTTCGTACTGGACCCGTTTGCGCACGACGTAGGCGCGACGCTCGAGTTCCATGCCCTCCGCGCCGCCGACGAACACCTGCCGGAAGGTCGGCATGGCATCGCGGGCAAGTGCTCCGAGCGAGTTCTCGTTGGTCGGCACCTCGCGCCAGCCGAGCAGGGTCAGACCCTCTGCCTCGATGACCTTCTCCACGCCCTCGCAGGCGAGGCGGGCGTCTTCCGAGCCCTGGGGCAGGAAGGCGATACCGGTCGCGTAGCTGCCCTCCGCGGGCAGCTCGAAGTCCACGGTCTCCCGCAGGAAACGGTCCGGGACCTGGATCATGATGCCCGCACCGTCGCCGGTGTTGGGCTCGGCACCCGCGGCGCCGCGGTGCTCGAGATTGACCAGGGCCATGATCGCCTTGTCGACGATGTCGCGACTGCGCCGCCCGTGCATGTCCACGACAAACGCCACGCCACACGAGTCGTGCTCATTGCGTGGGTCGTAGAGACCCACCGGTCCCGGAGCCTGCTTCATAGTTCGCCTCACTTTGCGCGCGAGGAGTGCACGCACTACCCGTCGTCGATGTCTGGGGCCACACCCGGCCGTGTCGGGCCGCGGACCACGATGTCCCCGGCGTCGTCGTGCTCCACCCGCATCGGGGCTGACCTGGGCAGAGCCGACGATCACAGCGGCGTGAGTCCCGGTCAGCGCCGTTGCTGACGGTCCCTTCGGGCCGCATCGTCGGGACCCGAACCACCCTGCTCATCGCAGCTACCGCGCGCAGCACGCCAGAGCGCCCCCGGGCAGCCGTATGAGCATTGTGAGTCATTTTTCCACGCGAAGGGCCCACTCTCGAAATCCGGTTACCACAGAGACACCGCCGGTGCACGTCAGACGGAAATCCGGCGATTCGGGGTCCGCCCCGGAGACGGCCCGCGCGGGCCTTTCGGGAGCGTCGACGGTCGCGGTCCGATTGCGGCCGGGTCTCGCCCTCACCGATCCCGCACCCGCACGGCATCGAGCCACTACCGTCAGGTGATGAGCGTCACCGTATCGGCCGATGAGCCCACCCCGGAAGCGGATCTCCTCGCGCATCCGTTCGGCCGCCTGGGCGTCGATCCGTACGGTTCGCGGCGTTCCCGTGCGGTCAACGCCTATCTGGCCCGGGTCACCTGGCCGATGATGACGGCGGCCGGGGTCAGCCACCCCCGCGTCACCGCGCAGATGATCCAGCGGACGCGCCCGGCACTGAACCGGACCATCGAGCGGATCAACCCGCCTCCGGCCAACACCCGGGTGGAGATCGTGCGTGAGAACTTCCGGGGTGGGCAGGTCCGTGGCGAGTGGGTGATCGGCCGGCAGGCGAGCGCTCCGGTCCCCGGTTCGCGGATTCTGTACTACATGCACGGGAGCGGGTACGTGGTGTGCTCGCCGCGAACGCACCGGGGCCTGGTCGGCCGGCTCGGCAACAAGACCGGGCTGCCCGCCTTCAGCCTGGACTACCGGCTCGCCCCCGAGCACGCCTGGCCGTGCGCGGGCAACGACGCCGTCCGCGGCTATCGCTGGCTGCTGTCCCAGGGGTACTGCGCCGAGGACATCGTGGTCGCGGGTGACTCCGCCGGCGGCCACCTGGCGCTCGACCTGCTCGCCGTCAACCACGCCACCGGGACCCCGCAGCCGGGTTCGATGGTGCTGTTCTCGCCGCTCTACGACCCGACTTTTCAACTGGCCGTGCGCAATCAGCGAACCGGGGTGCGGGACCCGATCATCGACGCGATGTCCGCCCGCAAGATCCTGCGGCTCTACACCCGGACCGCCGACCCCGATCATCCACGGATGCGCGTCCGTCTCACCCGGGACATGACCCTGCCCAAGACGCTCATCCAATACGGGGCGCGCGAGGTGATGGGGGCCGACGCCCGGGCCACCCACGACGAGATCACCGGTGCCGGAGGGGTTTCGGTGATCCAGGCCTGGCCGGACCAGGGTCACGTCTTCCAACTGATCCCCCGCCTGTCGGCCGAGGCGCGGTCGGCCATCGACATCGCGGCGCGGTTCGTCGAGGTGACCGCGCCGGTTCCTTCCGACTCGCAAACCCACCCCTTTTCCACAAACCCAGCACGCTTCGACGGGCTGGGTTTACGGAAATAGGGTGGGTTTGTCAGGGGGTCAGTCCGCGAGCCACGCGCCGTGCAGCCCGGCGGGGACGCGGATCGGGAGTTCGACGGTGGCAACCGGCCCGGCCGTCGGCTCGTCGGCGGCGAGAAGGTAGAAATACGAACGCATGTCGGCGGGGTCGGTGCCGATCGCGCCCCAGTGATCGCGTTCGGCGCCCGGGATGTAGATCGGCTCGCCGATCGCGGTTCCGGGACTCCAGAAGGTCTCGGTGCCGGCGGAGAGATCGTGGAACCAGAGACTGTCGGTGGCATCGGTGTCGCGGGGTCCCTTCGCCACCGTTGCCACGCGATGGTGGTCCCGGGTGAGCAACCGGTCGTCGACTCGCGGGAACTCCATGTTGAAGGCGTTGTCGCTGATCGTGTTCCGGGTGATGGTGCCATCCGGGCGGATGATCGCGCGGGTGAGCGCCGACGTCGCCGGCCGGGGTTCGGCGGCGAAACCACCCGGGTAGCTCCATTCCACGTAGTCGACGGTGACACCGTCGTCGGGGCCCGGACCGTCGAAGGCGTTGGCGAAGTGCCACACCCAGAACGGGTCGGTCTGGACCCAGCGCACCGGGCCGCCGTCGCGCGGGATGAGGGCGATGCGCGTGCCGTCGTCGGGTTGCCAGGACAGCAGCGAGCCACCGGTCATCGCGGCTTCGAGGTCGAAGATCAACGGGCACACGAAGAGTACGAGGTACCGCGACGTGAGGGCCATGTCGTGGATCATGACCGACTTGTCCAGACCGTCGACCGGGTTGGGCCCGGTTGCCGCCGTCCCGTCCGGATTCACGATCGACCAGGTGAGATACGGCGCTTCGAGGCTGTAGTTGAACAACATCATCTCGCCGGTGGCCGGGTCGATCTTCGGGTGAGCGGTACTACCGACCCGCATGGCGCCGTCGCAATCGGTCTTGGCCAGCGTCGCCAGCGTCGACGGTTCGAGCAGGTAGGGCTGGTCGGATTCGGCCATCGCCATCAACCGTCCGCCGTGACGGACGATGTTGATGTCGGGCAGTTCGCGGTAGGTGCCGGCGAGTTCGTCCCCGACTACACTCGCGGGTGGTGTGTACCCGTCGGTGAGACCGGACCAGAGTGCATGTCCGGCAGCCTCTTCCGCGATGACCATCGGGGTCCGGACGAAGCGGTTGGTGTACCCGACGCGAACGCCGTCGATGCTGATCCGGTGCACCATGCCGTCACCGTCGAGGGGATAGACGAACGATCCGATGGGATCGAAACGCGGATTGGGGCCGTTGCGCAGGTAGCTGCCGCGCAGATCCGCGGGGATCTCGCCGCGGACGGGCAGGTCGGTGACATCGACCTCCTCCCGCTGCGGGGCGTACACACCGGTGAGGTGGGCGTGATGCGCGAGGTCGACGGGGGCGGGCGTGGGGGGCGTGGCGATGGTCATCGGATGTCCTTCGGGCGGGTCGGTAGGAGGGCTGTGCCGCGGGGGTCAGCCGACGGTCGGGGCGGTGGAGGCGGCGGGCGCGCTTGGGGCCGCGTCGGCGATTGCCCGGGTCCGCTTGACCGCGAACACGATCAGCGCGATCGGCACGACCCAGTTGAGCAGGATGTTGCCCGGGTGGCTGCCGGGCACCGACGCCGACGACGCCAGCAATCCGGCAACGATGTGCGAGCAGCCCATGAGTGCGATCGCCCCGGCCCACAAGAGGCTGATCTGGCGGTTCTTCGCGCGGAACACGGGTGAGTGCCACAGGGCGGGATCGACGGTCTCGCGGGCGTACTGCTCGGTGAACGGGACCGTGAACGCGGACACGGCCATGACCGCGGCGAGGACGAACGCCGAACCACCGCGACCGAAGAACACGAGCGCTTCGTCGACCTGAGTATCACCGACGATGCCGATGAGCGCGATGACGCCGAACAGGACGACCCCGGCGACGTCGATGATCTTCCAACCGCCGCCGGTGCGGACGGCCTCGTAGATGGTGACGGCCAGGGCCAGCGCGCAGGCGGCGATCGCGGCGAGCGTGACGTGGTCGGCACCCAGGCGTTCGGCCGCCCAGGCGAACACGAACCAGGGGGCGAGTCCCAAGATCATCGATTTGGCGTTCACGGGTGGTCTCCTTCGGTACGGCCGAGGTGGGTCCTCGTTGGGGGTACACCCACTGTCCGCCGTACCGATGACGCGTACATCTGCGTCATGACGGAGAAAACTGCGCCAACCGTGCGACGATGCTCAGTTCTGCTGCCGACCCACGACGAACGCGGCGAGTTCGACGCGGGTGCGCAGGCCGAGTTTGGCGAGGGCGTGGGAGACGTGGGTCTGCACCGTGCGGGTCGAGATGAACAGTCGGTCGGCGATCTCGCCGCCGCTCATGCCGGCCGCGACCAGTTCGGCGACGGTCGTCTCGGTCTTGGTGAGACTGTCCCAACCATGGGTCGGCCGGTCGCGTGCCGCGGGGCCGAGCCGAATCCCCAACGGACGCAACCGCGAGGCCACGCGTGCGGAGCTGGTGCTTGCTCCCATGGCACGCGTCAGTCGCATCGCTCGCCGGGCGAGCTCGCGGGCGCGGTCCCGGTCTCCTGAAAGGGCGACCGCGCACGCGGCTTCCTCCCACATGCACGCCTCGGACTGCCGGTCCCCGACCGCCTGCACGATCTCGGCGTACTCGTCGGCGGCGTGCACGATCGTCAACGGGTCCGCGTCGTGGAGCACCACCGAACACATCGCGCGGGCCACCGCGACGGGCCCGGACATGGGCCGCGCGGGCGGTACCGGGAACTCGTCGAGCCCGTCCAGAATGCTGCCGAGCAGCGCGGTGTCGCCCGCCCGCGCGCCGATCCGCGCGGTCTCGAGAACGACGGTGGGCAGCCAGGAGTACAGACCGAACCGGCGGCCGTGGTCCCATGCGCTGCCGGCTGTCGTCGCGGCCGCACGTAGTTTCCGGTTCGCCTCGAGCAGCAGGGCGCGGGCGTGGGTGGGCACCGGGAAACCGAACTGGTCCGGTAACCCCGTGTCGTCCCACGCGTCGAGGCGGGTCGACGCGGCCGCCAGGTCGCCGCGCAGCACGTCGACCATGGCCCGCCCGCCGACCGCCATCGACTTCCAGCCCATGTCCGCGGAGTCCGCGCGATCCAGTCCGGCATCGAAAGATGCCGCCGAGTCGTCGAGGTCGCCGAGCCCGAGAGCTATTCCGCCGCGGGTGAACTCGTGGTAGGCGGTCATCCAGTCGGCGCCCCGGCTCGATCGCAACCGGGCGGCACCCGCGAGCAGGTCGGCCGCGGCCGCCGGGCCGTGCGCATACTGTTCGATCAGCGACGGCCAGATGTCGGCCGACGACGTCGACAGTGTGCCGCCGGCGGATTCCGCCGCGTCCCGACGCGAGGCGAGCAGCGCGATCCCGAGCGCCTCCTCCACCTCGCCGCGCAGGAACCGGCGTAGTGCCTCGGCGATCAGGCCGGACACCGATCGGGTGGACGCGTCCCGCTCGACGTCGAAGAACGGGGTGTCCGGCGCGGGTCTTCGTCCGTCGAGAATGCCCACGTAGTGCCGCAGGTCGGTGAGCGTGCCGGCGACGTCGTCGCCGACCGGGAGCTGCAGGGTCTCGTCGATCAGGTCCCGCACCCGGTCGGTGTCCCCCTTGGCGATCAGGGCGAACAACAGGATCCGATGCAGCTCGGCGAACTCGGCGATCTCGGTCGCCAGTACCATGCCGTCCTCGGCGACGCGTGAAGCCCGGTCGAGCTGCCCGGTTCGGGCGAGGGCGAGCGCGAGTGCGGTGTTGACCCCCGCCGACGGACGGGCGGTGCCGGCCAACGTCTCCAGGAGTTCCGCCGCGACCGCCGGCGTGCTGGCGAGTTCGCTCTCGGCACGGCGTACCGCCGCGAACATCGCGGATTCGTCACTGCCCGAAGCGATTCGATGATGAGCCACGGAATGTGGATCGTGCCGAGTACTGGGATGGCTGGCGATCGCGTCGTGCAGCACCGAGCGCAGCATCGGATCGAGTTGTCCATAGGTGACGTCGGCGTACAGATCGTGGGTGAACCGCAGTGCTCCCCCGTCGTCGACGCCGACGATCCCGGCGTCGATCGCCGACTGGGCCGGCCCGACCAGCGAGGCGGGCGGAACCGCGTCGACCGCGGCCAGTTGGGCGAGCGTCGCCGGGCGGCCCCACACCGCGAGCTTCTGCGTCAGCTCGCGGGCACGACCGTCGAGGAGGGCGACGTGTTCGGCGATCGCGTCCTCGAGTCCACTCGGTACCCCCGACGCGGTGCGTGCGTCGACCGCCGCGTGACCGTCGACGATCCGCAGACCGCCCGACTGCTGCAGCGCGCGCAGCACCGAGATCACGTGCATCGGGTTCCCACCCGATGCACCGAGCAGCGCGAAGAGTTCGACATCCGGTGCGGCACCGACAGTCTCGATCGAGATCCGGTGGACCTCGTCGGCGCCCAGCGGGGGCAGGGACCAGTCGACGACCTCCGCTCGCGCCACCAACCGGTTCAGCAGATCCCGTTCTGGGAGCGGCCGCCGGCCGAGGAGCATCACCAGCGGTAGCACCCGCGTGGCAGGTACGAGGCGGGACAACAGTTCCAGGGTCGCCGCATCGGCGTGGTGGGCATCGTCGATGACGAGCACGAGCGGCCCGTCGGCACACAGCGTGTCCACGCGCGCGTAGAGATCGTCGTCGAAGCCATCGGGAACCGGGGTCGGCAGATCCACTCCGAGCAGCTGCCCGGCGAGTCCGAACGGTTGGCGCCACGACAGTTCGTCTGCCCGCACCGTGCGAACGGAACCATCAGTGGCAGAGGCCAGTTCCCGGAGCGTATGGGTCTTTCCGGCGCCCGGGCCGGCGGTGATCACGCCGACCCCGCGGCGGGCGGAACCCGAATCGCGTTGGGCAGCGGCGACGAAGTCGTGCATTTCGTCGACCACCGCACGACGGTCGGCGGACTGGGACGCGAGCACGGACTCAGGGTATCGGCTGTGTCCGATTCGCGTGATCCATCTGCTCACCTCACCGGCCGAACTCCGACCCGTATCCCTGCCGGTCCGCAGCCGCGGCCAGTCGCCGGTCGAGGTCGTCGGACCAGTCGCGGGCGACCTGCGCGTCGAGC
This sequence comes from Gordonia sp. SCSIO 19800, assembly GCF_018132775.1. NCBI lineage: Bacteria > Bacillati > Actinomycetota > Actinomycetes > Mycobacteriales > Gordoniaceae > Gordonia > Gordonia sp. SCSIO 19800. The sequence continues at coordinate 100,334 of NZ_JAGRQM010000007.1, read as the reverse complement.
ACGGCCAGTCGCTCGGCCACGGGCGCGCGCTGCGCGGGCCCGCACCCGGCGAGAAGGGACTCGAACAGCGCGCGCAGGCGGCGTTGCACCTGAACCTGGCCGGTGCTGTGCCGTCGGATCTCGTCGGTCCCGATCGCGACGTAGTCCGCCCAGCTGCGCCGGATGCCGCGGACCGAGGGGTCGCTCGAGAACTGTTCGCCGCGAAGCCGCGGAGCCAGCAGGAGCAACAGGTCCTCGGTGTGGTCGAGCGCCTGGACCACAACGCTCGGATCGTTGCTCCCAGCCGACATCGCCTTGAGCGCGATGTCCGAGATCGCCTGCAGCGCCGCGGCGGGACTCACCGAGGGTTGATGGGTGTCCCCGAACAGCAGACAGGCCAGCACGCGGCGCTTCTCCACATGGGTCGGATCACCGACGATCTCGATCACCGGGAGATCGTGCGGCACATGGTCGCCGACGGCGACGAGCACGTCGATCCGGACGTTCCACGACGCCGCGTACCGCCGCAGACGATCACCGTTGACCGCCAGCAGGACCCGCCCCCGCGCGGTCACCTCGCCCAGCCTGATCTGCGTTCGCATCTCATCCGTCGCATTCGGGTCCGTCGCCGCGCCCGGGCCGGTCCCCAATAGCTCGGCGTCGCTCGCGTCGGAATCGGAGCGGGTACCGAACTCGGTTGCGGCGGTGCTCTCGTCGTGCCTGTCCGCCGGCGGCAGCTGCCGCACGATCGCCGACCGGCCGTCGTCGGCGATCCACTGCAGCAGGCGCGAGGTGTTCAGGATCGTCCCGACCTTCCCGACGAGCGCGATGAACAGGTACGCGCTGACGGTCGTGAGCATGAACGCGATTGCCGTGGACAGGCCGGGGGTCGGCTCGTCCGGACCCCCGACCGACAGGTCGATCGCGATGATCACGCTGTAGACGAAGGTCGCGAGGAAGAAGCCGGTGGACCACCGCATGACGGGTTCCTGCTGCAGCATCGGGATCACCCGCACCGAGATCGACGACGCCCCGAACTGCATCGCGAGCGTGACGGCGGTGAACACGAGACCGGTCAGGGTCGCCATCGAACCGGCGATGACGCTGAGCAGCGTCGCCAGGGTTCCCGGGTCGACCTCCAGTTCGAGCAGCTCGTCGAATCCGACGGTGGTCCACGCGGCGACTATCGCCAACGTCACCAGCACGACCGGCAGCCGCCAGATCGGGACCGTGCGCAGGGCCCGGCGCGTGCGCCGCCATCGGATAGCGGTCGCCAGCGCGCTCGGTACCTTCTCGGTCACCACGCCGACCGCCGTCGGGACGGACTCCGGCAGGGGAACCGGAACGGGAGCCGGCGCGTCGGGCACCCCGAAACGCCCCGCCACCGCCTCCTGCACGACGATCTTCCATCGCATCAACGGTTCTCGATATCGCTGCTCACGCCCGATCGCGCGAGCCAGTTTGCGGGGGCGGTTCTTGTATCGCCACCGGGCCCATGGTGATCGCGGCCGCGCGAGTCTCGCGGCACCGAACCACAGCAGGACCGGGACGAACATGCCCACCAGTCCGGTCCAGACCTTGCCCTTGATCAGGGTGACGATCGCCAGGAGCACGTTGAGCACGACGACACCCGCCGCGACCAGCCGTGCCACCAGGCCGTTCTCGTTCCGGATGTCCCCGACGACCTCGAACGCCCCGAACGGCTGCAACCCGAGGAGGAAGAGCAGACCTATGGCGATCGCGACGAACACCGCGTCGATCGACGTCCGCCCCTCCTCCGCCCAGTAGACGTCGCGCAGGTGGAGGATGAGCGCGAACTCGTCGAGCACGAGCGCCGCTCCGATGCCGAACAGGGCCGCCAGGACACAGTCGATCACCGGTGTCCGGAGCGGGTCGACCGCGACGAATCCGAAGCCCGCCACCAACATCGCCATCATGCCGAAGAAGGCGTGGTGCACATGCACCCCGCCCGGCGTCACGTTGCCCGGCCACCAACTGACCTCAGCGCGGATCATCCGCACACTGAAGCGGATGAACAGGAAGGTCAGGACGAAGGCGAGCAACAGGAAGAACAACGGCAGACGACCGGTCTCGACGATCCGCTCATCGAACCACCCGGTCATCCCCCGACCCTAGCGGCAGCGCCGGGGGTTCTCGCGGGCAATCGCGACTCTGATCTACGGGCCGAGCCGGCGCAGTGCACTCAGAGCCGCGTTGTGGCCGCACATTCCGTGCACTCCGGCGCCCGGTGGCGTGGACGCCGAGCAGATGTAGACACCCGGGATTCCGGTGGCATACGGGTCGGCCGCGATCCGGGGGCGCATCACGACCTGGAGGGGATCGTTTGCCCCGCCGATGATGTCGCCGCCGACGAGGTTGGCATTGCTCGCGGCGAGATCTGCGGGCGTGCGCACGACGGACCCGACGATCCGATCGCGCGTCCCCGGCGCGAATCGTTCCAGCTGCGCGAGCACGGCGTTCGTGGCGTCGCCGCTGTAGCCATGCGGCACATGTGCATAGACGTACACCGGATGGACGTCACCGACCGACCGCGCCGGATCGGCCAGATATTGCTGGGCGACGAGGACGAAGGGCCGCTCCGGCATCCGGCCACGATGGATCTCGGCCTCGGACGCGACGACCTCGGCGGCGGAGCCGCACACGTGCACGGTGCCCGCCCGACCGGAGAACTCGTCCCGCCACGGAATTCCGCCGTCGACGGCGAGGTCGAGTTTGACCGCGGCGGGCGCCCGCCGAAACCGTCGATACGCCTTACGGACTCGACTCGGGAGTGCGTCCCCCGCAAGGTCGGCGACCGCGCCGGGCTCCAGGTCGAGCACGACCACATCCGCCGGTGGGAGGTCGGAGAGGGAGCTGACCCGATGGCCGGTTTCGATGCGGCCGCCCAGCGTTGCCAGCACCGCGGCGAGGGCCTCCGGCATTCGGGCCGTCCCGCCCTTGATGATCGGCCACCCGTACCGGTGCGAGATGGCGGCGAACATCAGCGCGAACGCAGAGGTGGTCGGCCGGGTGAGCGGGTACCACCCATGGGCGGCGTTCCCGGCGAACAGGGCCGCCGCCTCGTCCGTGTGCCACACCCGTCCCAGGACGGTTGCGGGCAGGAGAGCGGCGGGCCCGAACCGGGCAAGCGGGCCGAGATGACGCGGCACGTGCAGGAGCGGGCCCAGCACTTCCTGCGCCAGGTCGTCGAAGTTCTCCGCCAACGGACCGAACAGGCTCCGCCATCGTGGTCCGTCGACCCCGAGAAGCCGACTGGTCTCGTCCAGCGAGTTCATCATGGCGCCGGCCCGGCCGTCGGGCAGCGGATGTGCGAGGTCGATCTCCGGCCAGCCCCATTCGAGCCCATGGTCGGCGAGTCCGAGGCTCTGGAAGAACGTCGATGCCAGCCCGATCGGGTGGACGGCCGCGCCGTCGTCGTGCAGCAGGCCGGGCAGGATTCGCTCGGACGAGCGGGCACCACCACCGATCGTCTCGGCCGCCTCCAGCACCGTCACCTCGATGCCCCGCTGCGCGAGGGTGATGGCGGCGGCGAGCCCGTTGGGGCCCGCCCCCACCACGATGGCCGAGGTCATGAGCGGCATCGTATTCGATGTGCACCGGCACGACCGCGATCGCAGAACTCGATGGCGGGCTCGACATGGTGGTTGCCCGGATGAGCCGCCCGCCTCACTGCATGTCGGGGTGATCGGAATGTCGGGCCGGCCCGGGCTCGCTGCGTCTGACGGACGCCAGGCGGGACGACGCCTGCGCGCGTAGGGCGGCGACGTCCGCTGCCGGCGCCGGCGCGGTGGACGCCGCGAGTGAGGCATCGGGCAGGTGTCGACGCAGCTCCTCGATCAACGCCGCGGCCTGCCCGGGTGGACCATCGTCGTCGTGCACCACGCAGATCGCGAACTCCGAATCGGCCAGGCGTGCCAGGGCGGAATCGGCGGGAAGCAATTCGACGCAGGTCCGGGCCCGGCGAACCAGTCGCTGCTCCCTCTCGCGCGGGTCGTCGGTCGTCCCGGAGTCGTCGACTGACCACGAGATCACCGTGACCGCCGCGGCCGACCGCCGTCCGTCGAGGAGCCCCGCGGTCGCGAGTTCCCAGCCCGCGCGGTTGAACACGCCGGTCAGCGGGTCAGCACAGACCGCGGTGAGCAGCGTCCGCGTCAGCAACCCGAACGACTCGGCCGCCGCCGGGATGGCGACGGCGACGACGATGTAGGTGCTGAGGTACTTCGGTGCGGGCGCCACGGCAAGCGCGACGACGCACCCGGCCGTCAGCACACCGATGAACGCCCACGCCTGCCGACGCGGAAGAGTGGCACGGACGTACATCGCCAGGAACATAGCCGCGATCATGCACAGGAACTCGGCGCTGATCAGCTCGTGGAACGCCATCACCGCGGGGGTGGCGACACCGGCCGCGATCACGGCCGGTAGCGGGCGCTGCGGCCGCACCGACAGCCACCCCAGCGCCGCGAGCCCCAGCACGACAGCGACCAGTCCCCCGGTCGGGTCGGACAGGGTCGCCGAGTCGTCGGTCGGGAACAGCGTGAGAGCCACGCCCACCGCGTACAGCAGCGTCGTCACCGCCAGATAGGTCCGCAGCACATGCAGCGGCGATCGCGGGAGCGGGCCCCTCAGCGCTCCCAGGTGCAGGTCCGGTCGATACATCCCCACTCCGATCCTCGGTATCGGTTCCCCGATCCGAGGTTGCCAAATCGCGTCGAGTTGCGCGACCGGCGCGGGGTGGTGGGGCGTCGGGTTCCTGGTCGACGAGCTCAGAACAACCAGGGCATCTCGTCGTGCCCGAAGTCGCGGAAGTCGCCGAACCGGCCGGAGTAGAACACCAGGCCGGTGCCGTCGCGCCATCGCAGCTCGGACACGTCGCCGTAGAAGACGCGGTGGTCGCCGATGTCGTGCGCGCTGTGCACCGTGCATTCCAGGTGCGCGAGTGCATCGGCGACGACCGGCAGTCCGCAGGCGGTGCGGTCACACGGCAGCCCTTCGAAGCGTGCGCCGCCACGGGTCGCGAAGCGTCGGGCGACCGCCTCCTGCCGGGACGACAGGATCGACACCGCGAACCGCCCGCCGGCCTGCACCGCGTCCGTGGTCCGGGATCCGTGGGTCAGCGACACCAGGATGATCGCGGGGTCGAGACTGACCGACGTCAGCGAACTGATGGTCATGCCGCATGGTTCGCCGTCGGAGTCCTCGGCGCTGACGACCGCGACACCGGTGGTGAACCTCCCCATGCTGCGTCGCATGTCGGAGGGAGTGGGCCGAGAGAAGGCCGGCAGGGTCATGATCGTCTCCTATGCGCTGCGGTAGCGGACCTCGAAGGTGAGCACACCCTCGTCGGTCCGCCACGGGCCGTGCGGCATTCCCGGTGGGCGGCAGGCGTACTCACCGGCCGAGAACGTCTGGTCCAGGGTCAGGTCGACGAACGAACCCTCGAGGATGTAGACCTCTTCCCAGAAGTCGTGCTTCTGCACGCCCATCGGGCTGGAGTCGGCACCCGCCTCGTAGCGGAGGATGCGGGTGGCGACGTTGCCGTCCGGGTCCCGGGACAAGATGCGTTCGGTGATCTTCGGATCCCCACCGGGGCAGACGGTGTAATCGACGTCGGTGACCGGGAAGAACTCGTACTCGGGTTTGGCCATGATGGCTCCTCTCAGGCGTCTTCGAGCTTGTAGGACTGCAGGAAGCCTGCAACGTCCTCGAGTGCGTCGTCGTAGGCGTAGTTGCGATAGGTGTAGGCGCCCTTCACGACGAACGGCGCTCCGGCGTAGAACATCTCGTACTGCTGGTGCCGGCCGGCGAACTCGGAACCGACGATGTCCCAGGCCAGCTTGAACAGCTTGATCCGCTCTTCGGACGGCACGCCCGGCGACTGCACGTAGTGCTGGATGTCCTTGGCCGTCAACGAGCTCGTGAGGTCGCGCACGCTCGAGGGCAGCTGCAGCACCCCACCACCGACCAGATCGCGGAGGATGGCGAGCACGCGCGGATAGGTCTCCGACTGCAGACCCATCGACCCGTACAGGGCCTGCCGGCCCGGCAGCCACTGGCCCGACGCGTCCGGCTCCGCCGTGTATTCCGCTGCCAGCACCGCGGATTCGACGCCGGACACGACGGCGGCGAGTTCGCCGAGCTTCTCCTGGACGCTGGGGATCTTGTCCACTCCGTTGACCTGGGTCACCCGGCGTGCCACGCCGGCGATGAACTTCAGCTTCGTGGCGAAACGGATCTGCGCCTGCCAGTTGCCGAGGACGTGTGCTCCGGTCTCGAAGAACTGACGGCGCACGCCGACGATGTCGCGGTCGACGAACACCCGATCCCAGGGCACCAGCACGTCGTCGAACACCACCAGGGCGTCGGGCTCGTCGTACCGCGAGGTCAGCGGGTAGTCGAAGCTGCTGGTCGCCGCGGGCGCGTACGGCCGCCGGCAGTACAGCTTCAGGCCCTCGGTCGCCACCGGGACCACGAACGAGACGGCGAAGTCGCTGTCGTCCGGGCCGAGCGGCTTGATACACGAGACGAACACCTCGTCGGCGATCGCGGCGCCGGTGGCGAGCATCTGCGACCCGCGCACGACGATCCCTTCGTCGGTCTCGCGCACAACACCGGCCTGGAGGAACTCGCCCTCCCAACCCGACGCCGTGGTCGCCCGCGAGACCTGCGGCGGGATGATCGCATACGAGACATACAGGTTCTCATCCAGCAGACGCCGGTGGAACGCCGTCACGTTGGCCGACAGGTCGCGGCCCTCGCCGGCGAAGACCTCCGGGTGGGCGGCGAAGGATGCCAGGAAGGTCCCGACGTGGTCGGGGCTGCGACCGACCCAGCCGTGGGTGTGCCGGGCCCACGTCTCGATGGCTTCGCGACGGAGCCGGAGTTCCTCACGGCTGCGCGGGATCCCGAACGTCCGGTTGGCAGTCGCACCGGTCTCCGGCGCGGTGTACTGCATGTTCTGCGCGGGATCGGCGGCCAGGTCGAACATCTCGGCGATGGTCGCCGCGACCGGCGCGAACGCCGGGTGGGTCGTGACGTCATCGACCTGTTGCCCGTCGACGAGCACCACGCGCCCGTCGTTCAGCGAGGACAGATAATCGGCTCCGGTACGCATCATCAACGTCCTTCCGGATCTGAGGTGTAGGAGTGGGTCAGGACGGTCCCGTCCGGCAGCGTGAGTTCGAGATCCCAGCGGGTGCCGTAGACGAAAGTGCCGTCGAGCAGGGGCAACGTACCCGCGAAACAAAGCAGGTCGGCGCCGTCGTCGCCCTGACGTTCGGCGAGGATGCCGAGCAGGTTCTGCGGCGTCCGCAATCCCGACAACGCGCCGTCTTGATAGAGGCGGCCATCGACCCAACTCCGGGCACGGCATGCGTCCCAATCGAACTCGGCCCAGGACTCGATCTCGACGACCTGCCGGCCGACCGGCTTCGGGCAGGCACGCTTCGAGTCACCGATGTCCACGGTCTCGAGCTGGCGGTCGGTGTGGTCGGAACCGATACCGAGATACCAGCGTCCGTCCCGGCGCAACAGCACCGGCTCCACCTCACCGGAGGTCTCGCTACCGTGCACCTCCGTGGTGGGGTCGGTGGTGACGCTGCCCGGCTCGACCGGATAGAACATCGGAACCTCGGGCGGCGGCGCCACACCGATCGCCGCCAGTTCGTCGATATGGTGTCGCACAGCGGCTTCGTCGCGTCCGGTGTACCCCGCGACAAGTGTGCGGAGGGTGTCGAATTCGACCTGCTCGGCGGTGCCGGCGATCGTGAAACTGAGCACCCGGGTGTCGGTACCGGTCATGAGTGGACCTTTCTACGGGACAGAACGGAATAGTCGGGCAGCCGATCGCCGAGAACCGGGAACTCCGACCGGACGGCGGCGACCAGGGTGGGGTCGATCTCCGCGAGTATTACCCCTTCACCCGAATCGGCCTCGGCGACAACCGATCCCCAGGGATCGACGATCCGGCTGTGACCCGCCAGTTCGACCCCCGCGTGGGTACCGGCAGCGTTGCATGCGATGACGAACACCTGGTTGTCGACGGCGCGTGCGGAGGTCAGCAACCGCCAGTGCTCCCGACGCGCCATCGGCCAGGCTGCCGGCACGATCACCAATTGCGCTCCCGCAGCACCGATCTCGGCCCACAAGCCGGGAAACCGAAGGTCATAGCAGGTGGTCGCCGCGACCGGACCGAAGGCGGTGTCCACCGCGTGGACCTGCTCACCGGGCTCCAGCAGATGGGCCTCCTGCGAGCGGTAACCGAACACGTGCACCTTGCTGTAATGGTGCACGACGGTGCCGTCCGGCCCGAGCAGGACAGCGGTGTTGCGCAGGCGTTCCGAGCCCCGGTCCTCGACGATGCTGCCGGCGTGCACGAAACAGTTCCGGCGGCGTGCGATGGCCGCCATCGTCGACACGGTGGGCCCGTACAGGTCCTCGGCCGACGACGGATAGTCGTCGAAGTGGTTGTAACCGACCCGCCACAGTTCCGGCAGGACGATGAGGTCGACGTCGTCGGGCAGGCCGTCGACGAGTGTGCGCACGCGTTCGAGACGATGCGCGCCGGTCTCGTCGTCGGGACTGGCCACCTGGACCAGTGCGATCTTCATGGAGGTCTCCTCGGTACAGATCTATAGGTGGGAGTGGCGCAGGGAGTCGTGCGTGGTCCGAAGGTGCTCGCGCACACTGCGAACCGCCGCGTCGACGTCTCCGGCCCGGATGGCGTCCGCGATCGCCCGGTGCTCGACCAGCACCTGCTTCTTGCGGTGCTCGTCGTTCATGACGATGCGGACACCCATGCGCATCTGGCGATCGCGCAGTGAGTTGTAGAAGTCACCCATGAGGCTGTTGCCGGCCGCACGGATGATCGTCGTGTGGAATTCGAGGTCGTGGGCGATGAAGTCGACGGGGTCCTGGTCGTCCTCCTGCTGTTGCAGGAGGAGCGCCAGTTTGTCCGGGACGAGTCCCGGTCGCGGTGCCACCTCGTGCACCGACCATTCCTCGACGACCCGCCGCGCCTGCATGACCTCATCGACATCGCGATCCGACAGCGCCGGGATATACGCACCCTTGTGTGGGACCCGGCGGATGAATCCCTCCGCCTCGAGCCGCATCAGGGCCTCCCGGACCGGGGTGCGCGAGATACCCGACGACGCCGCCACCTGAGCCTCGGACAGGAACATCTCTTCGTCCCGCGGGAGCGTGATGATCGTCTGCTTGAGCCACTCGTAGGCGAGTTCGGGCGCGGTGGCCGTGCCGGAGCGCGATGTCGACATGGTGTTGTCTCCTCTCAGAGCGTCACGGAGCAACGGCAGCGGGTGGCTGCTGTTTCGCTTCGGTCGTGGTCGTTTCGGCTGCGGCGGAGGGGTTCTCACCGGAGTCATCGTCTCGCCCGGTATCGCCGACCGTCGCCAGGTCCACCGACTGCGTCTCGCGGGCGACTATGGCGGCGATCAGTGAGATGACGCCCATGATCGCGAGGTACGCGCCGATGGCGTAACCGGTGTCGAACCAGTTGTAGAGCGCGATCGCGATGATCGGGGCCGGCGAGCCGGCGAGCACCGAGGCCAGGTTGTAGGCCAGGGAGACACCCGAATAGCGGACCTCGGTCGGGAACAGCTCGGAGAAGAACGCCCCGATCACCGCGCTGTAGGCCGCGAAGATCAGCAGCCCGACGGACACGGCGACGATGATCGCCACTGTGTTCTTGGTGTCGAGCAGTCCGAAGAAGGCGAAGGCCCAGACAATGGTGGCCAACGAGGCCGAGATGTAGACCGGGCGCCGGCCGATCCGGTCGGCCAGGATCGCGAACAGCGGGATCGTCACCAGCGCCACGACCATTCCGATCATCACGGCGTTCAGTCCGGTCGAGCGGTCGAGGTCGAGGATCTGGGTCAGATACGTGATGACGAACAGCGAGAAGATGTAGAAGCCGGCGTTCTCACCGAATCGGGTGAACGCGGCGAGCAGGATCTGACGCCAGTAACCGCGAACAGCGTCGCCCAAGGGCATGCGGCGGGTCTCGGACTTCGCTGTCTGCTGCGACTTCTCGAAGAGCGGTGTCTCGGCGACGTAGAGGCGCAGGACGAGCCCGACGATCACCATCACGGCCGAGAGCGCGAAAGCGATTCGCCAGCCCCACGACAGGAACGCTTCCTCGGACATCACGCCGGAGAGGATCGCGAGCGCACCGGCGGCCATCAGATTGCCCAGTGGCGGACCGAGATTGGGCCAGGACGACCAGAACGCACGGCGCGTCGAGTCGCCGTGCTCGCTGACCAGCAGCACCGCGCCGCCCCATTCGCCGCCGAGCGCGAATCCCTGGACGAGACGCAGGAAGACGAGCAGCAGCGGCGCGGCGACACCGATCGCGGCGTAGGACGGCAGGAAGGCGATCAGGAAGGTCGAGACACCCATGAGCATGAGGCTCGCGATGAGGGTGGCGCGCCGGCCCTTGACGTCGCCGTAATGGCCGAGCACCGCGGCGCCCAGCGGACGTGCGATGAAGCCGACGGCGTAGGTGGCGAAGGCCAGCATGGTGCCGACCAGCGGGTCGTCGGCGGGGAAGAAGACCTCGTTGAACACCAGCGCGGCCGCGGTGCCGTACAGGAAGAAGTCGTACCACTCCACGGCGGTTCCGGCGAGGCTGGAACCGGCGATCACCGGGAGGCTGGTGTGGGATCTACGACTGCTAGATTTCGTGGTGGCAGTTGCCATATGTCGACTCCTCAGTCGAATCGTCGTTGCGTGACGACTGCACGGCCGGCGCCTACCTGCCAGTAGGCGAACGTCCGGACGTGCAGGTGGAGCTGTCCGGCTCGGTGGTTGTTGCTGCAACCACCGAGCCACCCCGAGACCATTGATCTGCGTGTGAAGCGGACCACATCAAGGCCGTACACCAGTTGTATACGACCCGTACACGATCGGGCAAGGGCTGTAAACGAATCGTCACAGGCGGACATATGGCCGTAACCCGGAACGCTCTGCGCGCCGATCGGACCGACGTCGCCGCCCGCCACACCTATCCTGTTCCAATGGACACCCTCGTCACCGTGGTCGTCGTCGACGATCACCCGTTCTTCCGCGACGGTGTATCCCGTGGCCTGACGGCCAGTGGACGGGTACGGGTCGTCGGCGAGGCCGCCGATGGCCTGGCCGGGCTCGAGCTGATCTGTCGGGAGAAACCCGACGTCGCGGTGGTCGACCACCAGATGCCGCACATGACCGGCGTCGAGGTCGCCCATGCGGTGTCGCGCGATGGGTTGCCGACCCGGGTGCTACTGCTGTCCGCGGTCACCGACGGTCCGATCGTCTTCCGGGCGCTGCAGGAGGGCGCGGCCGGTTACCTGTCGAAGGACGCCGATCGCGACGACATCGTCGGCGCGGTGACCCGGGTGGCCAAGGGAGAGACGGTGGTACCGCCGGAGCTCGCCGCGGGACTGGCCGGCGAGATCCGCGCGCAGACCCAGCGTGACGCGCCGGCCCTGAGCGAGCGGGAGCGCCAGGTGCTCACGGGATTCGCACGCGGACAGTCGATTCCACAGGTCGCCGCCGAGCTCTACATCGGTGCGTCGACGGTCAAGACGCACACCCAGCGCCTCTACGAGAAGCTCGGCGTGTCCGACCGTGCGGCCGCGGTCGCCGAGGCGATGCGCCGTGGGCTCCTCGAATAGCGCCGACCCCTCGAAGCCAGGGGTCGACGACGGTGTCAGCGTCGAGATCGCGGGGGCGACACGCTATCTGGGCCTCGACGAGTTCGCCGACGAGCCGAGGATCCACGACATCCTGATCGACCACGCGATCCGCGGCATCCGAATCCAGGTGGTACTCCGGCTGTTCCTGTCGTTGTTCGTGCTGCTCACCGTCGCCCTTGACCCACCCGCGCACGCCGAGACATTCAGCGTCGTGACCGCAATCCTGTACGCGGCGTGGTGTATCGGCGGGTCGATCGTGGTCGTCCGCCACGAGTCGGCGATGATCCGGTACTCGTGGATCGCACTTCCCGTCGACCTCTTCCTGCTCACCGCGCTCGCCGTGGTGGCGAGCCGGTCGAACGAATCGAGTTGGACCACCGACGTTCTCCTCAGCGGCTTCGTCCTCGTGCCGATGATCGCCGCGATCGCGTTGCAACCGAGGACATGTGCGGTGGTCGTGATCGTGACGACCGTGGTGTACGCCGTGTCCTCCTCGCTGGCACGGACGTCGAACGGCGAACCGTGGTCGGTGATAGTGCTGCGTATCCTCGTCGTCGCGGCCCTGGCCGTCGGCGCGATCCTGTTGTCCCGGTTGCAGCGATCGCGGGTGACGACGATCGGGGCGCTCGCCGCCGAACGCGCCCGTCTCCTCGACGCCACGATGGAGATCGAGGAACGCGAACGGCGCGATCTCGCCGACAACCTGCACGACGGCGCCCTGCAGTACGTCCTGGCCGCACGTCAGGAACTCGCCACGCTGCGCGACTCCGCCGATCCCGTGACGCTCGACCGCGTGGACGGCGCGCTCCGCGACGCGGCGCAGCTCTTGCGTTCGACGCTGAGCGAGTTGCACCCGGTGGTGCTCGAGCAAGCCGGTCTGACGGTGGCCCTGACCGACCTCGCCTCCTCCGTCGGGAGCCGCACCGGCGCTCCGACGATCTCGGTCGACACCGCCGGCTGGCCGCCCGACCTGCGCACGTCCGCCGACCCCCTTCTGTTCGCCACCGCCCGCGAACTGCTGACGAACGTGATCAAGCACGCGGCCGCGACGACCGTCGAGGTGACCGCCGAGTTCGACGACGGACGGGCACGCCTCGTCGTCGTCGACAACGGCACCGGACTGCCGGCCGACATCGGCGTCGACGAATTGATGCGTCGACGACAAGCCAAGGGCCACATCGGGCTTGCCTCGCGCCGCGTGCGCATCGAGGGAACCGGTGGCACGTTGTCGCTGTCGAACCATCCCCGCGGCGGAACCGTCGCGATCGTGGAGGTTCCCGCTCGAGCGGTATGAGGCAGACTGCCAACCGGGGACGCCCGCCTGCTCCACGCGATTGCGTGGACGCCGCTATCGACGGTCGCCCTGAGCCGGCTGGCCGATAGTCCGCACCGCCGGTATCTGCAGCAATCGCTCATAGCTCGTCCCCGGCGCACTTCGCGCAAGGGCGATCACTGCTTCTTCGGTCGTGGCGATGAGCACAGCGGGGTCGCTATCCGCAGACTCCGGAACCTCCGTCGTGAAACTGGCCGCTCCGCAGATGCCGCCACAGCCCGCTTCGAGGTCGACACATAACAGACGCTGTGTGTCGTCGACCAGAAGAACCCTGCGCACGAAGCCGTCGGACTCGCGGTACGACCTCGGCGGGCCCAGGTCGACGATCCGCCAGCCGCAGCGCAACAACTCATTCAAGGGATAGCGTTCTGCCAGTAGATGTGTCATCGTCCACTCGCCGCATCGTCACCCACTGAGTGGCGGCCCTCCACATCCGCATGTCTGACACCGACGCCTCTGGTGTCCCGGGTGGTCGTCTCGGGCGGGCGGGCAAGCGGGCGAGCACAATACACCGCGGTCCTCCTTTCGATGCTGCGGAAACAGGAAACAACTGCCATCACTGTCCGTCGACGAACTCGGTCGCCGCTGTCATCTGGCTGGTGGTTTCCTGAGCGCCGGGATCTTCGCAACACAGTCGACGACTCACGACCCGGCAGCCGGCAGCCGGCAGCCGGCACACTTCACATGGCCAGGTGCGGCGAGTTCCTGATCCGGCGCGCGTGAGGTTCGAGCCGACAGCTCACGACGTCTGCCCGGTGGCGAACAGTACGTCCGATGAACCGACCAGCGCGTGGTCTCGTCGCCGGGACGTCAGTACCCCATCACGCAATTCGGCGACTTCGTCGGCGATCTCGGTGACACGGGGGTCGTGGGTGATGAGGAGGGTGGACCGGCCATGGGCGAGACGTCGGAGGGGCTCCAGGATCCGCTGCGCGGTCTCGTCGTCCAGCCCTGATGTCGGCTCGTCGAGTACGAGGACGGGACTGTCGCGAAGGATTGCCCGCGCTATCGCGATTCGCTGGCGCTGACCCCCCGAGAGGGTCAGGCCGTCTTCGTCCAGAGGTGTGTCGTAACCGTCGGGGAGCTCGTTGATGAACGGGTCGGCGTCGGCAGCAATTGCAGCGCTGATGATCTCGGCGCGGGTGGCGTCCGGTCGCCCGTAGGCGATGTTGTCGGCGACGGTTGTCGCCTTGATGATGGGCTGCTGGGGTAGCAAGGTCACATGATCGCGGATGGCGCGGCCTGAGAGGGCGGCATAATCGAATTCGCCGAGAGTGATCGTTCCTGCGTCGGGGCGGTCGAATCGACACAACAACGACGCGAGTGTGGACTTGCCTGCGCCGCTGGGTCCGACGAGTGCTGTGATCGTTCCCGGATGCAGATCGAGCGAGACGCGGTCGAGTACCGTCGTCTCTCCCCGACGTAGGGTGACCTCCCGCATCGATACCGTGTGATCCGGTCCCAGATCGGTGATCGCATCGTCACAGTCGGCATCCGTGGGTTCGAGGTCGAGGAGCTCGCCAATCCGTTCTGCGCTGACCGCCGCAGACGCGAGCGACAGTCGCACCTCGGCGAGTTCCTGCATCTTTGGATACAGCATGCCGAGATATCCGGTCAGGGCGATCAGTTCGCCGACGCTCAGTGCGCTCTGGCGCACTTGCCAGACTCCTGCGACGGCGATCGCCAGAGTGACCACGACCTGCCCGAAGCCCATGACGGCCCCGAACCCGGCCTCGATCCGTGTCTGCGATAGACGGGCGCCGAGCCAGGTGAAGCCGTAGTGGTGCAGGCGCGCCTGTTCACGGTTCTGCTGGTTGTAGGCTACGGCCGTCTCGTGGCCACTCAACGCGCTCTGCACAGCGACCGCGATGCCGGCGTTGGCGATTCGTTCGTCACGGGTGACCAGCGTCTGTCGACGTCCGTAGAATGCCGAGACCGCCCACAGGGCAGGCACGGCCGCGATCGCCACCACAGCGACCTGCCAGCTCATGATGAGGGCCGCCACCACCAAACCGATGGTGTTGGTGACCGCCACGATCAGTTGCATGACCCCGGAACCGATCAAATACTCGACGGCTTCGAGGTCGCTCGAATGACGGGTGACCATGTCGCCCAGGCCAAAACGTCGGTGAATCACCGGGCTGAGTCGCTGGACGTGAGCAAATAGCCTGTCGCGCAACCGTAGGACCACTCGTTCGGAGACGCCGACCGCGGCAACCTGGCCGTAGTAGTCCGCTGCAGTTGAGATCGCTGTGATCAGCAGCCAAAGCGCGGCGAGGCGGGCGAACTGAAGTGCGCTCTCGGCCGAGAGCGCGCCGTCGATCACGTCGGACAGAACGAAGATCGCGATCACCTCGCACGCGGTGGCGACAAGCAGAAGTGTTGCGGCAAGGGTGAATCGCGGGCCCTCGCCTCGGAGAGCCGGCAGGAATCGGAGGTAGGCCTCGCGTGCGGTCATCTATCAGTCCATTGGTGGTGAGGGTGCCGGACCTGGGGACACCGCGTCGGATGTCCCCAGGTCTCGGCGGGATGGGCTAGGTCGCGCGCGGGATCAGTACCAGGTCCAGACCCAACGATGCTGGTGCCGGTTCCATACACGGCGGCGACGTCGCTGGCGCGGTTGAGCGGGCTGCTGCTGACCGGGGCGCTGGCCCTGTCCGGACTGCCGTCCTGGCTGAGACATGAATTCTCCTCGTATTCAGATGACCGGCATCGTTGTCGGCCAGGAACGAAGCTATGGTCGCGGCCTGGGGGGTGCCTTGCGCGCAGCTGGGAGAACGCTGTCATCGAACTCGGGCTGTCTGACAGCAAACACACAGCCACAGCGCAGTGCGCTTTGACATCGCGGGTCGATCCTCAGAACATGAGAAGAACCACACACCGCGCCTCAGTCCCCCTCGTAGTCCTCGACGACCCCGCGGCGCTCGATTACGCTCGGTCGCTGTTCGACTGCGACATACCGTTGGGTGTCGTCAGTAGCCGATACTCGGTCATTCTTCCCTTCATGGTGGGAAACAACGGCCTCACAGTCGCGCTCGTCGCCGACGTCGATGACCCCGATCAGCTCGCGGGCGCGATCGGGATCGTCGAACGGCGTCTCGGGCGGGTCACTTCCGTCATCCGCTCTGCAGGCGACATACCTGTGGAGGTGGGTGCATCGGAGACGAGCCGGGCCTCGTGAACGCGTCAACGGAGTGCTGGCCCGAGGCTCGGCCTGACGCACAACGCCTGTACGTCTGATCGATCCCTGCTGTTGCGACCACGTTCCGGAACGCCAGTGGCGTTGTCGACCTCTCGATGCCGACCGCCGGCCCGGGCTTCAACCGATGCTGAAGGGTTTGCCGTACAGAGTCGTCTTGGTTTTCGAACCCTTCTCGTAGGCAGTCACGTTGACATACAGGCGGGCCTGCGCGTAACCGGCGCAACCGGTCAGGCCGAACGTCTTATCGGTGAAGGTGAGGCTCGCCGAGTGGCCGTTGAAGGTGTAGTAGCCGACCTGCTCGGTGTCACCGTTCTCATCCTTCTGACTGAACGTCAGGATCGGTTGGCGTTCAACGTCTCCCGGACCCAGAGTGATGTCGCCACCGGCCGACGCCCCGATCTCGACGGTGCTGTCGCCGGCCTCCGAGGTGCTCTTGGCGTCGGTGCTTGCGCCGAGCGCCACCTGGCAGCCGATGATGTAGCCGGCCTCCAACCGTCCGTTTGTCATGGTATTGCTGCCCTCGACACGGACGGTGCCGGAAACCCAGACGTTGCGGTGCAGAGGTGTGGCGCCCATCGAGGGTGAGATCCGAGCACGGTCATCGGCGGTGACAGTGATGGTGCTGCCGTCGGAGAGTCGGTCGACCGCTTGAACGCGGGGTAGGTTCACCTGGGTGTCGGCGTTGGCCGGCGAGTGACTCAACGCCGTTCCCGCTGCGACAACGGCTCCGGCGACCGGGATGGTCAGTGATCGCTTGATGATGGGGTGCAATGGTGGGCCTTTACGTAAGTGTGGCGGATCAGCCGAGACTGAACGGACGTCCGTAGAGCCAGCCGACGTAGCGATGGGCTCCCTCGTCGGTTTCGACTTTCGTCACCGAACGTGCTTGGGCGTAGCCCCCACATCCGGTGATCTCCAGGCCCTGGCTCGCGTAGCGAATAGAGGCCCTGCCGTCGACAAGGTCGATGTCGGTGACCCGGCTGTACTTCACCTCGCCGGCTTTCAACGGAATCGACAGGCCCGCAGACAGCGCTGACGAGTCCAGCGTCAACTCGCCGCCAAGACTCCCCTCCAAGCCGGAGATGTCGACCTGACAACCGACGAGGTATCCGACTTCCAGTTCGGCCGGGACGCCGTTGGGCGACGTCGCCGACACCTTTCCGCTGACCCAGGCGGTCCTTCCGGTGCCATTGGCGTTGAGGGCCGGCGAGATCACTGCGCGCTCGCCGCTCCTCTGGATCATGTAGCCGTTCTCCGTCCGCTGGCCACCGGGTAGGGAGACCGTCGTGTCGGCGCTTGCAGATGCCGGTCGGGCAACCGTCAGCAAGCTGGTCACAGCCATTGCCATGACCACCGTCGACACCAGAGGTTTCCAGCAGAGCATGAGGTTTGATCGATCGTCGACCAATGCAGAATTCCTTCGTCGTGGGCTTGCGCCGCAGATGTGATGACGCAACCACGACACCAGGCGAACATCTGGTGAACTGATGGTGAATCTGCGAGTTCGCTGTGCAAACGGCATACTGGCTGGCAGCAACCGGAATCGCACGCTACGACCGTTTACGCTCGGCACGTGCGTCAGAATCTCGCTCAACCGCTGCCCACGGTGCTCGTGGTCGATGATGAAGAATCCATCCGCAACCTGCTGTGCATGTCGCTTCGGATGAGCGGCTTCCAGGTGATCGAGGCGGGCGACGGCAGAGCTGCACTCGGCGTCGCCTTGAGCGCGGTCCCGGATCTCATAGTGCTGGACGTGAGATTGCCCGACATCGACGGTTTCGAGGTGGCGAGGGCACTGCGTTCCGGAGGTAGCGACGTCCCGATCTTGTTCCTGACAGCTCGGGGTGCACAGCAGGATCGCATCGACGGACTCGAATCCGGTGGTGACGACTTCGTCGTCAAACCTTTCAGTATCGTCGAAATCGTCCTGCGCATACGAGCGATCCTGCGGCGTACGCGAGGTGAGGTGACGTCTAGAGCGCGACTGGTCTATCACGATCTCGAGATCGACCTCGACGCTCACCGTGTGTTTCGTGCTGGAGATGAGATATGGCTCTCGGCAACCGAATTCAGTGTTCTTGACTACCTGGCGCGGAATGCGGAAAAGGTGATGAGCAAGTCCCAGATCTTCGAGTACGTGTGGGGATACGGCGAGGGACAGAACGAGCGAGTGGTACAGACCTTCGTCAGCCAACTCCGACGAAAGATCGATGACCATCGTCCACCACTGATCCATACCGTCCGAGGGATCGGATACACGCTGCGAACGGTCCCCAGCCGGTCGTGAGATTCCTTCCCAAACCGGTCAAGTGGAGCCTCAGCGCCAGGTTGGTCATTGCCCTGATGGCGGTCGCCGCAACCGGATTCGTGATCTTCGGGGTGATCAACACCCTGGTCCTCCAGCGCCTGCAGGATGATCGGCTCGACGGTCAGCTCGAGGTGATAGCCAACGACATCAGTGGTTCCGAACAACCACCGCCGAGCCCGTTGCCGGACGTCGATCAGGCCCCCTCGGAGTTCCGGCTCATGTACTTCGACACTCATGGCAGACCGGTGAGTCGTCTTGGTGCGCCCGTGGGGCGGAGTACCTACCCTCGCCTGCCGGACATGAGCGTCGATACAGTCCTCGCCCGAGGACCGGGGACATTCACGGTTGGTGACGAGCAATCCGATGTGCAGTGGCGAGTACGCACATTCGTGCGTGCGGCATCGACGGCCGCGGGCCCGCCCGAGACCGGGGCCGTGGCGATCTCGCTGGAGACCGTCGATGACACCGTCGGGCGGCTTCGTTCGATCGAGCTTATCGTCGGAGCCGCTCTCCTCTCGGGGATGACACTCATTGCCGCGCTGGTGGTCCGGATCGGACTCCGACCGCTCAAAGGCATCGAACTCGCAGCAACCTCCATAGCCGATGGCGATCTGGAACGTCGGGTCTCTGTCGATGAGCACACGGAGATCGCTCGACTCGGGTCCGCTTTCAACACCATGCTGGATCGTCTGGCGGAGGTCATGAGCAGACTCGCAGGCTCCGAACAACGGATGAGGACCTTCATCGCCGACGCCTCGCACGATCTCCGGACACCGCTCACGGCGATTCGCGGATATGCAGAACTCTATCGGCACGGCGCTCGCGACGATTCGACACGCAACGAGATCGTTGCACACATCGAGGCTGCAGCGGTGCGAATGAGCAAGCTCGTCGACGACCTCATCGAGCTCGCCGAGTACGACGAGCGACCCGCTCTCAGTGTTCGCGATGTGGACCTCGGGCAAGTCGTACGCGATGCGGTCGAGGAGGCCGGGTTCGCGGCCCCCGCTCGGCACCTCACGATCGAAGGTGCCGAGACGCCGCTGGTGATTCGTGGCGACGAGGTTGCCATGCGGAGGGTGTTCAGCAACCTCATCGGAAACGCACTGGTCCATACCGATGACGCGGTCAATGTCGTAGTTGTGGAGTCTGAGCAAGCCGACGGTTTCCTCGACACGCCGGTCAGGGCCCACGCCGGCGCCGAGGACAGCGGCGGTGGCAGCGTGACCGTTTACGTGTGCGACAACGGTCCCGGCATCCCGGTGGAAAAATCGTCCCATGTGTTCGAGCGGTTCTACCGCGCGGACGAGTCACGAGAACGCGCCGCCGGGTCCGGTCTGGGCCTGTCCATCGTCACCGCCATCCTCGCCGCCCACGGCGGCTACATCGAGCTGCTCGACACAGACCGCGGCTCGACGTTCCGCGTCGTCCTTCCCTACGGCTGACAGCAAACTCCAAGGCTCGCCACACGGTCACCGAACATTTCTCCGTTGTACTCGTTGCAGTCATGTGCTGTTCATCTGCACACAACTGGCACATCCCTCGGGATGCAAGGCAGACCGATTCACGACCAGCTGGTCGGCAGGAACGGTCCGCCGCACCCGAAGGTGAACGCGTGTGACGTGTGAAGAGATTTTGCGTGCACACCTCTCGGTGGGCGATGGAATGGAAGGGCAAGTGCAAACGTGGGCGTGTTCGACAGGCTGGGTAGACGATCCCGGGCAGAGCGGGATGAAGCAGAGGACGCACCGACCGAACCGACCGGCTATGAACAGACCGCGAGCAAACTACATGCGTTCAACCGCTACGAAATCAAATACTTCGTCGATGAGATGAACGTGCCGACGCTGCGGCGCGAGCTGGCAGCCCGCATGGACAGCGACCCATTCTCTCCCCACGGCGGCTATCCGGTGACCTCTCTGTACTACGACACGTCCGACCTGCGGTTCTACTGGGAGAAGATCGAGGGACTGAAGTTCAGGCGCAAGGTGCGCGTGCGCCTGTACGGCGACCCGGCGGACTGTACCGATGACACATCAGTCCATGTCGAGATAAAGCAGCGCGTCAATCGAGTCACTCAGAAACGGCGCACCGCGATGCCGTACGGACTCGCGCAACGGTGGCTCAACGGCCGCGAAGAGATCGAGTGTGACAACTCGCAGCTCCCCTTCGTCAATGAGGTGTCCGGTTTGATCGGCAACCTGGACCTCCGTCCTATCGTGACGACCGGCTACTTACGGGAGGCGTTTGTCGGACGTGATGCTGATCTTGGTCTGCGTGTGACGATCGATCACAAGGTTCACGGCCGCGACCGCGACTTTCACTTCGCCTCCCGCGCGCAGAATCGTTTCATCATCCCGCCCAAGCTGGCGATCGTCGAGCTGAAGGCGAACGAACGCGTGCCCTATTGGGCGACCGATCTCACGGCCAGGCTGGACATGTCTGTCATCCGCATCTCGAAATACTGTCAGTCGGTCGAGGCTTTCGGTCTCGCGCCCCGGTCCCGTATGGGCGCGCCCGAATTGGTCCTTCCCGAGGGAGCCGACACACGCGTGCCGGTCGGCCTGTTCGACTCCGCGACCACCAAGTCGACCCTGGCGAGTTGATTGGACAACGTGTGCATCCACAATCGACGTCGGCCTTCTCTCGCTTGCCATGCAACGTTGTGTGATCTCTTCCCCCGAGATAGATAGCAGGATTATTCATGAACCTTGATTTCCAAGATCTGAGCGGCACCTTCACGGCTTTTGACATCATCGTGTCGTTGTCGTTGTCCTTTGTATTGTCGTCCATCATCGCGTGGGTCTACCGCTACACCCACAAGAATGTCTCCTACAGTCAGTCCTACGTTCAGACTCTCGTGCTGTGCGGCATGATCATCGCCCTGATCATGTTGGTGGTCGGTTCGAACATCGCACGCGCCTTTGCTTTGGTCGGCGCCCTTTCGGTGATTCGATTCCGCAACGCCATCAAAGAAACCCGCGATGTCGGGTTCATCTTCCTCGTGATGGCGATCGGCATGACGACGGGCACCCGGTTCTATGTGCTCGCAATAGCCGCCACCGTCGCAATCTGTCTCGTATTGCTGATCATGAACAAATTCAATTGGTTCAAGCTCGACGTCAGCAGGCAAGTCGTCAAGGTGCAGGTCCCGCCAGAGCCCGAGTACACCTCCCGGGTGGAGGACGTCCTCATCAAGCACTGCAGCGAGTACGAGCTGGTGTCCACTGAATCAGTGCGTGCCGGGGCGTTGACCGAGTTGTACTACACCGCCGTGCTCAAGAAGGGGGTCTCCTCGGGCCAGTTGATCGCGGAGCTGAGCGCGGTCAACACCGGCCAGCGCGTGACCGTCCTCACCGGTTACGACCAGACTGATCTCTGATGACCGGCCCGACCGCGGTGCCGCCTCGACGACGGTGGCGACACCGCATTCCCAAATCGGTGCGCCAGCACTGGAAGTTGCCCGCGGCCTTCGTGCTTTTCGTGGTGATCGTGGCCACCGTGTTCGGTACCACGTCCGTCCGTCCGTACATCACCGGCGAAACCGATGTGATCGCATCGGAGATCACCGACAACATCAGCGGTACTGTCAACTTGTTCGACGACTCGGTAACACATGAGCTTTCGGTCGAGATGAGCGATGCCGAGTACAACGACATGATCTCCTCGTTTCGCAAGAGTGGCGACAAGAAGTGGATCACCGCCGATGTGGTCATCGACGGGACAGAGATCGCTGATGTCTCAGTCCGTCTGAAAGGCAATTCCACCCTGATGGGAGTACGGGGGGGCGACTTCGGAAAGATGGCGCCTGAGCGCGATGACGTGCCTGCGGAGTTCGAAGGCGGACAAGGCCCGCCCGGAATGGGAGACATTGCACAGGCGTCCGCCGATGACCCAACGTCATTGCCGTTGCTCATCAGTTTCGATGAGAACGCTGACGGCAGGGCCTACCAGGGGATGACCGAGTTGTCGGTACGTCCTGGTTCTCCGGTACTGAACGAGTCGATGGCGTTGTCACTGACCGCCGAGACGAATCAGCCGTCCCAGCGCTATGCGTACACGGTCTATTCGGTGAATGACAGTCCCTCGGCGACGCGTCTGGTACTCGAGCATCCCGACGACACCTACGCCAACTCATTGTTCGACTCGGATGGTTACCTCTACAAGGCAGACGCATCCTCGCGATTGGAATACCGGGGCGATGACCAGTCCGCGTACGCCGACCAATTCAAACAGATCAACGCAGTCGATAGCGGTAACCTCCAGCCGCTCATCAATTTTCTCAAATGGCTGGATTCCGCCAACGAGAGTGAATTCGACACCCATCTCGCCGATCACGTCGATATCAAGTCATTAGCGAGGTATCTGGCGACACAAAATCTGCTGGTCAATGCTGACGACATGAGTGGACCAGGCCAGAACTACTACCTCTGGTACGACCTCGACACCAAGAAATTCTCGGTGGTGTCATGGGATCTCAATCTGGCCATGAACGGCGATTCCACCGTCGGACCGAACGAGACCGTTTCCATGGGTTCCGGCAGAAAACCCGACGTCCAGGCAGGTGACCAAGCAGTAGACGGTGCTGAACCCGCGATCGACCCCCAGAATGAGGACGATCGGGCAAAGAATATGCGCGGCGGCAATCCGCAGAGAACGGGCAATCAGCTCAAAGAGC
Organism: Gordonia sp. SCSIO 19800; assembly: GCF_018132775.1. NCBI lineage: Bacteria > Bacillati > Actinomycetota > Actinomycetes > Mycobacteriales > Gordoniaceae > Gordonia > Gordonia sp. SCSIO 19800. Next base: position 77,120 of record NZ_JAGRQM010000007.1, on the reverse strand, counting down.
GTTTCCTCGAGTCCGACGCCTATACGCATCTCTACGAAGAGAACTACTGGGAGCTGTACGAACAGATCTACAGCAACGGAACAGCACTGCGGATCCTCGATCAGTTGGCCGGCACCATCCCCACGTCGGATGAGCTCACAGCAGAATCCCTGCAAGACAGCGTCGATTCGATGAGGTCCTGGGTCGATCAGCGCACCACCAGTCTCAGAGAGTTCCGCCAGACCTAGGAGAGGAGGCGCCGTGTTCTCTCGTTTCAAACCCAAGAACGATCTCTTCTACGACCTGTTCAACTCGTCGGCACAATGCTTGGCCAGCGGGACGAAGACCCTCACTCAACTACTCGCGCCAGAGCCCGATGTCACCCAGACGGCACGTCTCATGGTCGAACTCGAGCACGACTGCGACCGCATCACCCACGAACTGTTCCGCACTCTGAACTCGAGCTTCATCACTCCGTTCGACCGCTCGGACATCTATTTACTGGGCTCATGCCTCGACGACGTCATGGACCACATGGAGGCCGCGACCCACCTCATGGTCCTCTACGGGGTGTCCGAGCTACCGCGGCACCTGCAGGAAATGATCGTCAACCTCGACACATGCGCGGCGGTCACTGCCGAAGCGATGCCTCGCCTGGCGAGGCTGAACGATCTCGAGAAGTACTGGATCGAGATCAACGAACTCGAGAATCGGGCTGACCACACCTACCGCACTTTCTTGGCCCATCTCTTCGACGGCCATCTCGATGCCCTGACGGTCATGAAGCTCAAAGACGTCGCTGACGAGTTCGAAGACGCCGCCGACTCTTTCGAGAAGATCTCACACGTCGTCGAGGCCATAGTGTTGAAAGAGTCGTGACCTGAGGTGTTCGCGCTGCTCGTCGTGATCGTCCTGGCGATGATCTTCACCTTCACGAACGGCTTCCACGATTCGGCGAACGCGATAGCGACTTCGGTGTCCACCCGGGCGCTTACCCTCCGCTCGGCACTGGCCACGGCCGCGGTGGGCAATCTGGCCGGTTCGTTCTTCGGCGCCAAAGTCGCCAGCACGGTGGGTTCGGGAATCATCGAACTGGATGTGAGTGCCGAAGCACTCATCCTCGTAGGTGCCGCGCTCGTGGGTGCCATCACCTGGAATCTGATCACCTGGTGGCTGGCCCTACCGTCGTCTTCCTCGCACGCACTGTTCGGCGGGATGGTCGGCGCTGCCCTCGCCGGCGGAATGAACGTGCTATGGGGCGGAGTGCTCCACAAGATCGTCCTGCCGATGGTGATCTCACCGATCGTCGGGTTCCTTCTCGGGGCCGCCGCAATGCTCACGATCATGTGGGCGTTCCGCAAGCGATCACCCTCGCAGACCAGCCGGAATTTCCGTCGGGCACAAACATTCTCGGCAGCGATGATGGCATTCGGTCATGGCATGCAGGACGCGGCCAAGACGATGGGGATTGTCGTGCTGGCTCTTGTGGTCGCAGGATATCAGGACGACTACTCCATCCCCCTGTGGTGTTTCCTGCTCACCGCTGCTGTACTGGCGGTGGGAACGGCGACCGGGGGCATGCGGATCATGCGCACCCTGGGTCGCAAGATCATCGAACTCGACCCGCCGCAGGGATTCGCCGCCGAATCAACCGCCGCATCCGTTCTGTATGTCGCCTCCGCCGGAATGGGCGCACCTATCTCCACCACTCACGTCATCTCGTCAGCGATCATGGGTGCTGGATCAACCAAGCGTACAAGCGCCGTGCGCTGGGCCGTCGCGGGAAACATGGCGACTGCCTGGGTCACAACATTTCCTGCTGCCGCCGTCCTGGGGGCCGGCACATACTGGGCTGCAACAGTATTCACGTAAGACTCGCCCGTCACCATCTCGAGCTGGACACATGACAGACGCCATGTCCAGCCCGTTGACGGCTCACGGGCAAGAGTGGGTGGCAGAGACGTTCGGGTCTCGCGAGTGCGAGCTGATACGTCCAGGTACCCGACAGGTTCGTGTGAACTACCGACAAGGTCTGCGGCGCATAGTTGTTCTTGTAAGGCAGTAACCCGGAGTGAGCGACAAGGAGATTCCAGTGGCGAATCGCAATCGGAACCAGAACAATCCCAACCAGCGACGTCGTCGGGTCCGGCGATACGACCAACGTCAGCGACGCTGGATCTGGATCTGGCAGTGAGCTGAGCGACCACCGACTCTGTCGGTGAAGAGGCGGCCCCGTTGCAGACAAGTGGCAACGGGGCCGCCGCCCTGTTCGAAGGGGGAGTTCCGGCGAGTGGTTGCGGAGTCGGCGGCAGGGCCGCACCATGTGACCGAAACCTGCGGGTCGACGTCGTCAACTCAACCCGGAGGTCGCGTGCGAGCTCGACTCATCCGTCGACCCGTGTGCGGTCCACTGATACTTCGTCGGCGACACCGACCATCCTGTGCGGGCGCAGCACCGGCAGGCCGTTGCAGCTCACGAGGCCTTCCATCACAAGTGCCGACGCCTCCGCGACGCTCCTTGCGAGACCACGCTCTACAAGAGAGTGCGGCACCGGCGACAGTTCATCCATTCCCCCACTATCTGCCTCTCACGCGACCTGGAGATGTCCCGCAGGAACGTGATGCCGTCCAGTACGTGAACGTGGGATGACAACAACTGCGAATGGCCATCACCAGCGCCGTGGCGGGTGGACGCCGCTGACTTCAGCCGGCCGACCGATTGTCCCCGCAACCCATCCGCCGTCCGCCCCCGAACCCCGCCACTTCCACCATAACTCGGCGGCAGGGGCTTGCGGCAAGACCCCGCTGCCCGTGCACAATCGCTCGACGACCGACGCGCGGGAGGCGATCTATGGCAAACGGTGCGAACGATTCACACAGGACGGACACGCCGGAACGATTTCGAGTTCACGAGTCCGGGAACTTCTTCCACGGCACCAAGGCGGACCTCCGGGTGGGCGACTTCCTGACACCCGGGCATCGCTCGAACTACCGTCCGGAGCACATCTCCAACTACGTCTACATGACGAAGGTGCTCGACGGCGCGGTGCTCGCGGCCGAGATGGCGGTGGGTGACGGGCGCCCCCGGGTCTACATCGTGGAACCGCAGGACGACGTACACGACGATCCGAACGTCACCGACAAGAAGTTTACCGGCAACCCCACCCACTCCTACCGGAGCGCCCGACCGGTCCGGGTCGTCGGCGAGATGACCGACTGGGTGGGACACTCGCCGGAATACCTCCGACAGTTCCGCGCAGGATTGGAAGCACTCCGCCAGCGGGGCGAAGCGGTTCTGTACGACTAGCCCGGCCGTCACGACATTCTCGCCGTGACGGCGGCGCTCCGCGACCGGTCACCGGCCGCGGAGCGCCTGCTGCAGAGTCGAACTCACGGATCAGGGAAAGATGTTCTCCAGCGATCCGAAGGCTCCGCCGGCACCCGATGCGGCGAAGTTGGTGGTGCAGCCGTTGAACGAGACGTTGTCGACATTGACCTTGCCGGTCTTTTCGTTGGGCTGACTGGAGATTCCGTAGTGGTCGACCACGGTGGTATGGCCCTCTGAATTGGCGGCCTTCACCAGATCATCCAGCGTGGCGTTGGTGCCTCTCTTGATCGTGCCGAGATCTCGGGTGGACCACCACTGGTCAGATCCGCCGGCATCCGCCTTGCCCGCACCAGCCGGCGCGGTCCAGACGAGCGTCGCAAATCCATTGCTCTCACCGGTGTTGGCCCCGGTCACGCGGAGTTGCCAGTTCGCCTGCCCGTCGGACTTGTTGAACGTGAGCGGCTTCGTGATGGCGTCCGTCAGCTTGAGCGGCCCGGCGCTCTTGTACGACGCCTGGCGCGGTGTCTGCTCTGTCGTCACGAACTCGAGAGACCCGTCCTGATCGACAACATTGGTCGCCGTCACCTTGCCCGCCTGGCCGCGCTCGTCACCGAACGTGTTGCCCCACCCCGCCGGATTGGCCGGAGTGGAGACCGTGGCACAGTTCGCCTCCGATACGGGGGCTGCGGTTGCCACCGCGGGAGCGATCAGAGCCGCGACCCCGAGGGTCGCGGCAGCCGTCGTCACACGAATGAGATTCCTTCGCACTGGTTCTTTCCTCCTTTGTCGTTCGGGTCCATCGAACTCCCGCAAGCTAACAAAGGGATCAATCAGATACCAGCGCGATTAAAGGCATCTGAATGAGGAACAGCTTTACACAGCGAACTTGACCTGCACGCACAGTGCATCAGTGGACCGTGTCGCATGTTCGCTTTTAAATCCGGAACTCCCGGCTATCTGCCTATTCCGCACCACCCAGTGACTGTGCGCCGAATCCCATTGACTGTGCATCGAATTTCGTTGACTGTGTGCCGTATTCCGTCAATTGGACTCATGGACTCAGAGCGTCGTCGCAATCCCACCGTCGACCGGAATGACGGCACCGGTGAGGTAACAGCCGGCGCGGCTGGCGAGGTACACGACCGTGCCGATAATGTCGTCGGCTCGACCGATACGGCCCAACGGCGATGCTGCCGCGACTTCTTCGCCCAGCTCGGCCAGGATCGGTGCCATCATCTTGGACTCGAAAGGCCCTGGCGCAATGGCGTTCACGGTGACGTGACGCGGTCCGAGGTCCCGCGCGAGATGCCGTGTCAGCTGATGGACGGCCGCCTTGCTCGACGAGTAGGAGTACGACGCGGTGCGCGGCACCCGGATCCCGTCGACGCTGCCGATCATGATGACCCGCGACGGATTCTCGGCAGTCGCAGAACCGGTCAGCAACGGCAGCAGCGTCTGCGTGAGCACGAACGGCGTCTGGACGTTGAGCTTCAGCACCCGGTCCCAGGCGGAGTCCGGGAACTCCTCGAGGGGCGCACCCCAGGTCGCGCCGGCGTTGTTCACCAGGACGTCGAGGGTGTCGGTCTCCGACGCCACCTGCTGCGCGAGGGTTCGTGCACCCTCGGGCGTCGACAGATTCGCCTGTAACGCAGTCAGTCCCGCGGCGCGCGCCTCGGCCAGCGCGTCGTCATTGCGACCGGTGATGAGGACCCGTGCCCCGCGGTCGTGCAGTCCGTGGGCGATCATCGCCCCGATACCCGACGTCCCGCCGGTCACCAGCACGGTCTTACCACTCACATCGAACAGGTCAGAAGTCATCGTCGTCGGTACCTCGGTGCTCGTTTCTCCAGGAAGGCGGCGGTCGCCTCGCGTCGATTCTCGATCAGCGGCCGGCCGTCTGGTGCCGAATCGCGAAGCCCCGGCGCAGACCGTCTTCTGGCTGCCCCGGTTCGGCGAACGCTCAGATCCAGCCCAGGTCGCGGGCTTTGATCGCGGCCTCGTACCGGTTGGACGCATTCAGCTTCGACACCGCCGACGACAGGTAGTTGCGCGTCGTGCCCGCGGTCAGGTGTGCCCGGCGGGCGATCTCCTCGACCGACGCACCGTCGAGAGCGAATTCCAGGACGTCGGCCTCGCGGGCGGTCAGCAGCGAGTCACCGGTGCTGATGGCTTCGGTGGCGAGCTCTGGGTCGATGTAGCGTCCGCCGGAGTGCACGGTCGCGATCACCTGCGCCAGCGTGGCGGCCGGGGTGGTCTTGGGCAGGAAGCCACGTACGCCTGCGGTCAGCGCTCGCTTCAGATAGCCGGGCCGACCGTGACTGGTGACGATGAGTGTTCCGGCATCAGGGGTGAGTTCGAGGAGTTCGATGGCGGTGTCGATACCGTCCATGCCTGACATCTGCAGATCGATCACCGCGACCGCGGTCGGTTCGCCGGTGTCGCGCCGGGCACGCCAGAGCGCGACGAGCTGCTCACCCGAATCGACATGGGCGACGACCTCGATGTCGTCTTCGAGGTCGAGCATGGTGGCCATCGCGGTCCGCACCAAGGTCTCGTCGTCGGCTAGCAGGACAGGAATCATGTTGGCTCCCAGCGAATCTGTAGTGTGAACACACCGTCTGCCCGGCTGGTGTGCAGGCTCGCACCGACCATCTCGAGACGTTCGGCGAGTCCCAGTAGCCCCGAGCGTGGTCCGTCTGTCGACGAGTCATGCACAGCCACACCGTCATTCCGCAGCGACATGCCCGCGGGGCCGAGGGTGAGCCACGCCGACGACGCCGAGGAGTGTTTGACGATGTTTGTCGTCCCCTCGCGGACCACCCATGCGGCGACCTCGTGGAACCGGTCGGGCACCTGCGCCGGATCGCCCTCGACCACGAGATCGCATCCCGCCGCCGACAGCAGGGACCGTGTTCCCGCGACCTCGCCGACCAGGTCGATGTCGCGGTAGCCGCGGACCAGTGCTCGCATCTGTTCCATGGATTGCACGGCGAGCACCTTGATCTCGTCGATCTCCACTTCTGCCTTGTCGGTCGACCGCGCCCGCAACAGGGTCCCGGCCAGTTCGCTCTTGACCGCGATCGCCGAGAATCCCCGGCCGACCACGTCGTGCAGGTCGCGAGAGAAACGTAATCTCTCCTCCGCCACCCGAAGCCGGGCTTCCACCGCCTTGGCTCTCTCCAGATCGTCGATGACCTGAAGGCCCCACCGGGTCAGCAGCGTCGTGACCATCAGGAGCGTACCCGTCGCAGCCACCACCGCGGTGATCCCCAGCACCCCACGTGGTGAACCCGAATAGGCGATCCCGGTCGCGATGGCGATCGCGACCAGAAGCCACCACCGGTGCCGGAGGAAAGGCAGTACCGCCATGCCCGCGAGAAGGGCGGTGTACACGCCGACGGGCCGCGCGGTCTCGAGATCACTGTGTCCGGTGAGTACCCGGGCGAGGACCGCGTAGACGATCCAGACCCCGACCATCAGACCGACTGCGACGCCGAACAGCCGCCGTCGTGCCCGCATCGGTGACCAGATCGCGAAATCCGCTTGGGACTCGAGAGCGAGCACGGCGGCGAATCCGGCGACCCACGTCCCGATCATCCCCCACACGGCTGGCGCCGGGACACTCACCGCCACCGCCACACCGACGACGACCAGCTGGAGTGTCACCTGGGTGTAGAGCCGGTAGCGCTGCGTATCGGACTGGGCGCGCCACCAGTCGGTTGTCCGGCTCAGCCGCGATCGTCCCACCGGAAGCTCCGCGCGGTCAGTGCGAGCGCCAGAACGGTCCATGCCACCAGTGTCGCAAGAGGCTGGCCGATCTCGCCGAAGGTGCCCGCGAAGTCGGCGGCGGGAACAGACTCCGCAACGGTCGCGCCACGTCCGACGGTTCCGAGCGAGATGAGATCGGAGATCGCGGCGAACGGGGTCCAGGCGGCGATCTCACCGAACCGTTCGGGCAGTACCCCGCGGATCGACGCGAGTCCGACCATCGCCACGACCATCACCGGGAGCGAGGTTATCTGCGCTGCTTCGGCGTTGCGCGTCACGGCGCTCGTCGCGAGTGCGAGCAGGGAGAACAATGCGACGCCGGCGATGAGGGCGACGACGATGAGGACGGGGTTGACCGGGGCCGGGGCGCCGGCCCCATAGATGACCGCCGCCACGATCAGTGTGCCGATCGCCGTGAGGATCGCGCCGGGTACCGCCGGTGCCGCCATGATCTGCCAGTCCGCCGCCTCGCCGGTGCGCAAACGCTTCAGAACGCCCTCGCCTCGCCGCGTGGTGATCATCGACAGCACCGAGTAGTACTGCACGAAGAGCAGGGCGACCAGCGCGAACGTCTCGAGCGTCGTGAATGTCAGCTGGGGTGTGGTCCCCGACTGTCCACGAGTGAGGAAGAAGGTGGCCAGCGGGACGCCGATCGGAAAGACGATCCCCATGACGACGAGTGTCTTGTTGCGGATGAACTGCCGGAACTCCGCGACCGACAGCGCGGTCAGGGGTCGACGCCTGCGCGTCGGGGCGGTCGGGAAGGTGTCTGCGGTGGTCATGCTGCTGCTCCGTTCGTGAGGGCGAGGTCGGCCGGGTCGTCGTCGCCCGCGGCGATGTCGAGGAAAACCGATTCCAGGGAGGCCGCCCGAGCTTCGAGTCCGGCCAGCGGCACCGCGTTGACGCGTGCCCAGGTGAGCAATTCGTCGAGATGCCCCTGGAGGTCGCGCGTGGAAACCTGCACGCGCGCCGACGCATCGACCTGAGCGCCGCGGAACTCCGGCAGCACCAGTCCGGGATGGTCGAAGGCGATCCGGGCCGGATGCCGGTCGACGATCTCGCGAAGCGTTCCGCGCCGGGCGATCTCGCCCCGGTGCATGATCGCGATCCGGTCTGCGAGGGCTTCTGCCTCGTCGAGGTAGTGGGTGGTGAGAACCATCGTCACACCGGACGTCTTCAGATCGGCGAGCAGTTGCCATGTGCTGCGACGGCTCTCGGGGTCGAGGCCGGTCGTCGGCTCGTCGAGAAACAGGAGCCGGGGCCGGCCCAACAACGCACACGCGAGGTCCACCCGTCGCCGCTCGCCGCCCGAGAGCGCGGCGACGCGGACGTCGGCCCGGTCCGTGAGCCGGACCTTCGAGAGCACGTCGTCGACCGTCGTCGGGTGCGAGCACGTCCCGCGCCACATCTCGAGGGTCTCCGCGACGGTGAGATCGGCGGGAAGACCGCCGGACTGCAGCATCACGCCGATCTGCGGCCGGACCTTCGACCGTTCACGCCGCGGGTCGAGTCCGAAGACCTCGACCTCGCCGGACGTCGGTGCGACGAGACCTTCCAGAAGGTCGAAGGTCGAGGTCTTGCCCGCCCCGTTGGTACCGAGGAGAGCGAACACCTCCCCCTCCGCGACGTCGAGATCGATGCCACGGACGGCCTCGAATGCTGTTGCGCCACTGCCGTAGACACGGCGTAGGCCGCGTGCGCTGATGACGGTGTTCCGTATCGAATCGTTCATGCCTCCACCTTTGCGCCGGAGACATGGAGTCGGTAGTGCTGTGCATCATCAGCTTTCGCGATGGATGTCATGGTCGGGCCATGACATCTGTCATGTCCAAGACATGCCGTTCCGCATGGGCTTTCGCTGATCGGGTGCACTGTCGTCGACGCCGTTCGGCGGTGAGGATGGAACACATGCGAAACGACACCTCGAATCTCCGCTCGCGTCCGCCCCGTCGGCGAGTTCTCGGCGCCTCCCTCGCACTGGCCTTCGCGGTCGGCGCGTGCTCGGCGCCCACCTCCAGCGAGGGTGACCTGGACCGCTTCTACCAGCAAGAACTCGCCTTCGGACCGTGCGACGACTATCCGTCGACCCAGACCGAAGCCGAGCTCTTCGCCACCGCACCCGCGGCGCAGTGCGCGCGGATGGATGTGCCACTGGACTACCGCGATCCCGACGGACGCTCCGCACAGATCGCCGTGATGCGGATCCCGGCGCGCGGCGAGTCCGAGGGCTCGCTCGTCCTCAACACCGGGGGTCCCGGGGGCGGCAGCACGGCGATGGCCGCCACGCTGGCGACCACCTGGGCCGATCGCCCATCGACAGAACAGTTCGACCTGGTCGGATTCGATCCGCGCGGGACCGGGGCGTCCGTCCCGGCCGTCGACTGTCTCACCGGCGAGCAGCTCGACGCCGGCGAGGCACCCGGCGCGGTCCCGGCCGCCGAGGGACGCTGGACAGCGGCGGACACCCGCGCCTCGGTCCAGCGCTGCGCAGAGGGGTCCGGCGGTGAGGACGTGCTGTCCCGGCTCGGAACCCGGGACGTCGCCAGGGACATGGACGTGCTGCGCGAGGTGGTCGGTGACGACCGTCTGACCTACTTCGGCCAGAGTTACGGCACCCGCCTCGGCGCCGTGTACGCCGAGATGTTCCCCGACAAGGTGCGGGCGATGCTCCTCGACGGTGGCATCGACCCGAGCACGACCTACGCGGACACGCGAACCCACACCTTCGCGAGCATGCAGCGGGCCTTCGACGCCATGGCTGCGGACTGCGCGACGCGCGCCGACTGTCCGCTGGGCACCGACCCGAGCCGGGCGACGGAGGTGTTCTCCGGCCTGGTCCGCCCGCTGGTCGAACAACCCGTTCCCAGCGGAGAGGGCCGCACGCTGGACTTCAACGCCGCGGTCGGCGGCGTGGGTGCCGGCCTCTACGACCCGGCGGCGTGGCCGGCGATCCGGACCGGTCTCACCGAGCTCGCCGACGGCCGCGGCAACGTCCTGCAACTGCTCAGCGACTCGTTCGGCGGTCGCGACGAGAACGGACGCTGGAGCAATTTCACCGAAGCCAACCACGCGATCAACTGTGCCGACGAGGATCGTCTGTCCCCCGAGGACGCGCGCGAACTTCGCCGGCGGATCTGGGAGGCCGCACCGTTCATGGACCCGGGCACCGGGTACGACGGCGCCCGCGACGGTTGTGAATCCTGGCCGGGCGAGCCGACTCTCGGCGTGCCGTACGCCACCGACGTGACCGGCCTCCCGGAGACGCTGACGATCTCGATCACCGGTGACCCGAGCACCCCGTACGAGGGCGGCGTCGCCGTGGCGGACGCGCTCGGGGGTTCGCTGCTCACCGTCGAGGGCACGCAGCACACGGTGGCGGCTGCCGGTACGAACGACTGCGTCAACACAGCGGTGGACGCCTACCTGCTCGATCTGACGCCACCCGCACCCGGCGCGCGATGCACCTTGTGACGGGTCGTCACGACCGGGAAGGATCAGGGCCCGGAACCAACCGCCACACTCATCGCAGATCGAGGAGCACCCGATGGACACCACACCGTTGATCGTCGAAGACCTGTTGCTGATGCTGCTCGACGACGAGTCGGGCGCGATCGCCGGCGAGGGCACCCTGTTCTACCCACTGGGCGGAGCCGTCCTCGTCGAACTGGGCCTCCGCGGGGCCGTGGAGATCGACGAAGGCGGCGGCGGACTCACCGGCGCCCGGATCACGGCAGTGCCGGGAAATGCGCCGTCCGATCCGCTGCTGGCCGCCGCGTACCGGACGATCGCCGAGCGGCCGCGTGGCGTGCAGGCGCTGCTCCCCACGATCGGTGCCGATCTCCGCGGCACGGTCGTCGACCGGCTACTGGAACGCGGCCTCATCCGGAAGGAACGGCGAAAGCTGTTGGGACTGTTTCCGACCGTACGACTCCTGCCCGGCGACGCAGGCTACGAGGAGACGCTCCAGGAGCGGGTTCGCGCGGCACTCGTCGAGGGTGCCGACCCCGACGCGCGGACTGCCGCGGTGGCCGCCCTGTTGTCGGCCAGTGGTGTGTTGTCGCACCTGCACCCGACGATCCCGTGGTCCGGCGATGTGTACCGCCACGGCAAGGAACTCGAGCAGGGGATCTGGGGCGCCGAGGCGGTGAACACCGCGGTCGTGCGGACGGCAGCAGCGATCGCCGCATCATCCGTCGCAGTCATGGTGACGGTTGTCGGCACCACTTGACGGACAATCGGATCCGCCTGGGAAAACCACCCCAGAGAATCGGACAGGCGGCGTAACGCAAGCGTCGGCCCGCCCTGGGGCGGCTTTCAGCGCGTGGACGGCGCCGTGGTCACCGATACCCGGCCGCCCGGAGGGCGGCCATCAGTTCCGACCGCGACCCGGCATCGAGCCGGCGTCGGATCCGGGCGACGTGATGCTCGACGGTCTTCGCCGAGATGTATAGGCGCTCACCGATTTCCCGGTAGGTGAAACCCTGCAGCAGCTCGTGGGCGACCTCGGCTTCGCGATCGGTGAGCGGCCCGCCGACCAGTGGAGTCAGCCGCCGATCCTCGCCGGCCGAGCGAGCGGTGTCCAGAAGACCGGCCGCGGTCGCGGGATCGTCGGCGCGAGACGCGGCCATACCCGCGAGACGCGCTGCCTCCCAGTGTAATCCGATGCTCCGTAGCGCTTCGACGGCGGCGGTGACGGGTTCCGTTGATTCGCCGGCGTCGTTCAGCGCGACCCAGGCACGCGCACCGGTCGACAACGACCCGGCCGTGCGGTTCTGCGCCGCGGCGAGGTCGAGACGAGTCAACCGGTGCGCCACAGCGGACTGGTCGCGCGTGATGGCAACGGCTTGGACGCCCGCGAAGTCCCACGACGCCGACCACGCCGGGGGGTCGCCAAGATCCGCGAGCAACCGGTCGGCTGCGTCCACATACCGCGCAATCGCGGGAATCTGACCCAGTCGCGCTGCGGCGATCCAGAACTCGCCGAGCGGACGCAACAGGTAGAGGTCCACCTCGATGGCGGCGAGGAGCGACGGGCCGTCCTGCCACGCGGCCGACAGCGCGGACAGGTCACCGTGGCGCCGGGCCAACCCGAGCCGGATGGCCTGCACCCGAAAGCGTTCGGACATCCCCTGCGGTTCCGCCGTCGGGAGCAGACGCGCCGCCGCTTCGAGATCGCCGACGGTGAGCGCGGCCTCGGCGTCGAGAATGGTTCGGGCCGGCTCCGCCGCCACCGTCCGGATCGATTGCGCGGCAGCGGTGTCGCCGAGGTTCAACGCCACCGCGGCGGCCGCGTGCAGAATTCGGGCCGCAGACGGGCCTCGGGACGACGTCGCTCCCGCTGAGATCCCGCGCACCACGACGTCGACCGCGTCGCCGGTACTCATCTCGGCCGTGTCGTCGAGGGTGGCCAGCAGCCCGCGGACCACCAGCGACCGTGTGGCCCGACTCGCCACCGGCGCGCGGCCACGATCGGCCGCGCCGATGGCCGTGGCTGCCGCACGGTCGCCGACCGCGAGCAGAGCGACTGCAGCCGACAACGACTGCGATGCAGAAAGATCAGGTCCCGTCCAGCGGTACAGGTCGGCGGCGTGCGAGGCGAGTCCGCGCCGCGCCGCGACTGCGGCGGCGAGCTCCACCCACTCCGCGACCCATTCGTCTGTGGGTGCGGCCGACTCCAGCCGACGGTCGGCCGCGGCACCCGCACCGTCGAGATCCCCCGATGCCAGGGCACGCTGGGCCATCAGGAGCCGGACGTCATCACGCCCCGGCTCCACCCGATCGGCGGCCTGCAGGAGGACCACCGCCCGCGCCGCGGTCGCGTCGACCGCGCCGGCCAGCAGCGCGTCGACGATCCGCGGGTCGTCGACACCAGCCTCGGCCGCGAGCAGCGCGGTGTCGGGGGTGAGCTCGGTCGCACGCAGTCCGACGACGACCGAGTTGCGTCGTAGCTCGTCGATCTGCTTGTCTCCCAACACATCACGCAGTGGACCGGCCGCAGCCGAGACGAAGACGTCCGCGCCGCGTAACAGGCCGCACCCGCGAGCCCGGTCGACCGCCTCGAGCGCGGCGGCTCGGTCGGTGCCCGCCGCTTCGGCGACGCTGTCGGGGTCGAGGGGCGCCCGGACCGAGGCGAGGGCCAGCACCGCGAGCGTGAGCGGATCGAGTCCGCGCAGCAGCCGATGGTGCCACTCGCGGGACACCCGATCGATGACGGCGATTTCGTCGGCCCCCGGCTCGTCTATGACGCGCGAGGCGCTGCTCGAAGTGCTCCGGAGCGCCCGCAGCACAGTGTCGATGGGAGCTCGCGCACCGCCACAGCGTCGACGGATCAGCGATGCCGTGGTCGGCGCGAGGGTCAGCCCGGCGCGGGACGCGCGGGTCAGGACATCGGCGGTACCCAGCGCCTCGAGTTCGAGGACCGCCCCGAACGGTCGGGCGCGGTCGCGCAACCGGCGGACGTTCGGGTCCAGTTCCCGCGGTTCGATCGTGGCGATCAGCCCGATCGTTCCCGCGTCGAGCATGCCCAGCGCGGTCTCGAACATGGCCACCGGCCACAGATGCATGTCGTCGGCCAGCACGAACACGGGACCCGCGCCGTCCGCGGCGGGCAGCCCCACACTCACCGGGAGGTCCCGTCGTCGGAGTTGTTCGTGCACGGCGTTCAGCAGTGCCGAGCGTCCGCTGCCGGGGGTGCCGACGGCCACGGCGCACAGCGGATGGCCCGCCTGCGCGCGATCGACGATGCTCGCCACCCACGACGAGGTGCGCGACGCGGCCGAGGACGGGTCCGGACGGTCACCGATCGTGGAGACCGGTGTCGTCGGGGTCATCGAACGGTCCAGGGGTGACCGGGGAGTCAACGGATTCAGCAGTCGATGCCGACGACGCCGGTGACGCCGCACAGCACCCGGCCGGTGCCGTCGAGGACCCCGCCCGGGGTGATGCCGCCACCGCCGGTGTCCGGTTCGGGGTAGTCCGGCGCCGGTGCAGGCGCTGGTGCCGGAGCCGGAGCGGGCGCCGGCGCTGGTGCTGGTGCTGGTGCGGGCGCTGGAGCAGGCGCGGGCGCCGGTGCAGGCCGGCCGGGGGTGCTTCCGGGCGCGGGGGCGCCGGCAGACGGGGCGCCCGCAGACGGGGCGCCGGCCGCGGTCCGCCGCGGCGAATCGGTTGCGGTACCCGGAGCCCGGGTCCCCGTACCGGTCACCGGTGCCGCGGTGGTGCCGGGACGCGCACCGGTCGCGGTGGTGCCCGGGGCGCCACCGGGGTTCTGCGTCGAGGTGGCCGTGGTGGTCGCCGCTCCCGCGGGCGGGGGCGTCGCCTCGCCGACCGAGCCGACGAGTCCGGTGCCGACGGAGAGGCCGGTTGCCGTGACGAGCGCCAGTGCGGCGGCGCCGACCGTGATGAGGGTGCCCCGCTTACGACGCGAGAACCGGGGAGCGGGCTCGGCGACCGGGGTGCTCGGAGCCGGGACGATCTCGCGGAGCGGCCGCTCCTCGGGCGCGGCCGAGACGAGGGCCGCGGTCGTGGCGGCGGCCGGCGCGATCGCCGACCGGCGGGCGGCGAGCGTCGTGCCGGCCATCAGCGCACCGCCGGCTGCCGAGGCGGACGCGGGGTCGGGGTCGAGGACTACCGGCAGACGCAGGGTCGAGGACAGCATCTCGGTGACGAGCGGGATCGCCGCACCGCCGCCACCGAGCAGGACCGCGGACACCCCGGCCGGCTTCATCCCGGGGGCCGCGTGCGCGCCCGACGAGTCGTGGCCGACGGCGGACGCGGAGACCGCTTCACGAACCAGCGCGACCGCCTCCATGACCGGTGCGCGCAGCAGGTCCTCGATGTCGTCGCGGACCAGCCGCGCCTCGGTGCTCACCTGCCCGATCCGCACGTCGACGACGGTGTCGGTGTCCACCGACAGAGACTCCTTGGCCCGGCGGCACTCTTCCCGCAGCCGGTTCACGTCGTCGAGGACGGCGCCGCTCCGGGCTGGGTCGGCCAGACCCGCGTCGACCTCGGCGTCGGCACCGGTCACCCGCAGGGTGTGCGCCAGCAGCAGGCGGTCGAACTCGTTGCCGCTCACGGTGTCCAGATGCAACGGACGGCCGACCGGGACCGGATCGGAGCCGGTGGTCAGGACGGAGACGGTGAGCCCCGCGGCGCCGAGATCGCAGACGACGACCGCGCCGTCGCCGAAGGCGCCCTCGGCGTGTTCGGCTGCGGCCAGGGTCGCCCGTGACTCGGGCACCCAGGTGATCGCGTCCGCCGGCACCGAGTCGGGGTGGGCGCCAAGTGCCGCCCGGGCGTCGTCGACGGCCTGATCGGACCAGTTGTCGGGGTGCACGACGGTCAGGTGCACGTCGTCGAACGGTGTCGAGTCGACGCTGTCCGTGCCGAGGTCGAGCCGGGCGACCAGCGCCGCGACCGCGTCGGCGTAGAGGTCGGCGGCCGCGATCGTGCGGCCGTGGTCGTCGAGCATCGGGACCGGGTCGCCGACCCGTCCGAGGAAGTCGTCGGCATCCACCAGAGCGGACGTCTCGACCGAGACCGCGCCCTCCCAGGACTGTTCCGAGGCGGCTACCGCCACGCTGTTCGCGGACCCGATCTTCACACCGATCCCGATGGCCATGACGCTCACTCCTGTTCGCACCTGCAGACGGTGGGCGGTGACGGTGCCGCGTCGTGCGGGCAATCCGTCGATGTCACGTGCCCCGGCCCCGGCGGCGCACTTCACCCAGTGTGTCGCGGACCGGCCCACTGGTGTTAGCCCTGGCCGGGGATTAGGGGGAAAGTCCCGACCCCCCTATGCCGGCGGCGCCCGGACCCCGTCCCCGGTCGAAATCCCCCTGGGGGGGATGACCCACCCCCCGGTCGTCGGCAGGACTGGGGATTTACCCCGATGTCGTCGGGCCCCGAAGTCCATACGGTCGAACTCGACACGGGATCGAACTGCGATCTCCCCGACGCAAGGAACGACGCCATGGCGACCAACGCGGTACTCGACTTCATCCTCGGTCTGCTTCGCGACGAGGAATCCTTCAACGCCTACTGCGGCAATCCCCAGGCCGCGATCGATCGCGCCGGACTGACCGGCGTCACCCCCGCCGACATCTCCGCAGCCGCCCCGCTCGTCGCCGGAGGCGGTCTGGCCGCAGGCGGCGGCCTGGGTGCGATCATCGGTGCCGGCGGCGGCGCGGTCGGTGGCGGCGTGATCGGCGGCGGCGAGGTCGGTGTCGGCGTGATCGGCGGCGGTGGCGTCGGAGTCGGCCTGGGCGGCCTGGAGTTCGGCGACATCAACGTCGGCGGCGGAGACGTCAACCTCGGTGACGTGAACCTCGGCGGCATCGGTGGGCTCGAACTGGGCGACCTCGACCTCGGTGGACTCGATCTGGGTGGAATCGATTTGGGCGACATCGACTTCGGCGGTCTCCTCGGCGGCATCGGGCTGGGCGACATCGACCTCTCGGGTCTGTCCCTGGCCGATCTGGACCTCGGCGGTATCGCATTCGGTGACCTCGACCTCGCGGGCCAGCTGGCCGTCGCCCTGGGCGCAGCGCTGTCCGCGGGCCTGGGCGCCGGCGGCGCGATCGCCGCGCAGTTCGGTGCCGCGCTGGGAGCCGCGCTCGAGACGGTCGTCGACGGTGGCCTCGAGCTCGCCGCAGGCATCGGACCGGTCATCGCCGGGACGCTGGCCGGTGCGATCGGCGCCGAGGGCGCCCTGGTCGCCCAGCTCGGGGCTTCGCTCGACGCACTCCTCGCCGCAGGCGCCGACCTCGGGCTCGGACTCGGGGGCGGTCTCGCCGCGCAGCTGTCGGCGGCGCTCGAACTGGGTGGCGAACTCGCCGGCTCGTTCGGCGCGACGCTGGGCGGTCTGCTCGGCGCCACGATCGGCGCGGGCGGCGCACTCGGCGCCGACCTCGCGGCCGCGCTCGGTGCCGGTCTCGGTGCGGGCGGCGCACTCTCGGCGGTACTCACCGGCGCGCTCGGTCTCGGCGCCGAACTGTCCGGCGATCTGACCGCCGCTCTGACCTCCACTCTCGATGTCGCGGGTGACCTCTCGGCGACGCTGTCGGGTCTGCTCGACGCGCAGGCCATCGCCGACCTGTCCGGCGAACTCGGCGCCACCCTCAGCGGCGCTCTCAGCTCGACCCTGGCCGCGGGCGGCACCGCTGCCGCCTCCGTCGGCACCGCACTCGGCGTGGCCCTGACATCGACGGCCGCGGCGACCGGCGGACTGGTCCTGACCGGCGCGGCCGGCGCGAACGCCGTCCTCGGTGGCGCCCTGACCGCCGTCCTCGGTGTCGGCGGCGGCGCTCAGGCCGGACTCGCCGCGGCGCTCGAATCCGTCCTCGAAGCCGGCGGGATCGTCGACGTCGAGGCCCTGATCGAAGCCGGCGGCGATCTCAGCACGACTCTCGCCGGCGCTCTGGCCGCCGGCCTCGAAGTCGGTGGCGAAGCCGCCGCCGGTCTTGGTGCGGCCCTGGGCGGCACACTGGCCGCAGCCCTCGAAGGTGGCCTGGCCGCCGATCTCACTGCCGGACTCGGCGGCGCCCTCGAAACCGGTCTCGGTCTCGGCGGGGCGCTCGAAACCGGCGTCGGCGGCGCTCTCGAAGCGGGACTGGGACTCGGTACCGGACTGGGCGCGGGTCTCGGTGGCGCGGTCGAGGGCGCTCTCGGCGGCGGCCTCGGGGTCGTGGGCGGCCTCGGCACCGAACTCGGAGCCGCGCTCAACGGACTGTTGTCGGCCGGCGCCGGCCTCGACACCGCGCTGAGCACCGTGCTCACCGGCGTCCTCGGTGCCGCCGCGGGCGCCGACCTGGGGGCCGCGCTGGGTGGCGCCCTCGAACTGGGCGGCGTCCTCGGCGCCGACCTCACGGGTCTGCTCGAGGGCGGACTGGCCACCGACCTGGCCGCGCAACTCGGCGCGATCGTCGGTGGCGGCGGTGAGCTCGCGGGCGAACTCGGCGCCACCCTGGGCGGGGTGCTGGGCGCAGCCGCAGGCGTCGAGGGCATCCTCGACGCCGCCGCGGGTGCCGGCCTGAACGTCGGCGAACTGCTGGCCGCGGACCTCGGCGGTGCACTCGGCGTCGACGGCGCCCTCATCACACAGCTGGGCGGGGCGCTGGACGCCGCACTCGACGCCGGCGCGGGACTGGGCCTGGTGACCGAGACCGCCGCCGACCTCGGCGGAACCCTCGAGGCCGTGCTGGCTGCGGGCGGGGATGTGGGTGCCGACCTCGGCGCGTCCCTCGGCGCCGTCCTCGGGACCGCGCTGAGCGGTGAGCTGGGTGGTTCGCTGGCCGGCCAGCTGGCCGGCGGGGCCGAACTCCCGGCAGCCCTCAGCACCGTTCTCAGCTCCGCACTCGACGTGGATCTGTCGGCCACCGACGGCCTCGTCGCGACCCTGGACTCGACCCTGGAGGCGACGGGTGGCCTGGGCGGGGCACTGACCGGCGAACTCGAGGCGATCGTCAACCCGAGCCTCATCCTCTCCCCCGAGGGCACCATCACCGTGGGCGGACCGCTCCTGGTCACCGAAACCCTCGGCGGCACAGTGGTCGACAGCCTCACCGGCAACCTGGGCGCGGGCACACTGGCCGGCCTGGGCACCGTCGCCGAGACCGGCACGGACCTGGTCGCCGGGCTGGACAGCACTCTGCAGGGCGGCCTGGAGGGGACCCTCGAGACCGGACTCGCCGGCCTGGGCACCGGGCTCGGCGAGGCCGATCTGGGCGCCACCGCCGGTCCGGTTCTCGACGGTGCTCTCGGCGCCGGCGCAGGCGTGGGCGGAGGCCTCGGTGGGGATCTCGGCCTGGGCGGTGCGCTCGACACCGAGCTGCCCGCAGAGGTCACCTCTGAACTGACCACCGCGATCTCCGGCACGGCCGGCGGCGCAGTGGACGTGGTCGGCGACGCCGCGGGCTCACTCGAGGCCGGGGTCGGCGGCACCCTCGACACGACCACCGACATCGTCGGTGGGGTGACCGGTGGTCTGACCGGCGGCGCAGTGGTCGGTGGTGGCGTGGACGCCGGCGGCGGTGCCGGCGCAGACGGCGGCCTGGACCTGGGCGGCGTGACCGACACCGGTGCCGAACTCGGCGGCTCGGTCGACACCACCGTCGGCGGCGCGGTCGACTCGACCGTCGGAGGCGTGGCCGACACGACCGCCGACCTCACCGGCGGATTGACCGGCGGTCTCACCGGAGGCCTGACCGGTGGCCTCGGTGGCGACACAGACACCGGGATCGGCGTCAACACCCCGGACGCCGGACCCGACGCCGACTGACCGGGTCACGTCGGCAAACCCGCCCCGGGATCGTCCCACGCTCCAGCAACCCTGGACGTGGGCCGGCCCCGGGGCGGTCCTCGTCCGGCCCCGCCTTCGCCCGGCATGCTCGCACGCACCGCCCGAACGAGTGCGGAGCCCCGGCGATGCCGACCGGACGGGCCGACTCACCGCTACCGTGAGGACACCATGACCACTCCACCCGCCGAACCACCTCGCGTCGGCCGGCACGCCGCCGATCGGGACGCACCTGATCCCGCCCCCACGTGGAAGGCAGCAGCCCCGACCGCACCGGCACACGCCGCTGCCCCGCCCCGGCCACCCGCGACCACGGCCCCAGCCCCGGCGACCCCGGCAGTGGCGACCCCGGCACGGACGCAGGTGCCGAACACCATCGGCGACCTGCTGACCACGATGTCCGAGGTGGCCCGGGAGGCGGGCCGTTACGATCTCGTCAGTCGCCTCGACGGCGCGCGCACCCGGATCACCGACCCCCGCCTGCGGATCGTCGTGGTGGGTCAGCTGAAACAGGGCAAGAGCTCGTTCGTCAACGCACTGCTCAACCTGGACGTGTGCTCGGTCGGCGACGACGAGACGACCGCGGTGCCGACGGTCATCTCGCACGCCACGCAACCGTCGGCCCATCTGATCGTCGACGGCCCGGCCGCCGACAACCGCATCCCGGTGCCGATGGACGCCATCGCCGGCATCACCCCCGACTCCCCGCTCGCCGGTGGCCGCGAGGTGCTCCGGCTCGAGATCGAGGCACCCGGCCCGTTGCTCGCCGACGGCCTCGTCCTCGTCGACACCCCCGGCGTCGGCGGCCACGGACACCCTTATGCCGCAGCGACTCTGGGCATGGTCGCGGCAGCCGACGCGGTACTCGTCGTGTCGGATGCCAGCCAGGAGTTCACCGCGCCGGAGATGTCCTTCCTCCAGCAGGTCGCCGGACTGTGTCCGACCATCGCGTGCCTCATCACGAAGACCGACCTGTACCCGCACTGGCGGGCCATCGTCGACGCCGACCGGAGCCATCTGCAAACCGCGGACCTCGACATCCCGCTGTTGCCCGTCTCATCGGTGCTGCGCACCCACGCGCTGCGGCTCGGCGACGAGAAACTCAACGCGGAGGCCGGGTTCCTCGATCTGTACCGGTACCTGCGCGAGCGCGTGGTGTCCACCGCACGGCAGGCGACCCGCACGACCGTCGCCACCGATCTGCGGGTCGTCAGCGAACACCTCGCGCTCACCCTGGGCAGCGAACTCGCCGCCCTGCGCGATCCGGAGACCGCCGGCCGCGCTGTCGGCGCACTCCGGGAGGCCAAGTCCGACGCGGAGGCCATGCGGCGTCAGTCCGCTCAGTGGCAGCAGACGCTGGCCGACGGCATCGCCGACCTCGCGGCCGACATCGACCACGACCTGCGGGACCGTCTCCGCGCGGTGACCCGGGAAGCCGAACGGGCCATCGACGAGGGCGATCCGGGGGTCGACTGGGAACAGTTGAGCGAGTGGCTGGCCGATCAGACCGCCGCCGTCATCGGTGACAACTTCGTCTGGGCGCATGAACGATCGGTGTGGCTCGCCGAGCGGGTGGCCGACCACTTCGCGGCGGCCGGCCAGAACTCGCTGCCCGACATCGACGTCGCCGATCTGACCGGTGTGCTCGATTCGGTGGCCGAGCTCGCCGAACTCGACAGCGGCAGAGTCGGTCTCGCCCAGAAGCTGTTGATCGGCATGCGTGGTTCGTACGGCGGTGTGCTGATGTTCGGACTCATCTCGACGATGGTCGGCATGGCGCTCATCAACCCGGTGTCCGTGGGCGCCGGACTGCTCCTGGGCACCAAGGCGTACCGGGATGACAAGGAGGCGAAGGTCCTCGAGCGCCGCGCCAAGGCGAAGGTCGCGGTGCGCGCGTTCACCGACGACGTCAGCTTCCAGGTCGGCAAGGAGTCCCGCGATCGGTTGCGCGTCATCCAGCGAGTCCTCCGCGATCACTTCACCTCGGTCGCCGAACAGACCGCACGCTCGATCTCGGAATCCCTCAGTGCCGCACAGTCTGCCGCGACCCTCGCCGATTCGGAGCGATCCGGGCGCGTCGCCGAACTCGAGTCCCGGCTCACCGCGGTCGCCGCGCTGCGCAAGGCGGCCGATCATCTCGACCCGGACGAGCCCGCTGCGGAGCTTCCGCGCCGATGACCGACATCGCCCGCGTCCGAGGGTTTCTCGACGCCACCCGCACCGCCCTCGCCGACAACCCGCACGCACAGGCCGAGCTCGACATGTGCGCGCACCGGCTGTACCAGCCGGTGCGGGTCGCCCTGGCCGGTTCGCTCAAAGCAGGCAAGTCGACGCTGCTGAACGCCCTTGTGGGACAGGACATCGCCCCCACTGATGCCACCGAGTGCACGCGGGTCGTCACCTGGTACCGCAACGGCCGGTCGCCGTCGGTCACCGCACACGTCGACGACGGCCGTGCGGTGGGCATCCCGGTGACCCGCATCGATGGTCGGCTCGGCTTCGATTTCGGGCGGCTCACCGCCGATCGTGTCGACCGCCTGGACGTCGAATGGCCCGCGCGTGCCCTACAGTCGACGACCATCGTCGACACCCCGGGCACGGCGTCGTTGTCGACGGAGTTGTCCGCGTCGACAATCCGGCTCCTCACCCCCGACGACGGCCAGTCCGGCGTGGACGCCGTCGTCTACCTGTTGCGTTCGCTGACCGCCACCGACACGACGATGCTGCGCCGCATCGGGTCGGCCATCGGCGGATCGTCGGGCCCGCTGGGTGTCATCGGCGTCGTCTCCCGCGCGGACGAGCTCGGTGCCGGCCGGATGGATGCGATGATCTCCGCGCACCAGATCGCCGGACGGTTCGCCGGCGAGCTCGAACGCACGGGCCTGTGCCAGGCGGTCGTGCCGGTGGCGGGACTGCTGGCACTGGCCGCCCGCACCATGCGGGAGGTCGAGTTCCGCGCGCTGGCACAGCTGGCCGCGACCCCGGCACCCGACCTCGAGGCGGCCCTGCTGACGATGGACCGGTTCTCCCGGCCGGACATCCTGCCCGACATACCCGCCGAGCTCCGGCGCTCGCTGGCCGAACGCTTCGGCGCCTTCGGTATCCGAATGGCGGTCACGCTCATCCGGTTCGGCGCCGGCTCGTCGTCGGCGCTGGCCGCCGAACTCGTCGAGCGCAGCGGACTCTCGGAGTTGAGCGCCATCATCGACACCCAGTTCGGGCAGCGCGCGGACCAGCTCAAGTCGCATTCCGCGCTGGTGACGATGGATCACCTCCTGGCCGCGTCATCGTCGGCGGGGGCGCGCGACGTCCGGGCCGCGGTTCGCCGGGAACTCGCGGACGTCCACGGTTTCCGCGAGCTGCGTCTGCTCGGCACCATCCGGGCCGGGGGCGTTGACCTCCCCCCTGATCAGACGGCCGAGATCACCCGGCTCATCGGCGGGTCGGGCATCGATCCCGCGGCCCGCCTCGGACTGCCCGCGACCGCCGACGTGTACACACTGCGGGACGCCGCGATCGACGCCGCGCGGACCTGGCGGGCACGTGCCGGCCACCCGCTCCTCGCGCCGGCCTCGGCGTCGGCATGTCAGGTCGCGGTGCGTAGTGCCGAAGGCATCGTCGCCCAACTCGGTGAGGCGGTCCGGAGCGGCGGCGAGAGTTTCAGCGCAGGGACGCCGTGACCGACCGGGTGTAGGACGCTCCGGTGGCGACGACCGCGACAAGCGCGGCCGCCGCCGGAACCCACTGTGCGACAACCGGTAAACCGGCGTCGGAGAGTGCTGTCGCGGACGGGTTGACCGTGAGATGGAAGGCCACGGCGCCCGCCACCGCGACGACGGCGCCGACCGTCAGGATGCTCCGGCCGGACCGTCGACTGTCCCAGAGTCGCGCGGACCCGTACAGCCCGAGGAGCACGACGACCAGTGCGATCGCCCCGCCCACCATCAACGAGATGTCCACGGCGCGTGCGGCATCGGTCCCGCTGCCCGGATTGGTCCGGACGAGATCGGCGGCCAGAACGGCCCGAATGTCGTTCAGCGACACCAGCGTCAGGCCGACGGTCACCACGACCAGGGCCACCGACACCAACCAGCCGAGGATCGCATAGCGAGTGACCGGGGAGCGTCCGACCGGCCGCTGCGGGCGCAGCGGCGTGACGGCGACGCGCGGGCGGGGAGGCGGAGAGCCGTCGGCGTTCGACATCCCTCGATGGTAGTTGCCTGCGCGTTCCGCTACCCCGAACCGGCGCAACCTCGGATCATCGTTCTCGAAGCCGCCCCGCGACCACCACCGCATGTCCCCCGATCGGTGGAGGCACCATTCACCCCACCCATCACCCGGTCAGCGGAATCCCCCGACCACCCATCCCCGGCAGAGTCAGTGGTGTCACCAACACAACCCCCACACCACACCGGAGCCCACCATGAAAACCACCACCCGCATCGCCACCGCCACCCTCGGACTCGTCGCCGCCACCGGCATCGCCCTCGGCGCCGCCGGAGCAGCCCACGCCGGCACCCTACCCATCACCCGACCCGGCGAACCCACCGTCGCCATGACCATCACCAACCACACCGACAAGCCCGAATACCTCCAAGGCGCCAACGCCGACGGCGGCCAATGGATCAACGCACCCCAACACATCCTCTACCCCGGCGCCACCGAAACCATCACCGCCACCGCACCCTTCACCAACCACCTCGACGTCAACGCCATCTACCGCATCGGACTGTTCGGCCCCACCGCCAACTACCAACTCACCAACCACCCCCACAACGTCAACACCGCCATGAGCAGCATCTGGGGACCCCACGCCCAGAACTACTGGATGAACAACCACATCGACACCGGATACCCCCAGGTCAACGTCGGCTTCGACCAGTGGTGAACTACCGCGGACAAACGCAGAATGCGTCGTAGGTAACCGGTTTCCGGTACCTACGACGCATTCTGTGTGGGTCGGACCTCAGGGGCCGGCGGTGGCCCCCGTCAGTGGTGGCGACGTCGCCAGCAGGTCGTTCTCCTCGTCGGTGAAAGTCCGTGCACGTGAGAGGAAACGAACTCCTTCCGGCGCCTCGAGACTGAATCCGGCACCGCGGCCTTTCACGACGTCGAGGATCAGCTGAGTGTGTTTCCACAGCTCGAACTGGTCACCGTTGATCCAGACCCGAACGGCCGGAATGGGTTCGGGTAGTTCGATCTCGCCGACCAGCACGTCTCGCTGGCCCACGCGATACTCCCCGACCGGATAACACATCGGGGCCGAGCCGTCACAGCACCCACCGGACTGGTGGATCATGAGGCCGCCGTGCAGCTCCGACAACTTGGTCAGGAGCTGCACGGCGGAGTCTGTGGCGACCACGCGATCAGGGACACTCTGCTCGGCGGTCATCGTCAATCACCTTCCCAGGTCAGAAGAAACCCTTGGCGCTCTGAGCGTAACCGACCAGGAGGTTCTTGGTCTGCTGGTAGTGCTCGAGCATCATGAGGTGGTTCTCGCGACCGATACCGGACTGCTTGTAGCCGCCGAAGGCGGCGTGCGCCGGGTAGTCGTGGTAGGTGTTCGTCCACACCCGGCCGGCCTGGATCTCGCGGCCCGCCCGGTAGGCGGTCGCACCGTCGCGGCTCCACACACCGGCACCGAGCCCGTAGAGCGTGTCGTTGGCGATGTGCATGGCGTCGGCGAAGTCCTTGAAAGTGGTGACCGCGAGGACCGGGCCGAAGATCTCTTCCTGGAAGATGCGCATCTTGTTGTTGCCCTGGAAGACAGTCGGTTTGATGTAGAAGCCGCCGGCCAGGTCGCCGTCGAGTTCGGCTGCCTCGCCGCCGATCAGCACCTCGGCGCCCTCGTCCTTGCCGATGGCGAGGTAGGAGGAGATCTTCTCGAACTGATCGTTGGAGGCCTGCGCGCCCATCATCGTGTCGGTGTCGAGGGGGTTGCCCTGCTTGATCTTTCCGACGCGGTCGACGGCCTTGGCGATGAACTCGTCGTAGATGTCCTGCTGGATGAGTGCGCGGCTGGGGCAGGTGCACACCTCGCCCTGGTTGAGCGCGAACATCGAGAAGCCTTCCAGCGCACGGTCGAGGAACCCGTCGTCGGCGGACATCACGTCGTTGAAGAAGATGTTCGGGCTCTTGCCGCCCAGCTCGAGGGTGACCGGGATCAGGTTCTCCGAGGCGTACTGCATGATGAGCCGGCCGGTGGTGGTCTCACCGGTGAACGCGATCTTGCGGATACGGTTGCTCGACGCGAGCGGCTTGCCCGCCTCGACGCCGAACCCGTTGACCACGTTGAGGACTCCGGCGGGAAGCAGGTCGCTGATGAGGCTGACCAGGTACAGGATCGACGCGGGTGTCTGCTCGGCGGGCTTGAGCACGACCGCGTTGCCGGCGGCGAGCGCGGGCGCCAGCTTCCACACCGCCATCAGGATCGGGAAGTTCCAGGGGATGATCTGGCCGACGACGCCGAGCGGCTCGTGGAAGTGGTAGGCGACGGTGTCCTCGTCGACCTCGGAGATCGAACCCTCCTGGGCGCGGAGGGCGCCGGCGAAGTAGCGGAAGTGGTCGATGGCCAGCGGGATGTCGGCGGCCATGGTCTCGCGGACGGCCTTGCCGTTGTCCCAGGTCTCGGCGACGGCCAGCTTCTCGAGGTTCTCCTCCATGCGATCGGCGATGCGCAGCAGGGCCAGCGAGCGCTCGGCGACGGGGGTCTTGCCCCATCCGGGTGCGGCCTTGTGTGCGGCGTCGAGCGCGAGGTCGATGTCCTCGGCGGTCGAGCGTGCGACCTCGCAGAAGATCTTGCCGTCGACGGGCGACGGGTTCTCGAAGTACTGACCCTTCACCGGCGGGGTCCACTGTCCGCCGATCCAGTTGTCGTAGCGCGACTCGTAGCTCATCACCGAGCCATCGGCACCCGGCTTTGCGAAGACGGTCATGGTTGCTCCTTGCGTGTGGGCCTCAAGCTGAGGACGCTCTGCGGATGTCACACGGGACACCGGAGGCGTCCGTTGTGATCTGCTCCACACTCTAGGAGCGGGGTGGTTGCACGAGCGTTGCAACGTTGGCCACCTGCTGTTGACGCAGCTCAGCCGGTTACGCCCCGTACCTCTTGTCCAGGAGTCGGATGCGTCCGCCGACGACGGCCCGGTCGGGATCGCCGACCGGCAGGCGGTGTTCGAGGCGGCGCCAGGCGGCGAGGTCGTCGCGTCCGTGGGTCGACGACGTCCACCGGCGGAGGGCCGCGACGTCGCCGGACGCGAAGAGACGCGACCGCAGGTCCTCGCGGAGTTCCTCGAAGATCTCGACGATCCCCGGTGCGGTCGATTCGGCGAGCAACCCGCCGCGGCCGAGGTCATCGACGACCGACGCGAGGTCCGAACCCGACGAGATGCGCGACCGGAGATCGTCGACGTCGGAGGTGATGTCGAGTGTGAGCCGGTACGGCCGGCTCGCGACGACGTCGGCACCGAGGTCGCGGCGGAGTCGGGAGATCTCGGCCCGCACGGTGACCGGGTCGAGCCCGTCCTCGGCCAGCTTCAACGCGAGCTGTTCGGTGTTCAGACCTTCCGGAAACGCTTGCAGCAGAACGAGGATCTCGGCGTGCCTGCGCGACAGGGTGCGGGCGCCGGGCCCGTCGGCGGCGCGATGCCAGCGTCCCGGACCGTCACCGAGCACGGCGAGGTGGGCCGCGGCCCGCGGGCCCGGTGCCGGGTCGAAGGTGGCCGGGTCGGCGAGATCGACGGCGCCCGCCCGCAATTCGCGCTCGACAGCGGCGACGACCGACCGGACCGCCGCCAGCGCGAACGGCGCCGCGACCTCGCGCCCGCCGGTCACGTCGATGACACCGATCACGTGCCCGGTCAGCGGGTCGTGCACGGGCGCCGCCGCACAACTCCACTCCTGGACGGGTCCGGCGAAGTGTTCGGGGCCGACGACCTGCACACTCCGATCCACGGCCAGTGCCAGTCCGGGGGCGTTGGTGCCGACGACCTCCTCGCTCCACACCGAGCCCTCGACGAAGTCGATGTGGCCCGCGCGATCACGAGCGGCCGAGTCGCCCTCGATCCACAGCAGGCGCCCGGACTGGTCGGTCAGGGCGACGACGACCCCCGTGTCGGCGATGGCGTCGACCATCAGGGACTGCACCAACGGCCGGACGGCGGTGATGGGATGCGCGGCGCGGTAGGCGGCGAACTCCGCAGGCGACATCGTGGAGGCACGATCGCCGTTCGGGGTCGCGTCGCTGGGGTCCACTCCGCCGGTCAGGGACCTCGCCCACGAGTCGCGGACGATCGACCGAACCGCATCGGCCGGCGGATTGCCGCCGGAGAGGAAGTCCTCGTACGCCCGGCGGATGCGCGTGGCCACCGAAGCCGCGTCCGTCATGCACCCTCCGTACGATCAGCCGAGTCGATTGCCCGATATGTCGACGATTCTGCCTGCCGCGATGTGATCTCGGCAACAACCACCGAGGTCGTCGTCGTTGCGCCCCGCTCGACCGCACCCGGTCTAACCGAACCGCGCGGAGAACGTCCGCGGGGTCATACCGGTGACGGTCTTGAAGTCACGCACGAAGTGCGCCTCGTCGGCGTAGGACAGCTCCGCCGCCAGCGAGGCGAGCGTCCCCGACCGGTCGCGCAGCCGCTCGGCCGCCTCGTGGAGCCGTCGACGTTGGATGAGCCACTTCGGGGTGAGACCGAGACGACGCCGGGTCAGCCGCTGCAGGCTGCGTTCGGTGAGGTGGAATCGCTCGCAGATCTGCGCGACCGCGACGACCGACGAATCGGTTTCCACGTACTCCACGATCGCGTTGATCAGCCGGCCGTCGTCGTCGAGCGGGAGATACGACCGAAGCCAGTCCTCGACGCGGTCGGTCGCGGTCCGCTGGGTCGCCTCGACTCCGGGTTCGACGGCCATCACCGACCGCACCGACCGCTCGAGGTCGGTGCCCCGGTCGCCGAAGACCTCGGACAGTTCGGCATGCCGATCGGTCCATTTCCCGACGTCGCCGGTCAGCACTCCCCCGGCTGCCGGCGTGAGCATCACCCCGACTGCCCAGCCGTCGCCGGTCAGCACCGTCTCCGACAACCCGGTCACCACGCCGTAGAAGCGGGCGTAGGTGTTGCTGACGACGATGAGGCAGACGGGATACTGCAGGACGCGCTGCGGCGCCTCCGCCCCGGGCGGGACCCACCACACCGGGACCCAGAAGCGGCGCACCAGTTCGTTCAGATCGGGGCTCGGCGCCCACCGTCCGATGCGAAAGCTCGCGTCCGACGGGTCGATGAGGTGCGCGCGCTCGACGTCGTCGAGCCGCGCCGGATTGTCGGGTTTCATCAATCACCGTCCCGTGGTCTCGCGGTTGACTCTCATCATGACCGCAATCAACGACACCTCACCATTAGTCGACCACTACGTCCGCCTCGCCGACGGCTTCGCCACCGTCCTCGATGACGCGCCCGCCGGCACCTGGACCGCGGACTCGCCGTGCGAGGGATGGACCGGACGCGACGTCGTCGGCCACGTCATCGACACCCAGCGCGAGTTCTTCGCACGCCACGACATCGATGCCGGACCGGCACCCTCGCTCGACGACCCGGCCGCCGCCTGGCACACCCACCGCGACACCGTCGCCGGGCTGCTCGCCGACCCGACCGTCGGCGAACGCACCTTCGACGGACACTTCGGACCGACCACTATCGGCGAGACCCTCATCCGCTTCTACGGTTTCGACATGGTCGCCCACCGCTGGGACATCGCCCGCGCAGCCGGTGCCGACCATCGGTTCTCCGACGACGACCTGTCCGAGATGGAAGCCGCCGTCGACGGTTTCGGCGATGCGATCTACTCCGAAGGCGTGTGTCGCAAGGTCGAGATCCCGGCCGGTGCTGATCGGCAGACGACGCTGCTCGCCCGTTTGGGTCGCGTCGCGTCCTGAGGTCCCTGCGGGGACCAGACGCCCGCTTCTGCCCACAGAAGAGCGCCGAATTCCGCGGAGGCGCACCCCAGCCCCCGAGGAGCGCCGGAGCCTGCGGAGGCGCACCACCCCCGACCCCGTTTCGTGACCGACAGACTTCAACTCGACTCCTGGACCTCGATCGAAGTCCATCGGTCGAGTTGAAGTCCGCCGGTCGCGGGCCCGAAGGGGAGGAACGCGTCTCACCAGGACCCTTCGTGACGCGGCCTCCGCAAGCTCCGGTCGCTCCACAGGGAGCGGTGCGCAGAACTCACGGAATCCAGCCGTTGTGCCGCGGGTAGCGCGCGCGGAGGTGGCCGTAGACGTAGGTGCTCGCGAGCAGCGCGATGCCGGCACCGATCGACGGCCAGAGGAACGCGTTGTCGAGCGATTCGCGGACCGCCGCGACGGCCCATCCGATCACGAACAGCACGAGCGCGATGGTCGCCAGAATGCGGATCACGAGGACGACCGTGGCGAGCACCGCCCACACCGCCTCACGCGCCCGCCCCGGACTTCCCGCCACGTCGGTCATCGTAATGTCGGGCCGGGCCGCGGGCAGGCCTCGCGCGTCTCGCAGTTGTCCCCACCGGTCGGTGCCGCATGGACAATGGTGGGATGAAGACCATCCTCAACGTCATCTGGCTCGTCCTGTGCGGACTGTGGATGGCGATCGGCTACGTCGTCGCCGGCATCATCTGCTGCATCCTGATCATCACGATCCCGTTCGGCATCGCCTCGTTCCGGATGGCGAGCTACGCGCTCTGGCCCTTCGGACGAACTGTCATCCGCAAGCCGACCGCGGGCGTCGCGTCGACCATCGGCAACGTCATCTGGATCATCGTGGCCGGGTTGTGGCTCGCGATCGGGCACATCACCACCGGCATCGCGATGTGCCTCACGATCATCGGCATCCCCCTCGGCATCGCGAGTTTCAAGATGGTGCCGGTGTCGCTTCTGCCCCTCGGCGCCGAGATCGTCCCGACCGATCAGCGGATGCCCGGCGGTACGCCGGTGCGGATGTGATCCACCGAACGTCGCGCTGACCTCCCCCGACCCATCCGCCACCCAACCCATCCGGGACGCCGATGGATCCGAACAGGTGGCATGACACTCGGGTCCCAGACTGACGTCGCGAGCGCGTGGCTCGGCACGGACGCGACGCTGCCGCCGGTGGCGACCGCCTGTCTCTCGCTGTACGCGACCGGCGCCCGACTCCACCAGGAGTCGTTCAGCCGACGGCCCGAGTACCCCGGACACCATCCGCGCACGTCATCCTTCTTGCCGCAGCCTCGTTGCCTCCGGGCCCACGCGGAAACGTGACGCCCGCTCGCCGAGAGCGGCGTTCGGGGGGACAGCAACAGATCGTTCGACGACGGCAGGAGGCACGTGATGGCTGATCATCTCGATCCCGACGCTGCCGAATTGCTGGAGATGGCACCGCTGGTCGCGCTCGACGCATTGTCCGCCGACGAACTGCGCGACGTCCAGGCTCGGGTCGCGGCCGCGCCGCAGGATCTCCAGACCTTGTTCGACAAGCAGGTCCGCGCGACCCGCGAGGCGCTGGCCGCGATGAGCAAGACGACGGCCACGCCGCCCCCGCCGACGCTCCGTGATCGCATCCTCTCCGCTGCGCGTGCCGACGCCGGTCTCGACGCGCCGGACGTCGCCGGCCCGGGCGCCGAGGCGCCGACCGGGCCGGGATCGCCGCCTCCGCAGCAGCAATCCGCGCCTGCCGCATCCGATCCGAGGGTTCCCGCCCCCGTGACGCCGACGCTCGAATCGGACGACCGACGGCGCCTGCCTCGCCGCTGGACGTATCTCGCCGCCGCGGCGGTGGCGGCCGTCGCCATCGGCGCCGCCGGGTGGGTCATGGGAGAGTCGAGCTCGCCGGAACCGGAGGTCCGCCCACTCGCCTCACCGGCCGAACAGGTCTTCTCCGCGGAGGACCTGCGGTCGACGGGCGGCCCGGTAGCGACCGGCAATGTCACCGTCTATCTCGCCAAGTCGGCGGATACCGGTGTACTGGTGATGGATTCGGTCCCGCCACCACAGCCGGGGACCGTCTACCAGATGTGGCTCATCGGGCCGGGCGGCGCTCGCTCGGCCGGCACGATGACCGACCAGGACGTCGAACCGGTCACCACCGCCGTGCTCTCCGGGATCAACGACGCCTCGACGCTCGCGTTCACCGTCGAACCGCCCGGCGGTTCGGACCGTCCCACCACCACCCCTGTCGCCCAGCTGTCGTTGCTCTGAGCATCTCGCCGAAAACCACCCTGTGGAACCGGACACGCGACGCATCGTCGGCTGTCCGCTTCCTACGGGTGGTTTTCGGACTCACTTCAACAGCGCGCGGATCGCCTCGATGCTGTCGGCTTGCGCGGGAGTCTTGTCCGGGCGGTAACGCACCACGCGCGCGAAGCGCAGCGCGACCCCGCCCGGATATCTCGAACTCCGTTGCGCGCCATCGAGTTCGATCTCGACGACGATCTCCGGACGCAGGTACACCGTGTACGAGTCCCGGTGCGTCTCGTGCTTCGGGAACTCCTCGGTCTGCCAGCGCAACAGCTCGTCCGTCAGGCCCTTGAACGTCTTCCCGACCATCACGAGCTCGCCCGTCTCGGGATCGCGGGCGCCGAGATGCAGATTCGACAGCCACCCCGACCGCCGGCCCGAGCCCCATTCGGCACCGAGCACCACCAGATCGAACGTGTGCGTCGGTTTGACCTTCTGCCAGGCCTTTCCGCGGCGACCCGCCACATACAGGCCGTCGAGCGACTTCACCATCACACCCTCGTGACCGTCGGCCATCGCGGCGTCGAAGTGGCTGCGGGCCTCCTCGACGCTCGGCCGGGTCACGGCGGGGATACGCAACTGCGGCGCAATCGAGTCGATCGCCGCGAGCCGCTCGGACAGCGGGCGGTCGATGAGGTCGACGCCGTCGAGATGCAGGCAGTCGAAGAAGAACGGCTTTAGCAGGCGTTCGGGTTCACCGGCCGCGGTGGGCCCGGAGCCGAAACGGCTCATGGTGTCCTGGAATGATCGCGGGCGCCCGTCGTCGGAGAGCATCAGCGTCTCGCCGTCGAGAATGACCGAGTCGCAGGGCAGGGAGGCGATCACCGAGACGAGGTCGGGGACGTTCGCCGTCACGTCGCGCAACGTGCGGGTGAACACCGAGATCTCGGTCCCCTTGCGGTGCACCTGGATTCGGGCACCGTCGAGCTTGTAGTCGACGACGAGGTCGGGCCCGAGGAGCGCAAGCGCGGAGTCGAGGTCGTCGGCGGGTGTCGCGAGCATCGGTTCGACGGCGCGTCCGACCTCCAGGCCGACCCCCGCCAGCGACTCCGCGCCGAACCGGGCCAGCGCGGCGGTGACCGGCAGCGAACCGGTCAGCATGTTCGCGCGGCGCACCAGAGCCAGATCCTGGCCGGTGACCTTCGCGATGGCGTCGGTCATGACACCGGCCAGCGCCCCCTGCCGCAATTCACCGGTGAGCAGTGCCACGAGGAACTTCTGCTCGGACTCGGTCGACGCGGCGAACAACGACGCGATGATCTCGCCGCGCCGCTTCGTCGAACCCGGACCCGACGCGGACGCGAGCTCGCCGAGCGCGGCGTCGACGGCAGCGACCTCGAGGGTCGGCGAATCGGCCGGTGGTGCCATCAGTTTGGACAGCGACCGCCACCCGACGCCGAGCCGGCCCTGCGGGATCTCCCCCGACAGCCAGGCGACGACGACCGGCAGTTCCTCGTCGGTCGCCTGGGAGAGCGCCTCGGCGAGCACCGTCGTCTTCCGTATCCGCGACCGGTCTCGCGCGACATCCGCGGAGGTCTCGACGACGTCGATCAGCCTCATGTCGCCTCACCTGCTGCCGGACGCGCATTCACCTGTCCGACGGTACGCCGAGCCCCCGACAACCCGTCCTGCTCAGACCTCGGTGAGGTCGACGGACTTGGTCTCGCGGACGCTGAGCAGGGCGATCATCGTGGCGCAGGCGGCGACCGCGAGATACACGCCCACCCAGCCGACGCCGTAGTCGGCGACGATCCACGTCGCGATGAACGGGGCCACGGCGGCGCCGAGGATGGACGCCACGTTGTAGGCCACGCCCGAACCCGTGTAGCGCACGTTGGTCGGGAACAGCTCGGGCAGGATCGCGCTCATCGGCCCGAAGGTGAGACCCATCAGCGTCATTCCGAGGATCAGGAAGAACAGCATCATGCCGTCGGTCATCGACGCCGGGTCGAGCAGCCACTGGAAGCACAGACCGAAGACGATGATCGCCGCGGTGATCACGATGAGGAAGGCGCGGCGGCCGTACCGGTCGGCGAGGCGCCCCGAGATCGGCACGCACGCGGCGAAGAAGAGGACCGCGACGAGCTGCAGCTGCAGGAAGTCGACGTAGCTGATGGAGAGCTTCACACCCGATTCGTCGGTCACCTTGCCGGTGCCGTAGGAGATCACCCAGGTGGTCACGATGTAGAAAAGCGTGTACGTCGCGACCATGATGAACGTGCCCGCGATGAGCGGACGCCAGCTGGTCTTGACGACCTCTGCCAGCGGCGCCTTGACCTTCTTGCCGTCCGCGACGGCCTTCACGAACACCGGTGTCTCGGTGAGCTT
Organism: Gordonia sp. SCSIO 19800; assembly: GCF_018132775.1. Classification (NCBI taxonomy): domain Bacteria; kingdom Bacillati; phylum Actinomycetota; class Actinomycetes; order Mycobacteriales; family Gordoniaceae; genus Gordonia; species Gordonia sp. SCSIO 19800. The sequence continues at coordinate 43,169 of NZ_JAGRQM010000007.1, read as the reverse complement.
CAGACGCACGTATAGCCCGACGGCCACCATGATCGCACTGGCCAGGAACGGGATTCGCCAGCCCCAGGTCATGAAGGCGTGGTCGGGGTCGGCGGTCGCGGCATCGAAATCGAGGGCGAGCATCAGCAGCAGAAAGGTGCCGTTGGCGAAGAAGAACCCGATCGGCGCACCCAGCTGCGGCCACATCGCGGCCCACGCCCGTTTGCCCTTCTCGGCCGTCTCGGTGGCGAGAAGCGCTGCGCCCGACCACTCCCCGCCGAGCCCGAGGCCCTGGCAGAACCGCATCAGCGCAAGCAGCGCGGGCGCGAGATAGCCGACGGAATCGTAGGTGGGCAGCAGGCCGATGACGAAGGTCGCGATGCCCATGGTGAGCAGCGAACCGACTAGCGTCGCCTTACGTCCGATGCGATCGCCGAAGTGCCCGAACAGGATCGAGCCGATGGGCCGCGCCACGAACGCGAGGCCGAAGGTCGCGAACGACGACAGCAGCGCCGCGGTGTCGTCCCCCTTGGGGAAGAACAGCACCGGGAACACGAGGACCGCGGCCGTGGCATAGATGTAGAAGTCGAAGAACTCGATGCTCGTCCCGATCATCGACGCGACCACGATGCGGCTGCGGGGTACCGGCGCCTGATCGGGATGGTCGATGTTGCGGACCGCGGAATCGCTCATTCGCGCGACGTTACGCCTGCGGCTCGAGCGATCGATTCCGACCCCTGAGAAAAAGCTGAGCGGACCGCGACACCCAGCGGACGCGGCATCGCAGTCCAACCCGACTGCTCACTTGTCCCGGTGTGGACCCGTCAGTTGGACGAGGACGTCGACTGCCGTTGCCAGATCGGCATCCTCGAGGTCCGAGAGCATCGTCTGTACGACCCCTCGGACGATGTCGGGTCGCGGCTGGTACCGGATGTCGATTGCGGTCGCGATGTTCCACGTGAGCAGGAAGGCATCGCGGACCGCGTGGTCGTAGAGCGCTCGCACAGTTGTGTGGGTGCCGTCGAGGTCGACGACCCGTTGCGTGTCGAGGACTTCGGCGAAGGCGGCGACCAGCAGGTCGGCACTTCGCCGGTATCGGTGTTCGAATCCGCCTCCGTACTGGTCCGCCACCAGCGGGAACGATGCCCTGTCCATCGGTGCAGCTCGCCGAGAGTTCAGCTCCTCGCCGGTGAGGAGCGCTGTGAGACGCGTGTTTCGTTCAACGGCGGCCAGGTACAGATCACCGAGGTCGCCCCACCCCGAAGTGGTCCGGATGGCCATGTCACCGACTGTCATCTCCGAGACTTGCGCACCCACATCGTCAGTGACCGCCCGCAAAGCCGATGTATCCATTCGACGTCCCTTCTTCCAGACAATGCCCGATCAATCTGTCGATCAGTCCCGGTGGACCGCGATGATGAGAGGATGCTCCCGCACCGCACGGGAGAGGCCGTTCGCAGCGATCGTCTACCACGGTAGACGATTCGAGAGAGGATGTCGATGGTGAACGACGACAGTGCCTCGGGCGCAGAGCCCGATCTCGGCGCACTTCTCGGGCGACTGATACCGCATCTGATCACCCTCGAGGAGCCGATCCTCCGGGCCGCCGGACTGTCGATGTGGGAGTACGCCATCGTGAGCGAGATCGCCGCGACGCCGGCAGTGTCGCAGCGTGAGTTGTCCGAACGCACCGGGCGAGATCCGACACGGCTCGGCAAGCACCTGGACGAACTCCAGCAGCGGGGCCTCGTGTCCAGGGACAGGTCGGGCAGTCGTCGCCAGTGGACCGTCTCGACCACGCCGGAGGGGCGTTCACTGCACGATGGCGTCCGGGCCGAGATCCGAGCCGTGGAAGACGAGCTACTCCGCGGCGCCATGTCCGACGGTCAGGCAGCGACCTTCCGGCGGTTGCTGAAAAGCCTTGTCGCAGAGATCTCCTGAAGGTCTTCGAGGCCGGCCGACTACCGGCAACCGCCGTTAGTCGGCCGAAGGACGTACCGCCTCAGCTACCCCGTTTGATCCACTCTTCGAGATGAGGAGCTTCGTCGCCGACGGTCGTGCCGTCGCCGTGACCGGTGTAGACCTTGGTCTCGGGGTCGAGGGTGAAGATCTTCTCGGTGATCGAGGCGATGATCGTCGGGAAGCTCGAGTACGAGCGGCCTGTTGCGCCCGGCCCGCCCTGGAACAGGGTGTCGCCGGAGAACAGCACCTTCGCCTCGGGCAGGTGGATCACCGACGAGCCCGGCGAATGGCCCGGGGTGTTGATGATCGTCAGCTCGGTACCGGCGATCCCGATCTTCTGCCCGTCCTCGAGATCCTGGTGCGCGACATCGGGATGGGTGTCGTTCCACAGCATGTCGTCGCCGGGGTGCAGCAGGAACGGCGCTCCGGTGGCCTGCGACAGTTCCGGGGCGACGGTGACGTGGTCGTTGTGCCCGTGGGTCAGCACGATCGCCTTCACGGTGCGGTTGCCGACGCCGGCGAGGATCGGCTGCGCGGAGTGGGCGGCGTCGATGATGATGACCTCGTCGTCGTTGCCGACGAGCCACACATTGTTGTCGACGTCCCAGGTGCCGCCGTCGAGACTGAACGTGCCCGAGGTGACGACGTTGTCGATGCGCAGATCCGACATCAGAGTTCCACCACCGATCGCAGCACCTTGCCGGCTTCCATCGCCGAGAACGCGGCCTCGACGTCGTTGATGCCGATGCGTTCGGTGACGAACTTGTCCAGCGGCAGACGACCCTGCTCGTACAGGTCGATCAGCATCGGGAAGTCGCGCTCGGGCAGGCAGTCGCCGTACCACGACGACTTCAACGCGCCACCGCGGGAGAAGAAGTCGACCAGCGGCATCTCCAGGGTCATCTCCGGGGTCGGCACACCGACCAGCACGACGACCCCGGCGAGATCGCGCGCGTAGAAGGCCTGCTTGTAGGTCTCCGGGCGGCCGACCGCATCGATCACGACGTCGGCGCCGTTGCCGTCGGTCAGTTCCTGCACCGCGGCGATCACATCATCGACCTTCGAGCCGTCGATGGTGTGGGTGGCACCGAGGTCTTTCGCCCACTCCAGCTTCGACGCATCGCGGTCGATCGCGATGATCGTCGTCGCACCGGCCAACCGGGCACCGGCGATCGCGGCGTCACCGACACCGCCACACCCGATGACCGCGACCGAGTCGCCGCGGCCGACGTTGCCGGTGTTCATCGCCGCCCCGATACCGGCCATCACGCCGCAGCCGAGCAGCCCGGCCACGGCAGGGTCGGTGTCGGGATTGACCTTGGTGCACTGCAATTCGTGGATCAAAGTCTTCTCCGCGAACGCACCGATGCCCAGCGCCGGGGTCAGTTCGGTGCCGTCGGTCAGGGTCATCGGGACGCTGGCGTTGAAGGTGTCGAAGCAGTACCACGGACGCCCCCGCTTACACGCCCGGCACTGCCCACACACCGCCCGCCAGTTCAGGACGACGAAGTCGCCGACCTCGACGTGGGTGACATCGGAACCGACCGACTCGACCACACCCGCGGCCTCGTGGCCGAGCAGGAACGGATACTCGTCATTGATGCCGCCCTCGCGGTAGGCCAGATCCGTATGACAGACACCGCACGCCTTGATCGCCACCACCACATCACGCGCACCCGGGTCCGGGATCACCACATCCACGACCTCCGTCGGCGCCTTCTTGCTGCGCGAAATGACTCCCTTGACTGTCTGCGACATACGTTGTTCCTTCCGCAACTGCGTTGTTCGGGGTACGGGTGCGACGTGTGCTGCGAGTGCGGCGACGCATGGGTGACGTCGCCGGAACACATCGCCACAACCTTATCGGTACCGATCAATATCGACTACTCAGAGTGGTCGTCGTCTACTGTGATTATCTACGCGCCCGTTCGGATGTAACCGTAGTTCGACGAACCGCGCACCCGCTTCGGGTTCGGTCATCGTGAACACAGCGTCCGATCCGTCCACCCCGATCCCGTTGTTTGACCACCGACGCATCTGGCAACCCTGGTGCGGACCGCTCATCTCCACCACGAGGAGGTAGACCATGGCAGAGAAGAAGAAGGACCCTGGACCTTCGGTCAAGGACGACGAGCTCTACGAGAAGCTGCGCGACGAGGGCAACTCGAAGGAGAAGTCCGCTCGGATCGCCAACGCCGCGGCCAACAGCTCACGGTCGGACGTCGGCAAGAGCGGCGGCAAGTCCGGGTCCTACGAGGACTGGACGGTCGACGAGCTCAAGGACCGCGCCAAGGAACTCGACCTCTCGGGCTACTCCGACCTGAAGAAGGACGAGCTCATCGAGAAGCTGCGGGACCACTGAGACCCGTCTGCTCGGAGAACATCAAAGCCGCCGACCCGAGGGGTCGGCGGCTTCGATGTGTAAAGGGACGGTGCCGGTCAGTGCGCCTCTCGGCAAACAGGCCGCTCGAAGCGGCAAGAGGGTGGGACCCGGGGCATTGAGTCCGTCACCGTCGCGGGGTACAACTACGACCCCGCTCGGGATATTCCGGCCCGTCCGACGTGACCTGCCCGACACCCACCGATGAGGCCGACCGGCCGGTCATCGGACCAGCCCGACCCGCTGGAACGCGGTCAACGCCGTCTCGCCGGTGTTCCACAGCCCGGTCACGTCGCCGCGTGCCCGAGCAGCGGTCGCCGGATCCTGGAGCGCGAGTCCGTTGCGGAACGTCAGCACGTTGTATCCGACGTCGGCGGCCCGCAGCATCGGCCCGGTCGCCCGGCCGGCGCCCACGACGCGGTCGAGGCCCTCACCGACCACGTAGAACCGGAAGATCGGTCCGAGGTTGACGCCGTATTCACGGAGTGTCGCGACGACGATCGAATTACCATGTGCGGCAATCGCATCGACGATGAAGAAGAAATCCCGCGCATTCGCCGTCGTGGCCCGGGCGTCGGCGGTCGCATAGGCGAGGTCGACGGTGATGTGCGCGTTGTAACCGGCCATCGCGACCCGTTGGCCGGGGACTGCGCAGTCGTCGGCCATGTCGAAGTAGTGCCGCCACTGGGGTGCGACAGGTCCGCCGCCGAATTCGCCTCGCACGGCGTCGAGGAACCGGTTGAGGAGTTCGAGACTGATGACGGGCGCCCACCGCGGAGTCTGGAAGACGCGCGGGTTGTTCTGCAGCGGCATCACCGCGTCGCGTTCCACCGCTGCCAGCCCGAGGGCGAACAATCCGCGCCGGTCGCGGCGGTCGGTGAGGATGTCGACGATCCCGTACAGCTTGTCGACGTTTCGTCGTAGCTGGACGAGAGGGAGGTCCTTCGAATCCTGCTCGTAGGTACTGAGTTCGACGATCCGCTCGCGGTCGGCCGGGCGGAGATCGGTTCCACACGTCTCGGCCGGTACCGCATGCGCCGGCGCGGCGACCACGAGTGTTCCGATGAGGCCGAGGGTCAGCAGTGCCGCTGCGAGTGCTCGCATGGGACCCGGTCATACCCATCTGCGCGCGGATCAAATCCCTCCGGCCGGGGACGCGAGCGGAGTTCGTCAGGGCAGCAGACCGGCACTGCGGGCGGTCACGACGGCCTCCAGCCGCGACGACGCCCCGAGCTTGCGCATCGCGTCCTTCATGTAACCCTTCACCGTGTACACGGTGACCCCGAGGGTCTCCGCGATACGGGCGTTCGAATAGCCCAGTGCGGCAAGGGAGATCACGTCCTGCTCCCGGCCGGTCAGTTCCACCTGCGCCGTCGACGCCGGGCTCGCGGCGATCAGGGCCTCGGTGATCGAGGCGAGTTCGTCGGCGAGCCGGGCGTCGTCGACCGTCTCGGCCAGCGACCGAAGCCGCGCGTAGGCCGCGGTCATCCGGTCGCGCATCTCCGCCTCGTCCTGCGCGGCGTGCTCGAGCCGGGCGCGGGACGCGACGATTTCGTGTTCGACGGTGCGGGCCTCCATCGCGAGGACGTCGAGCATCCGCCCGCCGATCGGGTCAGGGGTGTGCAGCGCGCCGTAGAGGACCGCGACGGGCGTCCGATCGACGATGACCGGAGCGGCCATCATGGCGCGCAACCCTTCCCGCTCGATGATCGTGTTGTAGCGATGGGTGATCCGCGGCGTGCGGAGGTAGTCGTCGACGACCATCGGGCGGTTCAGCGAGACGACCTTGCCGCCCAGCCCGTGCCCGACGTCGACCGACACCCCGTTCAACGCGCCCACGGTCGTACCGGCGAAATGCTGCAGACGCAGGTTCGACGGTCCGTTCAGGACACCCGCGAAGGCCAGTGGCACCCCACTGGACTTGCGCACCCGGCGCAACGCCTCGGTGACGATCCCGCTCAGCGGCTCGGGCATCTCACCTCACTTCTCCCCCTCTTCCGAGGGTGTTCCTGGGGCCGGTCGCGGAGGACACTGTGACTCAGCTTACTCAGTACGGAGCGAGGTTCACGATGACACAGGCCACCACGACCCCCACCGACATGGTCGAACGATGGTTGGCAATCTACGGGGCGTCCGACGCCGATGCGGCGGCACTCCTCGTCGACGGGCACGATCCCGAGGCGATCGCCTTCACGGTGATCGAGGTCGAGCAGACCGACGATCAGCAGTCCGGCGGCGTACGTCCGGTCACCACCGACATCACCTACGGCGAACTGGCCGAGCGGTCCAAGAGACTCGCGGCGGCCCTTGCGGAGATGGGCATCGGTCGTGGCGACACGGTGGGCGTCCTCATGGGCAAGCGCGAGGAGCTCGTCGTCTCGCTGCTGGCCATCGCCCGCCTCGGCGCGATCTACATCCCGCTGTTCACCGCGTTCGCGACACCCGCGATCGAGATGCGGTTGCAGGCCGGCGCCGCGAAGGTCGTGATCACCGAGTCGAGTCAGGCGGACAAGCTCGCGGGCATCGACGGGATCACCACAGTGGTCGCCGGCGACCAGTTCGAGGAACTCATCGCTGCGCACGAGCCGGTCACCGAGTCGGTCGCGGTCGGCGGCGACGGCACCCTGATCCTGCTCTTCACCAGCGGCACGACCGGCGCGCCGAAGGGCGTCCCGGTCCCGGTCAAGGCGCTCGCCTCGTTCGTCGCGTACATGCACTTCGGCCTAGATGTCCGCGCCGACGACGTGTTCTGGAACGCCGCCGACCCCGGCTGGGCCTATGGTCTCTACTACGGCGTGCTCGGGCCGCTGGCCGCCGGCCGGCGCAACCTCCTGCTGCACGCCGGGTTCACCCCCGAACTGACCGCGAAGATCCTCGGCGACCTCGGCGTCACCAACTTCGCCGCGGCACCGACCGTCTACCGGGCGCTCAGCAAGGACCCGCGCATCTCGGGTTTCTCGCTGCGCCGCGCGTCGTCGGCGGGCGAACCGCTGACCCCCGACGTCATCGACTGGGCGCTGCGGGCCATCGGCACCGAGGTCCGCGACCACTACGGCCAGACCGAACACGGCATGTTCATCAACAACCACTGGCACGAGTCGGTTCACGAGACCCTCGTCCCGGGCTCGATGGGACAGCCGATGCCCGGTTTCGCCGCGGGGATCGTCGACGGTCAGATCGCCATCGACGTCCCGGCCAGCCCGCTGATGTGGTTCGCGGGGTACCTCGACGCTCCGGAGAAGACCAAGCAGCGCTTCTCGCCGGACGGGCGGTGGTACCTGACCGGTGACACCGGGCGGGTGGACGACGAGGGCCGCTATTTCTTCTCCGCACGCGACGACGACGTGATCATCATGGCCGGCTACCGGATCGGCCCGTTCGACGTCGAGAGCGTGCTGATCACTCATCCATCGGTCGTCGATGTCGCCGTCGTCGGGCGCCCCGACGAGCTCCGCGGCGAGGTCCTCGAGGCATTCGTCGTCCTCGCGGACGGGGTCGAGGGCACCGATGCGCTCGAAGCCGAGCTCCAGCAGCTGGTCAAGACGCAGTTCGCCGCGCACGCCTACCCGCGCACCGTGCATTTCGTCGACGCCCTGCCCAAGACGCCGAGCGGCAAGATCCAGCGGTTCCTGCTGCGCCAGCGGTGAATGGCTGCCGTGGTGCGCCAACCTGGCGCGTAACGGCGCCACCGTGCGCGAACGATGAACCGACTGCGCGACCCGCAGCCGGGCCGCGCCAACAGCCGATCGCGTCGGGCAGACTCCGAGGACCTCGCCTGCCCCACGACGCGATCACCGGACGCGCAACCAGCGGGTCACACCCCTATCCGCTGGTTGCGCATCTCCGGTTCTGGCGAGATCAGTCCAGGAGCGCTCGTACCGAGTCGGGCGGCACGTCGCCGCTGTAGGTGACCGGGGCGTCGTACACGGTCCGCACGGGAACCACGCCGGTCCAGTCCGCCGACTCCCCACCCGGCCCGCCCGTCCGCGCCTTGGCGATCCACTGGCCGTCGACGATCGGCAGTCGCAGGGCCACCGTCGCTGCCAACTCTTTGCGCGTCGTCGGCCGGACCTCGGCCACCCTCCCCGGAATCAGCTTGTCGGACAACACTTCCAAAGCTACCTGGGCGTCGTCGGCGACTTCGAGGACTCCGCGTACGACCGCCGACCGGTAGTTCGCCGAATGGTCGAAGAGGGTGTCGGCGACGACGAGCCCGTCCAGCGCGAACACCGTGAACGTCACCGGCGCACCCGCGGCGACGTGCCGGAGCGCACCCGCCCCGGTCGATCCGTGCAGCAGGATCGAGTCGCCGTCCCGGGCGAAGAGCATCGGCACCGACCATGGCAGACCGTCGACGACGGTGCTGAGGGTCCCGACTTTGGTCTCGTCGAGCAGGGCGTCGAGCAGCTCGCGATCGGCTGCCCGATCAGGCTTGCGCGTCAACGACGCCAGACGCGAAGTCACGTCGGACGGGGTACCGCCGGTCGAAGTCATGCGGACATGGTCGCCCCCGAACGCGCCCGGCTCAACAGATTTGCTCGCCGGCGCCTCCGCCGAAGACTCCCCTTGCTGATATCCACCCACCAGGGCGGGCCTAGCCACATATCGACTTCCGGCTCGCTCTGCTGGGCGCATTCCACGCCGGGCCACCGGGACCCGGGGGAGCTCCCGATTCAACGAGGACCATAGCTGTCCTCCATCACTCATAGCGTGGTCCTCACACCAACCGAGAGGACACATCATGAGCACCTACACCTCCACCGAACTCAGCGTCGACGTCACCGGCGAGAAGCGCGACCTGCTCATCCTGCTGCAGGATCAGCGCAACATGCTCAAGATCACCGCACGCAACCTCTCCGACGACGATGCCCGCAAGCAGTCGACGGTCAGCACCCTCACGATCGGCGCGCTGATCAAGCATCTCGCGCACGGCGAGGAGAACGCGGCCCGCGTCATCACCGAGCGGGACGAGAACGCCGAGTTCGACATGAGCCAGGCCATGACCGAGTACGAGATGACCGGCGACGAGACTCTCGCCGGCTGGCTGACCGCATACGACCGTGGGGCAGCCGAGTTCGACCGCGTGATCGCCGACGCCGAGAGCCTCGACGAGCTGATCCCTCAGCCCACGGCGCCGTGGCAGCCGGAACGCGAGTGGCTGTCGATTCGGGCCATGATCATCCACCTCATCCGGGAGACCGCCCACCACTGCGGTCACGCCGACATCATCCGAGAGGCGCTCGACGGCCAGACCACGATGGGCGCCATCTCCGAAGGGCAGGAATGGGCCGAGCAGTGGGCCGACGCCGACTGGGCGAAGTGACGCCTGCCGGGTGAGTTATCCCGGGCACTCGACGATCACTCTCATCTCCGACCAATCCGCGGGCCCCCGGGCGCCGAAGACGTTGTGAGGCTGCCGGCCAGGCGCAGTCGACACCCCAACACAGATTGGACCGACGATGATCAAGCGAATTCCCCGTGTAGCAGGAGCGTTGACCGGACTGGTCCTCGCCGTCGGCGTGATGGCCGGCTGCTCCAGCGACGATTCGGACACCTCGAGCGAAACGACCGGAGCGGCAACCGAATCCAGCGCCATGATGAGCGAGAGCGCGATGGCCGATCCGGCCGCCAACCTCGTCGGGCCGGGTTGTGCCGCCTACGCCGAGGCCAACCCCTCGGGACCGGCGTCGGTGAACGGGATGTCGACCGTGCCCGTTGCCACCGCTGCGGCCACCAACCCCGAGCTCACGACTCTGACACAAGCACTTTCGGGTCAGCTGAACCCCGAGGTCAACCTCGTGAAGACCCTCAACGAGGGTGAGTACACCGTGTTCGCGCCGACCGACGACGCATTCGCGAAGCTGCCCCCGGAGACCGTCGAGCAGCTCAAGACCGACGCTGACCTGCTCAACAAGATCCTGACCTACCACGTGGTCGAGGGCCAGGCGACCCCCGACCAGATCGTCGGGGAGCACACCACTCTCGAGGGTCAGCAGGTCAATGTGACCGGATCGGGCGACAACCTGAAGGTCAATGAGGCCGGCGTCGTCTGCGGTGGCGTCACCACTTCGAACGCTCAGGTGTACCTCATCGACAGCGTGCTCATGCCCCCGGCCGGCATGTGATCTCTCCGTAAGCACTGCGCGAGAGCGCTTTCCACGATTCTCACCGACGCGATCCGTCGGTGAGAATCGTGCTGCGTGACCCGGGTGCGACCCGTTCGCCTCGAACACGGAAGAGTCCGGACTCCGCGGGCGGGATGACGTACGGACGCACGGGACACCGCGCCAAACCCTGAACACACACCGGTTGCCTACCCGAGCATCACTGCTTGTCTGGGGAACCGGTGTGTGCGTTCAGGTTCGAGCGGGTTGGGCATCCGTCTCGGACCGTACCCGGCTCTCGGTTAACGCCGACACCTGGATCGGCACGCCGGTCATGTTCGCCATCCCGGCGAGTCGCTCGAGGTCGGCCGGGTCGGACGAGATGAGTGCGTTGACGTTCACGCCACCGGCGCCCAGGTCGTTCTGCGCAGCCGCGTTCGCCTGCGTCCAGCCGCCGGAACCGTTGTGGCCCCAGCCATGCGGGATCGCGACGACGCCGGGCTTGATGTCCTCGGTGACGGTCACGGGCAACGAGATCCGACCGTGCCGGGACTCCACCGTCGCGAGGTCGCCTTCGGCCAGCCCGCGTGCCGTGGCATCGGCGGGGTGCATCCGGGCGGCGTGGGACCGTCCGCCGCGCAACAACATCGGCGCATTGTGCTGCCAACTGTTCTCTGACCGGATCTCACGCATCCCGATGAGCCGCAACGGATACCCTGCGTCGTCAGCGACACCGAGTCGCTCGACCTCGGTCATCAACTCCGGTGCGGTCAACCGGATCCGGCCGTCGAGGTACGTGACGTTCTTGGCCAGCTGCCCGGGGGCGAGGTCGTCGGCGACCACGACACCGTGTGGATGGTCCTCGACGAGCCGGCGGTAGGTGAGTCCACCGCGTCGAAGGCCGAATCGGTCTCCTCCCAATCCCATTCGGATCACCAGGTCCGAGACCCGGCGCGGGGTGACCGGCCGGCCCACGCGTCGCGCCAGCTGGTTGCCGACGTGCAGCGAGCGGATCAGCAGGCTCTCCGACGACAGGAAGCCGATCAGTTCGTTGATCACCGTCCACTCTTCTCGCGCCTCGCCCTGCGGTGGGATCACCGCCTCGGTGGCCTGCTTGAACGGAGTGGTGAACAGGGCCTGGAACGGGAGCAGGAAGTCCTCGCGTTCGTACATCGTGGTGGCCGGCAGGATGTAGTCGGCCCGGGCGTTGGTTTCGTTGCGGTAGATGTCCAGGGACACCATGAGGTCGAGTTCGTCCAACGCCGAACGTAATTCGTCGCCGTTCGGAACCGACAGCACCGGATTACCCGCGCTGACGAACAGCGCGCGCAGCTGCCCGCGGCCCGGGGTCGTGATCTCCTTGGCCATCAACGACGCCGGCGCGGTCCCGAGGACCTGCGGCAGGCCGCCGACGCGGCTCCGGCGCCCCGCCCAGCGAAAGCTCGAAAGCCGTTGCAGCGCGGCGACGCCCAGGCGCTGACCCGGAATCCCCAGATCACCGAACATCGACCCGCCCGGCACGTCCAGGTTGCCCGCGACGAGGTTCACCATGTCCAGCAGGGCGGTCGTCAGCGTGCCGGTGCGCCCCAGTGAGGTACCCACCCGTCCGTACACCGCGGCCCGCTCCGTACGGGCGAGCGAGCGGGCGACAGCGCGCACACGCTCCGGATCGATGTCCGTCCGGCCCGCGGTCACCTCCGGCGCGTAGGCCGCGACGAGCGTCTCGAGCTCCGCCACGCCGCGCGCCTGCCGCCGAAGCCGCTCACGGTCGGCGAGGTTCTCGTCGAACAGCACGTGCAACAGCGACAGCAGGAACAGCGCGTCGGTGTCGGGCGTGATCGGCAGCCAGTCGAACTCTCGGGCCGTCTCGGTGTGCCGGGGATCGACGACGACGACGGACCCGCCGCGCGCGGTGATCGCGTTCAGACCCTCACGGATACGCGGCGAACTCATCACGCTGCCATGCGACACCACCGGATTCGCCCCGATGATGACGAGGTAGTCGACCCGGTTGATGTCGGGAATCGGCGCGGTCAGCGGGTTGCCGTACAGGAAGTGACTGGCGACGAAGCGGTTGTTCACGTCCTGGGATCCCGCCGAGTACACGTGCGGCGTGCCGAGGAGGTTCATGAAGATCGCGGTCCACAGCGTGTGCCCGGTCGAGAACGTCGCCGGGTTGCCGAAGTACCAGCCGATCGAGTCGCTGCCGGATTTCTGGTGCACCTCGACGAGCCGGCGGCCGATCTCGTCGAGCGCCGTGTCCCATGAGATCTGCTCGAACTCGCCGTCGGGGCGTCGTCGGAGGGGGTGCCGGAGACGATCGGGATCGTTGACGATCTCGGCGAACGCGATCCCCTTCGGACACGCGAAGCCCCGCGACAGCGGGTGCTCCTTGTCCGGCCGCAACGAGATCAGCCGATCGTCCTCGACGGTCGCGATCATGCCGCACAGCGGCTCACAGATTCGGCAGTAAGTGTGTTTTTCCATCGGCATCTTGCGTCCCCTGACCTCGCGCGATGACTGGCCCCAGGCGGGCAGGCCTACGGTTGGTGTGATTCCGTTCACATCTGAAGACAAGTGTTGCATGATGACAGCACCTGAGGCATCCCCACCGAGGAGGTCCCCGTGACCGACAGCGAACCGAACGCCACACAGCCCACCGTGCGCGACGTGATCATCATCGGCGCCGGCTTGTCCGGCATCGACTGCGCCTATCGGCTGAAGGAGCAGAATCCCGACGCCGACTATCTGATCCTCGAACGCCGCGAACGCATGGGCGGGACGTGGGACCTGTTCCGGTACCCCGGCGTGCGGTCGGACAGCGACATCTACTCGCTGAGTTACCCGTTCGAGCCGTGGCGCAAGCCGCGGGCGCTGGCGCACGGAAACGACATCCGGGAGTACATCGAGGACACCGCCCACAAGTTCGCCATCGCCGAGCACATCCGGTTCGGGCAGCACGTCCTGACCGCCGACTGGGACTCGACGACGGACACCTGGACGCTGGGGGTCGAGGTCGGTGAGGACCGGCGCCGCGAGACCCACCGGGCGAGGTTCGTCATCTTCGCAACCGGTTACTACGACTACGACAACCCCTACACACCACGGTTCGCCGGTGCCGACGACTTCACCGGCCAGATCGTGCACCCGCAGCACTGGCCCGAAGACCTCGACTACCGGGGCAAGCGCGTCGTGGTGATCGGCAGCGGCGCGACGGCGGTCAGTCTCATCCCGAGCCTCGCCGAGCAGGCCGAGCACGTCACGATGCTGCAGCGCTCGCCGTCATACATCTTCTCGTCCAAGCAGAAGCAGTACCTGGCACCGCTCGTGCAGAAGTTGTTGCCACCGCAGGCGGCGCACAAGGTCATCCGCACCAGGTACGCCGCCCAGACGGCCGCGATCGTGCACCTGACCCACCGGTTCCCGAAGCTCGGACGCAAGATGATCCGCAACAACGTCGTCGCGAACCTGCCCGAGGACTATCCGGTCGACGTCCACTTCAATCCGACGTACAACCCATGGGACCAGCGGATGTGCATGGTCCCCGACGCCGACCTCTTCGCCGACATCACCGAGGGCAAGGTCGAGATGGTCACCGACCACATCGACCGGTTCGACGCCACGGGGGTCACCCTCACCTCGGGCAAGCACCTCGACGCCGACATCATCGTCACCGCGACCGGACTGCAACTGCTCGGCTTCGGCGGTACCCGGCTCCGCGTCGACGGCGCCGAGGTGAAACCGCACGACCGCTTCGTCTTCAAGAGCTACCTCATCGAGGACGTCCCGAACCTCGCCTGGTCGGTCGGTTACACGAACGCCTCGTGGACCCTTCGCGCGGACATGACCGCTCGCGCCGTCGCCGACCTGATCAGGTACATGCGCACGAACGGCTACACCCATGCCTATCCGCATCTGGGTTCGGAGGTCATGGGTTCGCGGCCGCTGTGGGATCTCAAGGCGGGGTACGTCGAACGGTCCCCGGATGCACTGCCGAAGTCGGGCACCCGCGGTCACTGGCAGGTGCGGCACAACTACTACCGCGACGCCATCGACCACCGCATCAACAAGGTCGAGGAATCGATGGTGTTCGGCCGGGCCTGACCCGGCTCCGCGCGCGGGGCCCGGACTGGTGTCGGTGCCCCGCCGCGCGGCGTTACGGCGGTGTGGTCCAAACGGTCGAGATTTGCCGTCGACGACGTGAAAATGCTGGTCAAGCCTTGCTCCCCGTTCTGTGACGCGCCGATACTGGGCTCGGGTCGAACGATTGCCCGCCCGGGCAGGAGTGGACCAGTAGGAGCTGCGCGATGACCTATCCACCCGGTCCCCCGACCCACCCGTCGACCCCGTACGGCGCGATCCCGCCGCGGCCCGACGGTCGTCGCGCACTGACCCTCGTACTGAGCGCCGTCGTGGTCGTCCTCGCGCTCGTCCTCGCCGCGGGCATCGTCTTCGTCGTCAAGGCCCGCGACGGGGACATCTACGTCCCCGGCCTCACCCTGACCGCGGCGAACGACCCCGGGATCGATCCGTTCACCGATCCGGTCCTCGTGTCCGGGGCCGGCGACCTCCCGGCGAACGTGGCACTCACCGGTACCGCGGGCGCAGCCGACCTCGGTGGCCGCGCGGTCAACGGCACCGACGCCGGGCTGTATGCCGCGGGAGACACCGCCGCCTGCGACACCGCGGCACTCAGCAACCGGTTGCTCGCCGATCCCCCGGCGGCTCGCGCCTGGGCCGGCGTCTACGGCATCGGCACCGCCGACATCCCGCACTATCTGAACACCCTCACCCCCGTGGTGCTGACCACCGACACCTGGGTGACCAACCACTCGTACACCTCCGGCCGAGCGGTCCCGTTCCAGTCCGTCCTGCAGCGTGGGACAGCGGTCTACGTCGACTCCGCCGGCGTCCCGCGCGCCATGTGCTCGTGCGGCAATCCGCTCGCCCCGCCGGCCGCCGCCCCGCTCGGCGGGTACCGGCTGGAGGGCCGGACGTGGGAGGGGTACAAGAGTCGATCGGTCACCCGCATCGCGTACAACAACCAGAACGTCACCGCGGTCGGCAAGTCGACGACCATCGTACCCGCGCCGTCGGTCCCGGCTGCCCCCGGCACCCCGGTCGGCGACGCGCTCCAGCTGCTGAATTACCTGACCGGACAGATCTTCTCGCAACCGCTCGGCGGACTGCTCGATCTCAGCCGCTTCCCGCCACCGTCGGGTCCCCTGCCCACCCCGGCCGCGCTGAACACGCCGTTCGAGGCGGACACCGAGGAGGACGCCGAGCACAACGGACTGATCGCGCCGGGCAACCCCGCGGCCGCCCCGGCCCTCGAGGAGCGGGCCGAGGAGCACGGCGGTCTGCCGGAAGGAGCACCGGACTCGGACTCGGCGGCTCCGGACTCCGCTGGACCGGACTCGTCCGAATCGGACTCCGCGGTGCCACCCGCCGCGCCGGACAGCCCGGGACCGGCCTCGGACGCGCCACCACCGGATGCATCGGTGCCCGCCTCCGACGCCCCGGTCCCCGAGGCGCCCGGGTACGAGGCGCCGGGTCCGGAGGCGCCCGAACCCGGGTCGGAGCCGGGCGTCCCCGGCGCGCCGGCACCGGGAGCCCCGGCCGAGGCCCCCGCGACGCCGACCTCGTTCAGCGGTTCGGGGGAGTTCATCGGCAGTTTCAGCTTCGACGACGCCGGGCTGTCGGTGGGCTGCACGGCCCCCGGCAGCTCTTCGGCGGGTACGGTCGCCCTCTCGTGCACCGACGGCGTGACGCGGTCGGTCGCCGGTTCGGCCCTACAGCGCACCTCGGTGTCCGGCTCCACCACCAGCACCGGAGTGTGGACGTTGACGCTGACGGCGGTCGGCGCGTCGAAGACGGTGACCGTCCGGTCGGCGAACTGGATCGTCGTACCGCCCGCCGCCCCGGCTCCCGAACCGTCTGCGCCGGGCCCCCTGACGACGGACCCGCCGGCGCCGGACCCCTCCACACATGCCGCGCCGCCCGCCGGAGAGGCCCCGGACGAGACGACCACCACGACCACCACGGAGAACTCACCCCCACCCGAGGCTCCCGCGGGCCCCTGACACCTGCGGTTTCACCCCTGATGTGAGCTGTCCAACAGCAGGCGTCGTGGGACGTCCGTACCATCGCGCGCATGTCTGCCCTCACGACGTCGACGCCGAGCCCCGCCCGTGACCTCCGTCCGGAGTCCGTTCGCAGACGCGTCCGACGGCGGGTGGCGAGCGTCGCGGTCGTGGCGACGATGGTGTCGCTGGTGATGCTCGCGCCGAGTGCGCAGGCCGATCGGATCATCAACGGTCACCTGGTCGGCGGCAAGATCGGCGAGGCCTACTCGTCGACGGGCGGCTTCTTCAAGTGGGGCGTCCCGACCGGCCCCGAACGCGCGGGAGCCAAGCGTGGCAGATTCCAGGTGTTCTCACGCGAAACGTCGTTCTACTGGCACCCCGCCGCCGACGGCGGTACGGCACACCAGGTCGGCGGCGCGATCCGGAGCCGGTGGCAGAAGGCCGGGGCCGAGCGCGGTGCGTTGGGTTATCCGGTCAGCAACGAGTACCGGTCGGGCAGCGGACGGAGCAACGACTTCCAGGGCGGTGTGGTCACATGGTCGAAAACCGGTGGCGCGCAGATCGTCTGGGGCCAGATCCGGCGCAAGTGGGAGGAGACCGGCGGAGCGGGCGGGTACTTCGGGGTCCCGCTCGGCGGCGAGTACCGAACCGGCAACCGATTCGCCCAGGACTTCCTGAACGGCACCATCTTCTGGCCCTGACGGGCACACCCGGGCCAAGATGGGCGGATCCGCCACGGTTCATTAGGACGTCCAAGTATCGTCGACGGCATGGCTTCGCGACCTTCGTCCGCCAACACCATCGACGGCATCCTCCGCAGGTCCGCGGCGCGGCATCCCGACCGCACCGCGTTGGTCTTCGACGACCGTTCCTTCACCTACCGACAACTCGACGACGCGGTGTCCGCTGCCGCCGCCGGGCTGCTGGCCCGCGGACTGCAGCAGGGCGACCGGGTGGCGGCATACGGCACGAACTCGGACGCGTATGTCATCGGTTTCCTGGCGTGCTGCCGCGCGGGACTCGTCCACGTCCCGATCAACTACGCGCTGCGAGGTGAGGAGCTCCGCTATCTCGTCGTGCAGTCCGGCGCACGTGCCGTCCTCGTCGACCCCGCCCTGTCCGAACGGATCGACGAGATCCGCGGCGATCTCGCCGAGGTCGAGGAGATCGTCCCGCTGCGCGACGCCGACGATTCGCTGCTCCAGACGGCGACCAGACCGGCCGGCCAGTTCACCTCGGCGGCCGACGGCGACGATCTCGCCCAGCTCCTCTACACCTCCGGAACCACCTCGAAGCCCAAGGGCGCCATGATGTCCCACGCGGCACTCATCAGCGAGTACGTGTCGTCGGTGATCGCCCTCGACTTCACCGCGGATGACAACCCGCTGATCGCCATGCCGCTCTACCACTCGGCGGGGATGCACGTCTTCATGCTTCCGTACCTCTCCGTGGGCGCGACCGTCCGGCTGATGGCGACCCCGGACATCCCGGAGATCCTGCGTCGCGTCGAGGCGGACCGCATCGGGTCGCTGTTCCTCGCGCCGACCGTCTGGGTTCCGCTCGCCGGTCACCCGGACCTGGCGACCAGGGATCTGTCCTCGCTGCGCAAGGCCCAGTACGGCGCGTCGATCATGCCGGTGACCGTGCTGAACCGGCTCCGCGAGCAGTTCCCCGGCATGCAGTTCTACAACTGCTTCGGACAGTCCGAGATCGGGCCGCTGGCAACGGTTCTGCGCCCGGAGGAGCACGAGGACCGGCCGTCCTCGTGCGGTCGGCCGGTGTTCTTCGTCGAGACCCGGGTCGTCGACTCCGACGGCAACGACGTCGAACCCGGGGTTCCCGGCGAGATCCTCTATCGTTCGCCGCAACTGTGCCGCGGTTACTGGGAGAACCCGGCCGCCACCGAGGACGCGTTCCGTGACGGCTGGTTCCACTCCGGCGACCTCGTCACCCGCGACGCGGAGGGTTTCATCACGGTGGTCGACCGCATCAAGGACGTGATCAACACCGGCGGCATCCTGGTCGCCTCCCGCGAGGTGGAGGACGCGATCTACACCCACGAGGCGGTCTCGGAGGTGGCCGTCATCGGCGAGCCGGACGAGAAGTGGATCGAGGCCATCACCGCGGTCGTCGTGGTGCGGGACGGCCGGTCGGTGACCGAGCAGGAACTGATCGAGCACGTCCGGTCTCGGATCGCGCCGTTCAAGGTCCCGAAGAAGGTGCGGTTCGTCGACGAGCTCCCCCGCAACCAGAGCGGCAAACTGCTCAAGCGGGAACTGCGCTCGCGGTGACGGACGCGCGGCGCGACGGACCTGACATCGTCAGAACCGTTGTGCTGCAGCCACTGCCGCGTCGATGTCGGCGTGCGCGGCCGCCGATCCGAGTATCCGCCGCAAGTCTGCCGCCGTCGGCGCATCACCGGAGGCGACCATCGCACGAAGCCGGGTGCCGAGGTCGGCCGGCGACGTGAGTCCCAGCTCGCCGAACCAGTTGCCGAGTAGATCGACTAGTGCGTCGCCGGTTGTCTCGTCGTCGGTGAACGGCAGAGCCACGCTGGTGAAGCCGTCATCGGCGTCGTAGTCGGACCGCATCCACCGGCCGTCGAAGCCGTAGATGAACCCGATCCACATCCCCTCGGTGCGCTGCCGGTCGAGGTACGGCAGGATCGCCGCTTCCCACCAGCCGGGCGCATCGGCGAGCAGGTCGGTCTCCGGCTCGCCGAAGTACGTCGCTCCCTCGCGGAAATACGTCTCGGAGTACTCATGGTCGTGCCCGACGAGCACCGCGCGGCCGGATCCGGCCGACACGACGTCGGCCCAGTTGCCTCCGCCGTCGTCGTAGTGCCACCCGTGAGCGGTCGCATGCGCCCCCTGCGCCCAGCGTTCACCCCGCACGGCCAGCAGTGCCGCATATGCAGCCCACCTCGGTTTCATCTCCGCCGGGGTCGGCAACCCGACCGTCCGCAACGCCATGCCGTGGCACCTCTCTGCCGGGATTGTCCGAACCAGGGTATTGCCGTGGCCGACGGTACCGCTCCCAGCGCACCGAAAGGAACTGAGCGATAACGGAACAGGCGAGGAATCGACGACCGGCACCCGTTCGCAGTACGGTGTGGATCGTGACGCGATGGCACCGCAAGGTTCTGACACTGGCCGTGTGTGCGGCGGTCGCGATCGGCGGTTCCGGAGCGGCCGGGACCCTCGCCGCCGGCCCGGCGATCTCCTCGCCGTCGAACCTCGGCGACGTCGGCACGGTCGTCTCCGCCAGGCCGCTCGCCCCGCAGTTCTGGGTGCCCGGCTCCGCCGACGCCACCGTCCTGACCTATGTCACGACCGATGCTCTCGGCAAGAAGGCGCTCAGCACCGGGACCGTGTTCACCCCACGGGGGACGGCACCGCCGGGCGGTTGGCCGGTGATCTCGTGGGCCCACGGGACGTCGGGGATCGGCGACGACTGCGCCCCCTCGGTCCGGGGTCCGGGCCTGCCCGAGCGCGACCTGCCGTACCTCGCCAAGTGGATGCAGCAGGGCTACGCCATCGTGGCCAGCGACTACGCCGGCCTGGGCACCCCGGGTCTGCACGCCTACCTCGACGGCCGCACGACGGCCCACAACGTCGTCGACATGGTGCGAGCGGGCCGGGAGTTCTCCTCGACTCGACCTGTCGCACAACGGTTGTCGCGCTCCTGGGCGGCGGTCGGGCAGTCACAGGGCGGCGGCGCGGCCATCTACACCGCGCGCTACGCGACCGAGTTCGGCGGTGAAGAGCTCGACTACCGGGGTGCCGTCGGCACCGGCACGCCGGCCTACATCGAACGACTGGTCCAGATCGCGGGTCCGGGTGTCCCGCCGGTGGCGATCACCCCGGCGCTGACCGCTTACCTCAGCTACATCCTCGCCGGACTCCGATACGCACACCCCGAGCTCGGCATCGATCGCATCCTCACGCCGAGCGGCCGGAAGTATGTGGCCCTCGCCGAGACCCGCTGCGTCGGCGAATTCGAGGAGCAGCTCCGGGGCGTCTCGCTCGGCGACTACTTCACCGCCCCGCTGACCAGTCTGCCGAGATTCTCCGCGACCCTGGCGAATTACCTGGGCATGCCCGAAAAGGGTTTCGACAAGCCATTTTTCATGGGCCACGGCCTGTTCGACACCGACGTGCCGTATCCCACCACCGCGGCCTATGCGGCGACGCTGACCGCCAACCGCCAGCCGGTGACCTTCCGGACCTATCCGAGCGACCACAGCGGCACGCTGGTCCGGTCGCAAGCCGACACCATCCCCTTCCTCGGCCGGCTCTTCGGAAAGTAACCGCCGAGGGCGTTCGCGCACCCCGGTACCGGCGTGGCGTCATGCCGTGGCACGATGGGATCACCGGTTGAGCAGCTGCCGTCGTACATCTCCCGGGACGGGGCCGCAAGTCGGGCTGCCGCCGTCCCCCGTAGAGAGGGCCACCCGATGCAGGCAGAGAATCCTGATGCTGTGATCGTCGACGACAGTGGCCTGAGTGCCGGACGCGCGCTGATGTCGGTGGTGTCCGCAGCACATGAGCAACTGGTGATCCTGACCGTGGAGGGCAGCATCGACGTGCTCACCGCCCCGCAATTGTCCGACGCCGTGTCGCAGGCGCTGAGCGGACAACCCGACGGTCTGATCATCGACCTGACGACCACCGAGTTCCTGGCCTCCGCCGGGATGGCGGCGCTCGTCGCGGCACACGAGGCCATCGCACCCACCGGCATGTTCGGCGTCGTGGCCGCCGGACCGGCGACCGCCCGCCCCCTCACCATCATGGGCCTCGACCAGACGATGGTGCTCTACCCGACGCTGAACCATGCGATCACGGCCATGACCACCACAGAGGGGCTGGCCGACCGTCCGGCTGGTTAGTCACAGATGGTTCGGATCTCATCGGCTCACCGAGACCCCGGCGACTCGGACGGGACGGACGCGACCGGTCTCGCATTTTCGGTCACGGCCTCTCCCGAGTCCGCCTACCGCTTCCGGCAACAGTTCGCGCAGTGGCTGGACGCGACGATCAGCGTGGACGCCGAGCGTCGCAGCGACATCGTCCTCGCGGTCTACGAGGCGGTCGCCAACGCGGCCGAGCACGCCTACGCCACCCCATCGCCCGGCACCCGGCCCGGTGCCATCGATGTCCGGGCGCGGAAGACGCGCGACGATTCCCTGGAGGTCATCGTCACCGACACGGGGCAGTGGAAGACAGATGCGTCGTCGTCGCCGTACCGCGGTCGCGGACTCGCCCTGATCTCGGCACTCTGCGACGCATCCGACGTCACCAGCGGACCGCACGGGACCTCGGTGACCCTGAGCTGGCGTCAACGACAGAGCGTCTGAGAACCGCCCGAGAGACGGGTGTCCCCCGGGCTGGGGACACAAGTACTTCTTGTCGGTTAACAACCGATGCCTGAGTCAGCCGGGCCGCCGACCTAGGGGTACGGTTCGGGCAAGGCTTCGTCGACGGGTCTGTTCAAGTGACCAAGTCTGTCGGCCGAGTCACATAACCTGAAGTCCGAAGGCGGGTTCGGGGCCGGCCGTCGAACAGCTCGGTGGAGCGTGCTCCCGATCCTGACATCGCTGCACAATGCGCATGCACGTCAGCGCACGAGGAAGGGAGTCGAGATGACCGACTTCACCGTGGACTCGAACATCGACGACGCGTGGCGCACGTTCGCGTTGCACGTCGGAGATCGTCTGTCGCATCTCGAGCCGGGCGAGACCCTCACGATCCAGCAGGACCCCGCCATCCCGGAGGGTCCGCACGGGACGATGCGATTCTCGGTCACCGGTTCGCGCCGGCTGCGCTGCACCATCGAGGACACCGACCTGCATCCCACGCCGGAGTACTTCGCCGAGCATCTCGACCTCCTCGCCGCCCTCGGGTGGCGACGTCTGCGCAACGGCACCCACATCTTCGAAGTCGGGCGGCGCCGCGTCGATCAGCTCGCGCACACGACGGTGCTGACGCTCCGGCAGGTCTGGGAGGTCGTGCACCCCGCGTTCCTGGACCATTCCCCCGCCGCGCGCCCCGAACCCCAGATCGAGGTCGCGGTCCAGCCGTTCGACGCCGACCATCTGCGGGCCTTGCTCGTCGGCTCGCTCGAGGACCTCACCGGCTGCCGTATCCAGACCGACGCCGACGGCGACATCGCCCTGCCCACCAAGCCCGTCTCGTCGTGGCTGAGTCCGCGCAGCGACGCACCCCGCTTCGAGTTCTTCGCGCGCCTCGCCGGTGACATCACCGACCGCCGGCGCGCCGCCGACATCGTCGCCGCCCAGCCGACCATGGGGTCGGCGGTACGTGTGCATCTGCTCGAGGACGAGGTCTTCGCGACGCTGACCGTCGAGTGCGCCGTATTCCATCCGCACAACCTGAGCTCGGCGCTGGCCGAGTGGTTCACGTTCCTGGCCGACTGCGCCCCGTCGGTCATCGCCAAGGTCGGTGAGGACGCACCACTGACCGCGAGGAACGACGGCCGTTTCCCCGACGCTCTGCAGACACTGCTCGAACTCGACCCCGACGGCCGCTCGCTGTCCGCCCGCGAGGTCGCCAAGATCTGCCGGTACAGCCAGGCCGACATCCTCTCGTACATCAACACCAGCGAGGAGCAGCACCTCACCTGGCGGCGGTCGGCGGTCGACGCGGCCGCCGCGTCGGACCCGGCCGAGGCCGACGCGTGCCGCCATGAAGCCGAAGCCTGGAAGGCGACCACGCACAACCTGCGGGCGGCGCTGCGCGTCGTCGTGCTGTCCGACGACGACGCCGCGGATCGCAGCTCACCGGCCAAGTGACTCAGGCAAATCGGTACCGGCAACACCTCTGCACGTAGTCTGCGCGGACGATTTTCGACGCGGAGCATCGCACCGCGGCCAGATGAGGCGTTCAATCGGTCAGGCAACCCTCAGCGGTTCCAGTCATCGATCGGAGCCCTCACATGGCCATCACCACGGATCGCGGCGCACTCACGATCACCTTTCCCGAACTGGGTCGCGACGCGCGGTTGCACGTCACGTTTCAGCGGGCTCTGCGCACCCCGGACCCGGTCGGACGGCCCGGCGCGGTCGGCGGCCATGGCGCCCTCCGCCTCGCTCAGGGTTCACCCGACGGCGACGCGCACGCGACCATCCCGATGTGGCAGTCAGAGGCCACCTGGCTCGACTTCTCCTCGCCGCACCTGCACCCGTTCCTGGTGATGATCGGCGTCGACGGTGTCAACGTCGTCAGCGGTAGTGCGTTCACGGGCGTGCCGGACTTCGACGCCGGCGACTACCTCGAGGTGCCCACGCAACCGTCCCTCGCCTCGTATCGGAGCCTTGCCGGCGACAACCGTCAGTTCGTCGCACCGTCGACGCACGCCGTCGGAAGCGCCGCCGGGACGCTCGTGCAATTGACGGTCATCCCGATGCGCGCCGAAGCGTGGGCCAGACGCCGCCGTCATCTGCCGTCGGCGTCGGGGACCTGTGTGCTCTGCGACATGTCGCGAGCCGGGCAGTCCGGTGCGCATCCCCGGCTCCCCGCGCCGCGCGTGATGGGTCCGCTGGAGTCCGCGGACACCTGGCATCCGACGATGTTCGACGCCGCCGCGGTCCGCATCGTCAACTCGATCACGTGGAAATCGCTCACCGGGGAACCGGTACCCCACGTGGCGCTGACGAGCACCGACTACGCCGACCGCGATCTCCCGTGGGACCCGGTCTACGACGAGACGGTCGAGCACTCCGCCCCCCTGTAGTTCTGTTGCGGGTGTCGCCACGGGTGTCTGCGCGGCGTCGTACTATTCGGATCCGGTCCGCGTACGTCCCGCCCACGAGGAGCCTGCATGTCCCCCGATTTCGACGCCGACCTCGAGGCGGCCTGGCGGGACTTCGCCGACACTCTCGCGGTTCGGGTGCCACGTCTCCTGCCGGGTCAGACGCTGTCGATCGTCGAGGCGGCCGCCGGAGGATGGCGACGACGGATGACCTTCGCGGTGGCCGGAGGTCCCGAGTCGGCAGACCGCCTGCGCTGCACCATCTCGGCGGGGGACCTCACCTGGACCGACAAGGACCGGTGGATGCGCCAGGCCACCTACATCGTCGACCGAGGCTGGTGCCGGCTCGAGGGTCGCAGCGCCTTCTGCTTCGAAGCCGATGCCGTTCGGTCCGGCGACCTCGCCGGCGCCGCCGTGCGGGCGTTGCGCGAGGTGTGGGGTGTCATCCACCCGTCGTTCGTGAGCATCGGCGACCCGTCCTTCGCCCGACACCACTCCCCGGCTGACGGTCTCGACACCGACGACACCGACGACGCCGACGAGACCGACGCCGGCCGGCCGGCCGGCTCGGATCGAGCCGGCAGCACGGACGCCGACACCCTGCGCTTCACCGCCCCGGCCCGTTTCCTCGACGCCCCCGTCGAGGGCGGGGTGGTGCCGCAGTCGAAAGACCATCTCGTGGAACTGGCCCGCGCCGCGATGAGCGCGGCCGGACGTCCCGCCGTGGTGAGCCCACGCAAGGCCATCTTCCTGCGGTCGACGGGCACCTCACTGCTCCGGCCGACCCGAGACGCCCGCTCCCTGGAGATCGTGACCATCCTCAGCTCGTCGGTGCCCGCACCCTCGCTGCTCGGAACGGTCGTCGCCGAGTTCTCGCCGCGGTGGCCCGAAGTCGCGCTGGTCGTGCGCAACGGGCTCGTCTTCGCCCAGCGCCGCATCGACGTCGCGGTCTTCAGTCCGGCCAATCTCGATGCCGCCCTCCGACGCTGGGACGACTTCGCCCGGTCGGCGCGCGGAGACATGATCCGACGCCTCGAGAGCGGCCCCAAACTGGAGCACCGCCGCCGTGGCGATCGCCTTCCCGTGGCGCTGCAGGGGCTCCTACGGGTCAACCAGAAGCTCGACAACAAGCTCTCCCCGACGACCGTGCTGGCCATGTGCCGTCAGGATCGTGAGCGCGTCCACGAGTTCTTCGACATCTGCGCGGCCGAGATGCGGGAGTGGATGGACAATCTGACGACCGCCCGCAAGGCCGAACTCGGCGACGAGGAGATCGCGCTGTGCGAGGCCGAGCACCAGGCCTACGCCCGCGTCGCCCGGTTGCTCCTCAGCGCGATGGACCTCGCCGGCGGGTCGTCACCCGGTCCCTCGCCGGGGGCGTGATCCCGGGGCGGGCGGAGGATTTCCGACTGCCGCGCCACCCCCCAACTGAAGTCGCATGCGACGTCAATCAGGCCGCGCGACTTCGATCGAAGTCGCGCCGACGGATCGATATC
Source organism: Gordonia sp. SCSIO 19800 (assembly GCF_018132775.1). Classification (NCBI taxonomy): domain Bacteria; kingdom Bacillati; phylum Actinomycetota; class Actinomycetes; order Mycobacteriales; family Gordoniaceae; genus Gordonia; species Gordonia sp. SCSIO 19800. The sequence goes on along the minus strand of NZ_JAGRQM010000007.1, from coordinate 17,392 downwards.
GCATGCGACGTCACTCGGCAGCGGAGTAACTGGTCTCGGCCCAGGCGGGGTTCTCAATCAGTGGGACCGTACGACAGGTGCACGACGCCGTTGTCGAACACGTCGGTGCCGACGAGCGTGAGCGGCAGGTCGGCCAGACCGTCGAACAGCCGGGCACCGTTGCCGAGGACCACCGGATAGACCAGCAGGTGCAACTCGTCGATCAGCTTGTCGCGCAGCAGCGCTCGCACGAGGGTGCCGCTGCCGCTGATGTAGAGGTCACGGTCCTTCTTGAGGTCGCGGATCCGGTCGGCGTCGTAGGCCCCGATGACCTGGGAGTTCTGCCACCCGGTCGCTTCGTCGAGGGTCGAGGACACCACGTACTTGGTGGTGTCGTTGAAGAACGGGGCGCCGGGATCGTCGTCGACGGACCGGTCCGACCATGCCGGGCCGAACATCTCGAAGGTGTTGCGTCCGAGCAGGATTCCGGTGCAGTCGTTCATGAACGAACTGAGCGTCTCGCCGAGCGCGTCGGGGAAACCGTACGGCATCGTGAAACTCGGATCCTCGTAGCTGCCGTCGAGGGTGATGAACTCGTGGACGTGGATCTTTCCCATTGCGCTGCCTCTCGTCACTTCGGTGAACGTCACGATGTCAGACCGTGGGGCGGCGGGAAAGTCATCGGCGTCGAGAGTCTCGTGACTTCTGTCGGGACCCTTCGAGGCTCGTCGCTTACGCTCCTCGCACCTCAGGGAGCGGGATTTCGCCCTCCGTCTGGTAACTCTGGACCCACACATCGGCGATCGAAGGAGATCCATGGACGTCGCAGGCAAGGTTGCCATCGTCACGGGTGGCGGTGGAGGTATCGGCGCGGCCATCGCGCATGCCCTGGTCGATGCGGGCGCGCGGGTCGTCGTCACGGATCTCGACGAGTCCGGTGCCCGGGCCGTCGCCGAGGAGCTGGGCGATTCGGCGGCCGCGCTCGCCGGCGATGCCTCGTCCGACGGCCACATTGATGCCGCGGTCCGCTTGGCGGAGAACACCTTCGGTCCGGTCGACCTCTACTTCGCCAACGCCGGGGTCGGACTGGGCGGCGGTGTCGACACCGAGGAGGACGTGTGGGATCTCGCCTTCGACGTCAACCTCCGCGCCCACATCCGGGCGGCTCGACGCCTGATCCCGGGCTGGGTGGAACGAGGCAGCGGTTACTTCGTCAGCACGGCGTCGGCCGCGGGTCTGCTCACCCAGATCGGCAACGCGCCGTACTCGGTCACCAAACATGCCGCGGTCGGCTTCGCGGAATGGCTCAACATCACCCACGGCGACGACGGGGTCCGCGTCAGTTGCCTCTGCCCGATGGGTGTCGACACCAAACTGCTACGGCCCGAGGGTGATTCCGCCACCGCCGAGCAGCGGTTGATGCAGCGGGCGGTGGAGAGCGCCGGCGCGGTGCTCACCCCCGGGACGGTGGCCGCGATCGTGCTGGAGGCCGTCGCCGACGAGCGCTTCCTCATCCTCCCGCACCCGGAGGTCCTCGACATGTACCGCCAGAAGGGCGCCGACTACGACCGGTGGCTGCGCGGGATGCGCCGCTACCAGACGAGCTTGCGATGACCCTCTGCGTTCGACAACCATCGTCGTATCAGGTCCCAGGTGCCGACAGCGCCCAGCAGGAGCGAGCTGACGAGCAGACCCGAGCCCGCACCGATGCTGCCCCAGGTGCCCGCCAGCACGAGGGTGACCGGAAAGGTGATGACGAACACCACCGTGTTGCATCGCAGAATCGTCTTGGTGTCCAACTCCGCCCGGAGTACTGACATCCAGATCGAATACGGGACGCGCAGGACCGAGGCGGCCGCGAGCAGGCACAACGACGTCGTGAACTCCGAGCCCGAGTAGGCCGGGCCGAAGATCTTCCCGACGAGCGGCGAGGCTGCGATCAGAACCCCTGCTCCGACGACGACCAGACATTGCGAGATGGCCCAGATTCGACGGATCTGCCCGGCCAGTGCTGCCGGATCGCGCGCGAGATGCGCGGTGAGGGCTGCTCCGATGCCATCCGGCACGAAGTCGAGCACCTGTGCCACCGCGAGCGCCAACGCCAGAGTCGCACCCGCGACCGGTCCGGCGACGAGCGTGGTGAGGAACGGCAGCACGAGGATGAGTCCGAACGAGGTCGCGCTTCCGATGCCATCGCGAAGAGCGAACATGGGCATCTGGCCGCGATCCACCACCACGACACGGTGCGGGCTCGTGCGGTTCTCGGGGCGCCGCAAAATCCGCGGCACGAGGACGACGAACACCACGCACGCCCCGAGCAGGGCGGGCACGATCGTGGCCCACACCGCAGCGAGCGCCACGACACTCGCCAACACGCAGACGAGGGCCACTTTCAAAACCACGGCGGCCACATTGACGATCGGAAGCCAGCGCGAGGCGTGCAGTCCGATCAGAGCGGCGTCCTTGAGTACGAACAGCGCCATGACGACGGACCCGCAGGCCACCAGCACGACGGTCGCCACCCGGTTCTCGAGCATGTCGCCCGCGATCATCCCGCCCATCACGCCGAAGACGGCGGCCGAGCCGATGGTGATGAGCAGGCCCTCGAGCAACCGTTCGCGACGTGGGCAGTCGGGCGTCGACAGCATCGCCTTGTAGGCACTTCCCACCCCGTACGCGGTGATGGTGCCGACCGTCGTGACAAGTGACAACAGCGCGGTCTGGATGCCGAGCGCATGTGGAGGGATGACCCTGGCCGAGACCACCCAGAAGAGCATTCCCGCCCCAGCCGTGACGAAGAAGCTCGCCACCACGGCGACGGAGTCCACCGTCATCGCCCTCGAGCCGAGCATCACCGGCCTGCTCACGATGCTCATGTCCGAGGACTCAACTCGCGCAACGCGCTTCGCGCCTCGGTCAGCATCGCGAAGAGGTAGCCCAGACCTGCTGCGACGACGGTCCCGGCGAGAACGGTGCAGCGTCCGAGACCTCCGGGATCCGTCCTGCGCTGCTCGACCGTCACACCGTCGCGGAGGTAACGCATGATGGCCGCCGGGACCGTCCTGGTGAGATACGAACGCTCCGAGCTCGTGGCGTCCGCCGCCCCGACGAGGCCACTGATCTGTCTCTTGGACACGCCCTCGCCGAACGACCGCCGCAAGACGTACCGGACGTGTGTCCTGTTCCGGCTGACATGGTGTCGCACACGGACATCCGGGTCGAAGATGATCCTCGCAGCCGGGTCAGAACGGGCGATCCGGATGCACAACTCGGTCTCTTCGCAGCCCACCGGAAGCGTGCCCACCCGTCCGAGGTCGGTGTCGAATCCCCCGACCTCGAGCAAGGTCCGGCGACGGAACGCCATGTTGCACCCCATCAGGTTGCGGACCGGCGCCGGCGCGGTCGGCAAACCCGCGTAACTGCATCCCACTGTCCAGTCGCATTCCCGGGGAAACCAACGGGGTCGGTCGCCGGGCCACACCGGCTCCGCGTATCCGCCCACCGCCGAAACATCCGAATCGGTGAACTGCCCGGAAAGTCGCCGGCGCCAGCCGGGTTCGACGACGGCATCGTCATCGACGAACCCGACGATCTGACCGGAGGCGAGACGGGTGCCGCAGTTGCGGGCACCGGAGAGACCGCGCTTCTCGTCGTTGGCCACCACCCAGATCAGCGGCTTGAGCGACGAGGCGAATTCACGCCTCGCCAGGTCGAACAGCTCATCATTGTGGTCGATCACCACGATCAGTTCATCGTCATCGGTCAGTTCGCGTTCGGCGGCGTCGACCGATCGGATCAGGTCAGCCCATCGGTCGGTGGTGTAGGCACAGATCACCACCGACAACTTGCCGATGTCACTATTTCCCATCAGTCCTCTTCAGTTCCGGTCGAAGTCTACACTCGTGCAACGTCATTCCTCGTACGACCACACGGCAGCCCAGTCGACGAGAACCCGGCCGCGGTTGTTCCCGTCGCCTCGGGTCTCGGTCTGCAGTTGCCAGCGCATCGGTGTCGTCGGGACCCACTGCGTGCTGTCCAGGACCACGGTGTCGTCGAGCAGGTACCGCACACGCCCCGGCGACCATTCGATGGTGTAGGTGTGCCAGTCGGTGAAGCGCGCCCCGATGTCCCGGGACGGGATCTTGCACCCGTCGCAGGAACCCTCGCCCGCGAAATGCTGCCATCCACCAACGGTTCTCGACAGCCAGCCTTCGGGAAAGTCGAGTTCGCCGTCCCGCGGCCACTGTTCCGATTGCGGCCACAGGAGCCATGCGACGTAGTACTCGTCGAGGTCTGGTGTGTCGACCCGCATCCGGACCGAGTAACGCCCGTAGGTCTGGTATTGGCTACCGGTGTCGAGTATCGGTGATGCACTCGCCCCCGCCGGAACCCCGTCGACGTTGTGCAGATCGAAGACGAGGTACCCGTTGTCCACACTCAGTACCTCGTCCGCTCGATACGGCCGACGGTCGAAGGTGTCCGGGAAACACCGCGGATAGGTCAACCACTGCTGACCTTCCGCGCCGGTGTACACGACGTCGTACGGGGAGCACTCGTTGGCCCAACTGCCCACCGGCGCATCACGATCGAAATCGTCGAAGAACACCTGCTTCCAGCCGGGGAGGTCTCCGCGAGGAAACCCCCGCGCCGGTGTCATCCCACATCCGACGATCGGGGCGAGGAGAACCACCGTCAGCAGTTGCAGGAATGTACGGAACCAACCACCTCGCGCACGCGTCATATCCGGCCCACCATGGAGAGCAGGGCGGAAGCGCAGGCGATCGCCGTGGTCGTGATCGCCACGACGGTGAGGACCTGTGACACGCGATCGGTGGACACCGCTCCCCATGGAGGGACCCGATGCTCGCGCCGAACGGCGGCGGCTACGAAAAGAGCTGCGGCCGTGACGAACAGTAGGACGGTCGCGATCACGGCGCGGCCTCCAGATCGATGTCGGGAGCCCCCAGGCGCTTCAGCACGTGGACCTCTCCGTCGTCGTAGGCGGAGACGAAACCGTCCCGTTGCACCATCAGCGCGAGTTGTCGGGCGACCTCGTCCGGGCTGATCCCGTACCGGTACTGCAACAGCTTCTCGTCCTCCTCGGATACCAGCAGATAGTCGATGTCCTCAGCCGCAGTGCATTCCGCCAACTCGCGCTGTTCGGCGATGCACGAGGCCCCGATGTCGTAGGCCCGCGGCAGTCCGATCGTCGAGCCCTGCCCCCAATAGGCGATCGCGGAAGACGGCGCCTGGGCCACCAGCTCGTCGGAAACCCGCACGGTGGCCGGCCGCGAATACTCGAACGAGGTGTTGAGCGCGCGATTGGAGACCCCCAACACCGCGACCACGAGAGTGAGTGCGACTGCACCGATCGCGAACACGGTGGCGGGCATGCGCGCGGAACCTCGGATTCGACGCGCCGCACCGACCACGGCGAGCGCGGCCAGTGCGGCCAGCGCGGGTGACGCATACAGAAAGCACCGTACGAGCACCTCGCCGCCGTAGCTCTGCACCACGACGAGTGCGAACGGGACCATGGAGAGGATGGCGAGGGGTGATCGGAATCGGCTCTTGCCGAGACGGAACCAGCTGATCGTGGCCACCAGGAGGAGCAGGGCGGTGCCACCGATCCTGAGGTACTGCATCCGACCGTAGACCGGATCCCCGGTGATTCTGTCAGACAGCCCGGAGCTGACACTCGCGGTGACGTCGCCGATCTCGGTCAGGATCTGATCGAGGTGCCCGAGCCAATACCCGCTCGCACCGAAGGTGAACCACGCACTGAACAGGAGCAGTCCGGCCAGCCAGAGCAGTTTGTGTCGTGTGGACCCGACGAGGGCGAGCCCCGCCAGGGCGGCAATGGTCACCATCGGGGTCAACTGGTGACTGACCACCATCGCGGCGACGAGGACGATCACAACTCCCTCGACCGCGTATGAGAATCCAGGTCCACGACCACGTGGTCGTCCTGGCACGCGTCGCCATGCGCGCCAGAAGCCGACGGGCGGGAGGGGTGAGACCCTCAGCTGCCAGATCAGCACAGCCACGATCGTCACGTACAACTGCATCGCGAGCGCCTGGGGCGCAAAGTAATCCTGCTGGTACCAGTTGAAGAGAATGTAGATGGTGATGGTCCCCCATCCGACGCGCGCGCTTCCGGACACGCTGTGTCCGAGTGCGTACAGCGGAAACATCAGCAGAGTGCCGAAGATCAGCGACGCGCTGGTGAGGAAGACCGTGCTGTCGTCGAGCCCACCCGTCCTCATCACATGCGCCGCGCCCGCGAAGAAGCCGCTCCAGCTGATCCGGCCGTCGACCGCGGGCGGCAGCGCGCCGAGCTCGGAGTACCAATCGGTCAGGAACCGGTGCACGTAGGCGGTCGGGAAAGGCGGTGTGCCACTGGACCATGCGACCGGCATGCTCATGTAGACGATGAGCATCACGTTGCTCGCGGCGAGCCCCGTCCGGTGCAGACGGCGTCGACGATACTCCCGGAACAGGGCCACACAGAGCGCAGCCAATCCGACGAAGTAGGAGACCCCGAGGATCGGCACGAGCCCGTACACGCCCGCCTGCTCGGGATGCAATCGGGCGACCGCGATCAGAAACAGGACGAGGGATCCGCCCAGCAGCGCCGCGGTGACCCGATCGAACGTCCGGACCGACGTGATCACCGCCGACGCCGCCGCTCCGGCGCCCGCGCGCAGGTCGGACGACGGACGCGGACATCGTGCTCTGATGAGTACACCGGTTGCGACGGCAGCGATCACGAGGATGACCGCCTGCGCGAGCAGCGGATGCCAGAAGCCGGCGAGGAGCGAGGCCAGCCCGATGATGGCGGTCGTGCTCAACGACAAGGCGATGGCGACGCTCGGCAGAAGTCCGTTGCGCGGCCAGCCGAACAGCCCCGCGATCGGTAGCCCGGGGAGAACCAGGGTCACACTCACCACCGCCACGGCACGGAGCCCCTCGGGCAGGAGCGGAGCCACCCCGGACGCCGTCAGAACGCACATCAGCGCCGAGACCGCGATCGCCATGATCGACAGGAGCGCGACGACGGCCGGTGCGCGGTCAGGAATCGAGTGCGCGGTCGGCGGGTTCGGTACCGCCCGCGCGATCGCGTCCTCGAGTCGGTGAACCACGGCTATCCTTCCGTGGCCCGGCCCGAACCGATCGCGGGGCGGTAGAAGGATGTCACCGCGGAGACAACCCGGTCGAGATCCGCTTCGCTCATATATGAGTGCAGCGGAAGGGTCAGAACCCGGTCGGCAGCGGCGTGGGTCACGGACAAATCGCCGCGTCGGCTGTTTCGGTAGTAGCTGAATTCATGCGCCCCCTGAAAGTGAATCCCGGTGGCGACTCCGGCGGACTTCAAGTGTTCGACCAACCGGGCGCGTTCGGAGCGACCCCCGGTCCTGATCACATAGATGTACGGAGCTACGTCAGACCAGTCCGTGTCGAATAGCTCGAGCTCGGGGATGTCGGAGAATGCCGAATCGTAGAACCGACAGTAGCTTTGGCGATTGGCGATGAACTCGTCGACCCTGGCCAATTGCGACAGTCCGATCGCGGCGGGCACCGAGCCCAGGTGGCACCGGTAGCCCTGCCGGACGACGTCGAAGTCCCAGTTGCGCTGGTTCCGATATCGCGCGTCGGTGTCGGAGTCGATGCCGAGATGCCGAAGTTCCCGAAGCACCTGCAGATCAGCGGGATCGGAGGTGACGATCGCCCCACCCTCGAGCGTCGTGATCATTTTCACCGGTCCGAAGCTGAAACATGTGATGTCACCGTGTGATCCGACGCGGCGTCCAGCCCGGACGCTGCCGAAGGCGTGGGCGGCGTCCTCGATCACCCGCAACCCGTGCTCGCGCGCGATGGCCATGAGCTCGTCGAGATCGCACGGGAAGCCGAGATAGTCGACCACCAGAATCGCCTTGGTGCGAGGCGTGATCAGCTCGCGCACACGCTGCGGGTCGATGTTGAGGTACCGCGGTTCGACGTCACAGAAGACGACCTCAGCCCCGGTTCGTGTCAACGCCTGATGACCCGCGACGTAGGTGAACGACGGGCAGATCACTTCATCGGACGGGCCGAGTCCGATCAGCCGGGCCGCCAGATGAAGCGCTTCGGTACACGAATTCGTCGACACGACAGTTCTTTCGGATGCGCCGAGGTAGGTTCCGACCTCCTCCTCGAACTGCTTGCTGAGTGCACCCATGCCCAGCCATCCGGCCGCGAGGGCATCGACTGCAGCCTGCTGGACATCCTCGCCCAGGTAGGGGCGGTAGACGGGCACCGTCGAGGTGGCTCGTTCCATCGAGGTCGTCATGACCAGCACCTCCACGGCGCCTCTCCGCGATCCCAGAGATCATTGAGGAAGACCTTGTCCCAGATGGTGTCCATCCCGCGCCAGAATCCGTCGTGCTGGTATGCCGACAGCTGCCCCTCAGCGGACAGGGTCTCCAGCGGCTCCTTCTCCAGCAGGGTGGCGTCGCCGGCGATGTAGTCGAGGATCTTCGGCGACGAGACGAAGAACCCGCCGTTGATCCAGCCGCTGCTGCCTTCCGGCTTCTCGACGAATCTGGTCTGCGGCGAAGAGACGTCGAGCGTGCCGAACCGCCCGGGTGGTTGCACGGCCGTCACCGTCGCGATGCTGCCCGACATCTCGTGGTGCGCCAACACCTTTCGGATGTCGATGTCGGCGACACCGTCACCGTAAGTGAACGAGAAGGTCTCGTTGCCGATGTGTTCGCGAGCGCGCAGGAGGCGGCCGCCGGTCATCGTGTCCAGACCGGTGTCGAGGAGGGTGACGCGCCACGGCACACCGTTCGACGAGTGGTTCTCGATCGCGCCGGTGCCCAGATCCACGGTGACATCGCTGGCGTGCAGGAAGTAGTTGGCGAAGAACTCTTTGATCATGTAGCCCTTGTAGCCCAGCAGCACAACGAAATCCGTGACGCCGGCGGCCGCGTAGATCTGCATGATGTGCCAGATGATCGGGCGTCCGCCGATCTCGACCATGGGTTTCGGCCGGTCGACGGACTCCTCACTGATCCGGGTGCCTCTGCCTCCGGCGAGGATCACCGCTTTCATGACCGATCACCCGTCCATCGCAGATCGGCGTCGAGCACGTCGGCGTCGAGGAGCTCGCGCAGGACTCGCAGCCGGACGAAGTCGTTTCCGTTGAACCGGTCCGCGCTCAGGCCCGCGTCGACGTAGGCGGCGTGGATCTCCGCGATGCCGGTGGCCAGGGTCCACTGCGGCGCATAGCCCGGTAGCGACGTCTCGATCTTGGTGAAGTCGACGACGTAGTTCCGGATGTCGACGACGACGTCGTCGGCGAAGGCCACCTCGCACTCGGGCACGATGTCGGCGACCATCTTCGCGACATCCCGGATCTGATGGTTGTCGCTGTTGCGACCGACGTTGAACACCTCGTTGTGCACGGTCGCCGGTGGCGCCTGCAGGACCGTGACGATCGCGTGCGAGATGTCGCGGACATGGACGAGCGGTCGCCAGGCGGCGCCATTGCTCATCAACAGCACCTTTCCGGACGTGACCGCATGCCCGACGAGGTTGTTCACCACGACATCCGTGCGGAGGCGACGGGAGATCCCGTACGCGGTGGCGTTCCGGAGAAAGGTGGGGCAGAAGGCGTCGTCGGCCAGCTCGCTGATCGCTTGTTCGGCGCGGACTTTGGATTCGCCGTACGGAGTGACGGCCTCCATCTCGGCATCCTCGGTGAGCGCACCCTCCGCGCCCGCCCCGTAGAGGCTGCACGACGACGAGAAGACGAAGCGGGCAACGCCGGCCGCCTTCGCGGCTCGGGCGATGCCCACGCTGGCATCGAGATTGATGTCGTAGGTGAGCTCCGGGTTCAGCTCGCTGACCGGATCATTGGACAGTGCCGCCAGGTGTACGACGGCGTCGAACCCCGCCAGATGACGCTGCTCGACGTCACGGATGTCCATGTCGAGCGTGGGTACGCGCAGCGGTTCCGTGCGGAAGTCGCGGTCCCGATAGTAATCGGTGTCGAGCCCGACGACGTCGTGTCCGGCGTCGACGAGCATGGGGACCAACTCGGCTCCGATGTATCCGAGATGTCCGGTGACGAGAACCCTCATCCCCGTCCTCCTGTTCGTTGGCTGTCGAGGTGCCGACTGGGCACCTTGCTGAATACCGGGGCGATCCCGGCGTAGATGTGTCTGATCTGTTCCGTCATGCGGACTTCGCTGAAGTCATCCGCTACGGCGAAAGCTCTGTGCGCGAGCCGATTCCATGACGTCCGATTGGTCAGCACGTCGTTGATCCGGTCGGCACGGTCGTCTGCCTGCGGGTCGATGGCGACACCGCACGACCTCTCGTTCACGATGTGTGCGATCTCGCCGCACGGGGTTGTCGCCACCGGCGTGCCGCTGGCCAGCGCCTCCAGCGCCGACAGCGGTAGGCCCTCCCACCGCGATGTGAGCAGGAACATCCGGGACCGGGCAACCTGTGCGCGTGTGTGCGCGTGGGTGTCCCCGACGCTGATCTGGACCACGTCCTCGAGGAGCAGTTCCTGGCGTCTTCGGAGGAAGTCGTCCTGTAGCGGTCCCGTACCGGGAGAGATCCACAGGCAACGAAGACTCTCCCGCCGTTCCGAGAGCTCCTTCACCAGTTCGAGGAACAGCAGCGGGTCCTTCTGCTCGTCGAACCGCGCGACGTTCACGAGGTCGTATGGCCTGTCTTCATAGGCCGCAATGGTGGCGCCCAGCTTCCGTACTCCGTTGTGCACGACCGAGACCCGCTCAGCAGTCACGTGCGGGAAGTTCGCGAGTAGTGACGCCCGGACGGCGCCCGACACCGCGACGATCCGCTGCGTGCGATACGACAGGCCGCGATGGTCGGTGAGCACGTTGTGTACGTGTTCGACTGTGCGGGAACCACGCCCGAGCGCAGCGGCGATCAGTCCGAGAAATCGTTGCTGACAATGGATCACGTCGGCGGATCGCAGTGCGCGGAGTGCTGCGGAGTCCGTGAGACGAAGCCGTCGGATGCCGGCATCGGCGAGCCGATGGTCCCATTCACCGGCCGCCAGCGACAGCACGTCGACCTGATGTCCCTCGCCCGCGAAGTGGGTCGCGACCTGCAGGATGAAATGACTCACCCCGCCGGGACTCATCCGATCCGTCATCACCACGATCCGACCACGCCGCTCACCGGCGTCGTCGACCTTGACGGAGGTCACGGCTCAGCCGGCCGGGTGACCCGAGGAGACCTGGGCGGCGCCTCGATGATTGTCATCAGGACGTATCGTCGCCGGCCGCCTGCCACCTCGCGCCTGCCACACGGTGCGCAGCACCCGTCGGCCGTCGGAGATCGCGTTGAGATTGGAATTACCTGTGCGACGCGGCATTTCCAGGCTCGGAACCTCGGCGATCCGCAGGCCGGCCTGCACCGCGCGTACAGTCATCTCGGCCTCGATCTCGAAGCCGGTCGCCTGCAGATCCAGAAGATCCAGGTATCGCCGATGGAAAGCGCAGAAGCCGTAACACAGATCGGTCAGCTCGGTTCGGTACAAGCTGTTGAAGAACGCGAGCAACCCGTAGTTGCCCAACCGCCGGAACCGGGTGATGTCGAGTGACCCGCCCCCGCCCATGAACCTCGACCCCTTGACGAAGTCGTAACCGTTCTCGAGGAAGTGCAGGAAATGCGTGATCTCCTGCGGAGCCATACTGCCATCGGCGTCCATCATGACGATCATGTCGGACGTCGCGGCGGCGAAACCGGTACGCAACGCACTGCCCTTGCCGGGTCCGCTCTGTTGCACGATCTTGATGTCGGGGCGGTAACTCCGCGCGGTGATGAGTGTTGCGTCGGTGGAGTTTCCGTCGATGAGGATGATCTCGTCGATCCGCTTGGGGATCTGTTCCAGCACCCACCCGATGTTCCGTGCTTCGTTGCGAACCGGAATGATGAGGCTCACCGTGGATGTCGTGGGGCCACGATCTCGGTGAGTGACGAATTGAGTGTTGCTGAGTCGATGCTGGGCATCTGGTTGCGCCGCAACAGTTGCGGTCCCGTTGTTCTGGCCGGTCATTTCGATCACTGTGTCCAATCCCGCGCACGGTCCAACCACACGTGTGTGTACGAGACTTCCCCCCGGAAGCATCGACTGAACGAGTCGAGCGAGTGCGCGTTCTGAAGTAGAGAGACAGGGCCGTCCTCCCCGACGACCCGATTCGGACAGTAGCAGAGGATCGGCGAGATGGGGAGGCGTACAGCGCGCCTGTTGAGCTTCGCGAGGCGAACGGATTCCGAACTCGGAACGCGTGGCAGCGCAACCAAACTCGTGCCAGACCACGTACCGGGCGGTATGGTCAGCCGTCCTCTCGGCCCTGAATGCGCATCCAGGGTTAATGGCCGATACACGCGGTAACGCACTGCCTTCCGGGCGCGAACACGGGTTGAAAGCCCAGCACAGCGGCCGGCCTCCACACGCGGTCGGCGGATTCAGTGAGTCGCCGTTACACGCGCTGCGTCGTCGACCTGCGATTCACAGCTGGGTTCGAAGCGTCGTCCGACGACCGCGGTCTGCGGCCCCGAGCCGGAAACACACGCCTACGCCGCGTGGTCAAGAGTCGTTCGGTTTCGATCTCAGAATCGCGAGTGTGATTCGCGGCACTGTTGGGATCCACCCGGCGGGCTCCAACGAATGGAAAGTGACCCCGAGGTCGTCAGACCTCGAGCAGGAAAGGCTGCCGGCGCGCGATGAACTCACCCACACCTCCGTCCCCGTCACGGTCGGCGCCGGCTCCCGCGCCTCGAGACGAGAGGCCGGGGCGACCCCCGGAACCGCGGGTCGAGCAGCTCATCGCGGAAGCGACCTCGCTCTTTCAGGACGCCGGCTACCGGAATGTGAGCGTCGAGGAGATCGGCGCCGCCGTCGGACTGACCGGGCCGGCGGTGTACCGGTATTTTCCGTCCAAGCAGGACATTCTCGCGAAAGCGCTGGCGACGCAGGTGGAGGGGGTACGCGCACTCCTGACCCAAGCCGAGGAGCGCAGCGAATCGCCGGCCGAACAGCTCGGCGTGTTCTTCGACCTGCTTGCGACCAGGGCGGCGCACGGCGACGTCTCGACACTGTGGACCCGCGAGCGACGGCATCTCGACCGATCCGATCTCGACGACATGGACGGGCACCACCGCATGCTGATCGACGCATTGGCGTCGAAGTTCGACGCCACCGAGGCCGGCATCGACGCCCAGACCGCGAAACTCCTCGCGACCGCGGCGGTCAGCGTGTTCTCGAGCACCGCCGCGATGCGGGGTTCGCTCACCCCACGGCGGCTCACGCAGATCCAGCGGGCGGTCGTGGACTCGATCCTGAGCTGTCCGCTTCCCCGCGGGGCACAGTCCCGCGCGCGGTTCGCCGATGGATCCAGCCGACGGCCCGCTGCGCGGCGTGATCGGATACTCGCCGCCGCGACCCGGATGTTCTTCGCGCGCGGATTTCCCAACGTCCGAATCCACGAGATCGCCGCCGAAGCGGATGTGTCGCCGGCGACGGTCTACCAGGAGTACGCGGGAAAGACCGACATCCTGATGACCATCATGCGTCGAGGTCTCGAGAATCTGCACTGGATATCCGTCGACGCACTGGCGGAGTCCTCGGCGGTTGAAGCGCTGGACGTCCTCGTAGGTGTGTTCCTCGACTACTCGCTCGGCCCGAACGGTCGAGTGTTGGTCATCGCCCTCCAGGACATCGTGTATCTGCCGGAAGCAGACCAGGTCTCACTTCGCCGGACCGCGTCGGACTACACCGCTGAGTGGACTGCCGCGATCCTGGCCCGTTCACCGACCCTGGCGCACGCCGATGCCAACGCGCTCACGCAGGCACTTGCCGGATTCGTCTACCAGGTCATCTCGTCGCCAGAGCTCCGCTCGCGGCCGGGCATCGAAGGCGAGTTCCGCGCGCTGGCATCCGCCATCCTGAGCCCGGTCGAACTCTGTGGCGGTCCCGGTACCCAGGGCCTGAGTCCGCGCCGGCTCGCGGACATTCCGCGAAGCCAAGTGGTCCGTGCATCGCGGCCCTACTCGAAGTAGCGGCGCGGCACGTCGACGAGCATGGTCGTGATGTCGGCCTCGCTCACCCCGCGTTCCCGCAGCGACGGCAACACCTCTTCACTGATGTGCCGGTAGTTCCACTTCGGGAGTGCCTGCTTCTTGGCCTCGTGGTCGAACCAGTCGATGAAACAGGCGGCGTCGTGCGCGAGGGCCATACGGTCGGCGTAGCCGCGCTTGCAGAGTTCGGCGACCGTGTTCACGCGCTCGTCGAATGGCAGGAGGAGGTCGAGCCCGAAACGATCCATGCCGAGGATGGAACCGGCGTCGGCGAGCTTCATCAGGTAGTCGAGGTCGACGCTGTCACCGGAGTGGCCGATGACCACCTTCGTCAGGTCGGCTCCCTCCTCGGCGAGGACCCGCTGGGCGACCAGACCCGACTGACTGTGCGGATCGGTGTGGACGGTGATGGGCGCCCCCGTCTGGGCGCTCGTCTGTCCCACCGCGCGCATCACGCGCTCAACTCCCGGTGTCAATCCTTGTGATTCGATGGCGCACTTCAGGAAGGCCGCTCGCACACCGGTGTCCGCGATCCCCTCGGTCAGGTCCTTCGTGAACAGGGTGACCAGCGGCTCCGGGACGTCGAAGAGCATTCCCGGTCCCGCGTAGTGGAATTGGAACGGGATGTCGTTGTAGGTGTACAACCCGGTCGCGACGACGATGTTGAGGTCTATCTGTTCGGCAATCCGCTGGATGCGTGGGATGTACCGGCCGAGACCGAGAACCGTCGGGTCGAGGATCGTGTCGATCCCGAGTTCCTTCAGTTCGGTCAGGTCGCGGACAGCTTCGGCGACCTTCTCGTCCTCGTCCCAATCGTCCTGATAGTTCTGCCGGAACTCCTCGCCGACGACGAACACATGCTCGTGCACCAACACGTTCCCGAGGTCAGCGGAATCGATCGGGCCGGTCGCGGTGTGGACGGTGGCCATGGAACCTCCTCACCAGGAGGCCGCGTTGCCTCCACTGCGCCGAACCCTAGTCGACGACCTGATGCGGCAGGCGGCTTTCGCCCGTCGTCGCCGCCGACCGCCACGGCTCTGGCGGGACGGGCTTCAGGCAGCGCGTGGCGCGGTGAGTTTCTCCATGGTCCAGTAGGAGGTGCCGGCAACGACTGCCCCGGCGAGCCACGACAGGTCGATCCCGCCCAGTGCGACCGCAACCGGCCCCTGCAGTGCCGGCAGCATCCCGTACATGAACATCCAGGTCGCGGTGACACCGAGAGCGAGTGCGACGAGGGCGGTCGGCCGGACCATCGGCAGGACGCTGTCCGCCGGTGTGGCGAACAGACTCTCGGCGTCGATCTGTTGCCGCGCGATCAGGAACCAGTGCACGAGAACAACGCTGCCCCAAGGGCTCAACCAGCCGACGATCGACACCAGCCAGAAGTCGATGGTGGTCGCGAAGTCGCTATTGAGCACGAAGTAGACGACGACCGCCATCGCCACGACGCCGATGATCAGGTTCAGCACGCGCCGGTCGACGCGGATGTCGAGCGCCTGCGTCGACACCGTGCACGTGTAGATGTTGAGGATGTTGGTCGCGAGCGGTCCGTGGATCACCAGCAACAGAACCGGCAGTGCGAGAACGCCGTAGGCGTCGACGATGATCTCACCCGGGTCGGCGGAGTCGCTCAATGTCGCCAGGGACGCACCCAGCACTCCGAGCCAGACGACCGGGATGAACTGCCCGAGTGCACTGGCGAGAAACAGCCTGCGCGACGGGACGTCCCGGGACACGAAGCGCGAGTAGTCGCCGGCGTAACCGATCCACGTCAGACCCCAGCCGATGCCGATCGCGGTCATCACCGCCGTGATCGCGCCGATGTGGGCCGATCCCGTGAGCTCCGGAGCGGTCGTCTGTCCCCAGTCGACGTCGAGGCCGACCCACGCGACGACGGTCATGACGAGCAGGATCGCGACCGTCGGAGGCACCGTCCATCGTTCGAACGCGGAGATCACCCGGTACCCGAACCACGCGATCGTCACCTGCATCCCCATGATGACCGCGGCCACGACGATCCGTGCGGCGTTGTTGTCGAGGTCCGGGTCGACGAGTCCCATCTCGCCGAGCAGCGCCATCACCAAGTCGAGAACGATCCAGGTGTTGACCGCGCACCAGCCCATGCAGACCAGGGCCTGGACGGCGGCGGGAACGTAGGCGCCGCGGCGTCCGAAGACGGCTCGCGACAGCACCATTCCGGTGACCCCGGTGCGCTGACCGATGACGACGAAGACGCCGAAGATGGTCATGCCGATGGCATTGCCGACGACGAGGACCGCCACCGTCTCCCACAGCCCGAGGCCCATCGTGACGCCGAGTGCACCCAGCACCCAGTTGATCGGCGCGATGTTCGCACCGGCCCAGATCCAGAACTGTCCGCGCACGTCATGGGTCTTCGCGGACTCGGGGATCAGTTCGAGTTCGGCCTCGGCCTGCGGGCCCGAATGGCCCGGTCCGGGTGCCGACGGGGTCGCGGCGTCGAGTGCGGTCATGGAGTCCGTCCAGGAAGTGTCGGCCCCCGATTGGGCGGGGTGCGTTCGGGCATGGCGCGCGACGATGCGCAGTGCATCCATGGTGGTCGCACCGCCCGTCGCGCGATACCTACAGAACGTTCGCACTCCTCGGGTACGGAACGGACAGAATGTCACACCTTCGGCGTTTCTCGCACAGCCAACTGGACTGTCCGGGCTTCTCGCGCTGACCGATCTGGAGGGCGATGCGTTGTTCGGCGGCGTCGGCGATGCGTAGCTGTTCTTAAGCCCGGTAGGCCAGGGCGACGTCGTGGTCGCGGCCGGTTTGGGCGTCGGCGGCCGCCGGGGTTGTGGCGCACGAGGGTTCCGAGGTCACGGCGGCATTGTCTGCAGGGGTGGCCCTGGGTGTCGGTGGGGATCGCGCAGCCGGGCAGGGCGCAGCGGGGGAAAAGTTCGGCGGTGATGGTCACGATGGTTCCTCGAGGTGGCGGGTGTGAGCGGGGCCGGGGCGCTGGGCCGCGACCGTGAGAGGTCGCGGCCCACCGCTGGACGGGGTCTAGTCGGGTGGCACGTCGACGGCATCGGTGTCCCCGGCGATGACCTTCTCGACGTCGGAGAGGGTGTACTCGTTCCGCAGGATCAGCTTGGAGAACGCCTCGACGGCCGAACGGTTCGTGATTGCTCCACAGTTTCGTCATTGATGACGAAATGACCTGATTTTCTCCAAGATTCGCCGATAACCTACGTTATGACATAATCCCCGCTAGTGTTCTGAGTCATTAATTCGTGTGCAGTAGTGGGCGATGGAGTCGAGGATCTGGTCAGCGGTCTTGACCCAC